>JAGLOF010000056.1 GCA_023139105.1 bacterium
TTTGACGGTGAACGGTCAACATGCCGATTATTAAAACAATCGAGATACCAAACTGGATGATGACCATATTTCTCCGGAATGCTGACTGCCCTTTTCCTACAGTTCCCATGCCTCTCAAAATAAAGGCCGGCTCAAATCGTGTTAAATAAAAGGCAGGATACAGACCAGCCAGAATACCCACCAATGCCGTTGCTCCAAAAAGCAGACAGATAGTTTTTACATTGAAAAGCAAGGCAAGTGTCAAATGCTCATCAAACAATCGTTGAAATACGGGAATTAGCATTGTGGCCATCATAAAGGCGATCAATAATGCCGTAAAAGCTAAAAGCATCGACTCCTGAATGAATTGCCATTTCAATTGATTACGATCTGCACCCACAGTTTTGCGCAAACTGACTTCTCGAGCTCGTTTCTTTGCACGGGCAGTAGAGAGATTAATAAAATTGATACAGGCAATGAGCAGAATAAGAATGGCCACAATTGAAAAGATATAAACTGAGGTTTGACTGCCGCCTATCTCCATCTCCCAGTTCTCCGCAGGATTCAAATGAATATTTGTGATGGGAAAAAGATGCATCTTCAGGACGTCATGGATACCGAGTCCTTGTGAAATCAATCCCTGATAAGCTACTTCCAGATGTTTCTCTATAAATTCAAACATCCTTGCCTCAAGCTCCTGGCCTGAAACCCCTTCACGCGTCAGTATATAAGTATAGAGATTATTGCCCCGCCAGCTCATATTAGGGTTAACAGGAATTGTGGAATATGAGACCAGCATATCAAAGTGAATATGAGAGTTTTCCGGAACGGGCGCCAATATGCCTGTCACTTTAAAATCAACCGAATTCTCACCCTGTTCAAATGTTCTTGTCTGACCAACCACATCTTCCGTACCAAAATACCGTATGGCCAGTTCTCGTGTCAGCACCATCGAATTGGGCTCAACCAATGCCGTTTTGGGATCCCCCTCCTCCAGGCCAAAACTAAATACATCAAAGATAGAATTGTCTGTCATATACAGTTCCTGATTATGGCTGAGGTCTTTATAATCAGTCAAGGCCATTTCTCTACGCCATAAGCGGACAGCATGAGTGATTTCCGGGTAGTCATCTACTAGAGCCTGTTTGTACAGCGCATTGGTGATAGGCCAACGGCTGTAGGCATGATCTCTGAACAGTTCACGCTCAACGCGATAGATTCGATCTGCTTTATCGTGAAAGCTATCATAACTCATCTCCCTTTGTACCCATAGACTAATGATGGTACAAATAGAGAGGCCCAGGGCCAATCCAAAAACATTTATAAAAGAAAACAACTTGTGGCTTATAAAATGACGATATGCAATCTTTAGATAATTTGACAGCATGAGTATCCTCCATGAAGTAATGAATTGTATATATTCAGGCATAGATTTCAAAACATCCCGCCAATACCATATTCTTGCCCTGAAGACCCCCTTGACTTCCAGAACTTCCCGGTATGTTTCATCAAAATCATCAATCACAGAATGATTCATTTTGTAAATAATCATTCTGTTCAGCATCCACCTGGCCAAACGTGGCACCTGATTTTTATTTAGATCCGGCATATTATATTCTCTAACCCAGCTCCGGCAGAGCCTGCCTTATTGCAGCATGCATTTCCAGAGTTTCCTGTAATACTTTTTTCCCCTCCGGTGTAATACCATAAATAGTCTTGCTCCGGCCTCCCTGTACAGGAATGGGATCACTCTTACCAGTAACCACATAACCTTTGCCAATTAGTTTCTCCATAAGATTATATAGAGTTCCATAGACAATGTCTTTCTGGCCCAGCTCAATTACTTTTTTCCGTATAGGCGCGCCACGTGAACTGCCTCCATGCATCATAATTGCACTCAGAATGATCTCTTCTTTCAAAGTTAATAATGGCATTTTACTCTCCAAAACATAGGTCGATTATTTCGATCATATATATAAACGACTTTTTCGACCTAAGGTTACAAAAAAAAATGGCATACCTCTAAAAAGTAAAAATATCTTGACATCATGTTAATAATATTTTACATTAAGTCAAATATACCATACACGATGAAAGGAAAAACCATGCAAAGCTCAAAACAGGAACAATTTGCCTGGGCGTCAATGCTGGCAACAATTATCTCCATGATCTATTATTCTATACAGGCTTCTATACTGCTCCCCGGTCACATGATTCCCCTGGCCTGGACATTTATCCAAATTATTATCTGGATGATACTCACCCACTCTTTGGGTGCTGTACTTCTTATGCGGCCTTTTAAAAAGGGTGATTTTGAAAAAGATGAGCGCGACACTTATATTCAGTCAAAAGCCAACAGAATTTCATTCATTATTCTTTTTGCCAGTGTCAACCTGCTGCTGATAAGTCTGCTATTCTGCGTCAAACCAATGATAAAGACCATCAATATCGCCCATGCACTCTTTTTCATGACCTTCGGAGCCCATGCAATTAGCCAGTTCATGCAGGTAATATACTACCGCCGGGGAGGCTGATATGACGGCTCTGCCGATAAAAAATAAAATACGAAGACTTCGCTTCAATAACGGAGAGATGACACAGCAGGCCCTGGCCAAACGAATTGGTGTCAGCCGGCAGACAGTGCTGGCCATTGAAGCCGCAAAGTACTCACCATCACTGGAGCTGGCCTTCAAAATTTCAGCCGTGTTTGAAGTGGCTTTGGAGGAAGTTTTCCAGTATACAGTAAACAAATAGGTACAAAACCCAAGGAGCTGCCCAATCTTTATTTGTAGGACAGCCCCTTTTCTTATTCACACTCAGTTAGTATTACTGTGAAATCAGATCTTTCAAATTTTCAAAATTACCTTTGCAAAAAATTCTCTACCGCGATAAGGATAAGCTTTAATTGATTCGGCGTATTCATATTGCAACGGGCATTCCCACTGCGCATCAAGTAAATTTTTAACACCAAAGATATACCTTATTTTATCCTGTCTGAATTCAATGGACAAATCATCGTCCAGATGCGAATTAATATCATCAGCATTCGGGTCAAAAGCTGGTCTTGAAGATCTGAAGACAAGCTGGTTCCTGGCAGTTACATTTTTAAATAGCTCAAAATGGAATCCGGCGTTTATCATATGTGGCGAAAGAAAAGCTGTGGTTGCTTTAGTGCCTGTAGCATCTTCCGTTTCAGATTTTGTAAATGTATAATTGAGCCACCAGTTTTTACTCTCCAGCTCCATTTCAATGCCCAAAGCATTCCTTTTGCCAACATTTGTCATAACACCGCCTATTTGATCAATAGGATCGGTTACCTGACTATAGTACCCGCTTATTTGAGTACGGGCAAAATTCAAATAATGAATAAATGCCAATTCCCCGGTCCTTATCTTTTCAGGTTTCAAATCTACAGAGCCTGAGGAACTGCCCAATGAACCTCCGGTTTCAAAACCAGCAGGTGGACGGAATGCCTGCCCATATAATAATTTCACTTTACTGGTTCCAAACACATTCCAAACAAGTGCCGCTCTTGGGTTAATTATGTTACTTTCTTCAAGATCATCAAAGTTATCATAACGAACTCCTACGGTAGCAGCAAATTTATCGTTGATTTTCCAATAATCCTGGGCAAACAATGATATTACATTTCTTTCTCCAAAACTGTAGTATGGCTCATAATTAATCAAATCGCTATTCTTTTTATCATACATGATGGCCTGAGGATCATCCATAGTTTCATTTGAATATGACCCTCCAAGAAGAATATTATGATTATTAGGAGTAAGACTATATGTAACATCTACCTGGTTATGATAATTCAATTGTAGAGTTGTGGCTGAATTATTCAGGTCATTAAGCGGTGTTCCATAATTCAACTTAGCGTCCCATGTCATTCTGGAGCGGTGAGCTGCAATTGTCATATTTTTTATGGGCTCAAATTCCAAATTATAAAACAATTGAGTTACCTGGTAATGATATGTTTGTCCGTTAATCTGGGGACGGGCATCCGACAAAAACATGTGCGGAGTATGATTGGTATACCACACTTGCATGCGCAAGTCATTCTTTGGAGAAGTAATGTTCATAGATACGTCGAAACTTGGATTTACTCCATCAGTTACAAATTTTTTATAATCAGCGAAAGAAGAATCATAATTTCCTGCAGTAATATGATCATCAATAGCTTTGTCTACATAGTCATATGATGTTCCGTCTTCAAAGAAGTATTTTCCCTGCAAACCAATTTTCCACCCGGTATCGCCAATCTCGCGTTTCACTAGCCCATACATGCTACCAAAGTTATATTGCCCTCCAGCTACATCAAAAACTGTCTCAGGTTCAGTTCCTGTATCTCGCGTGATAATATTTATTACAGCAGAAAAGGCATTGCCTCCATACAAAGCGGAACCGGGGCCGCGGATGATTTCAACCCTTTCAATCATATCAACATTCAACCGGGTTGACATCCAGGGAGAAGCATAAACCATATCATTTAATTTATTCCTGCCATTAATCAAAAAAAGTATCGTTTGGCTAAAAATATTAACTGTACCACGAGCATAGAACTCATCCAAAGGTTCGCCCCAGCCCAGGCTGGTCCTGCTGTAATCGAATCCCGGAACCATCCTGATTATATCCACCAATGTCTTGGCACTTGTCAGTTCTATTGTTTTCCTATCAATTACTGTTACAATGCCCGGTGTATCATCAAGGCTAACATCAGATTTTGTTGCAACAGAGACCTCAATATTCAACAGCTCTAAAAGCGACAAATCCATCAAGTCTTCCATATCCTGAGCAATTGCAGGGGAAAAAGCAATAACTAGAATCAGAAAAAAACCTACAGCACTGTTTTTTCTCTTGGCCAACATCTCTCTCTCCTTATGTTATTAATAAAAGACACAAAATGTTATGGTTTGCATGACAAACATTCAGAACTAAAATTTACTTATTGCAACCTAAAATCAGCCTTAAAGAAAATACTGCGCCCGGGGCCGCCCGGAATTGTGGCCATATTCTTTCTCACTTGTTCAGGATAGAAATACTCCTTATTTAAAAGATTCAATCCGGTGAGGTAAAAATCCATATTTTGGGAGACTTTGAATTTAATGACCAGATTCGCCAGGAGTATGGCATCCACACTGTTTTCAGTCCCGTTATTGAGGGTTCCTTTCCGCTTACCCACATACTGAAAGTTAGGTATGAGATGACACTTATTGCCAAACGCAAGAGAAAATCCGCCGTTGGCAGTGAGATTGGACATGTACATGATATCAGTATCGGAAGCGTCATCCGTTCCTGATTTATAAGTCATATTGAGGAAAAAGTTAAATTTATCACTGGGATAACCTTTTATCTCAGCTTCCACACCCTTGACAGCCTGGTCTCCCAGATTACGATATATCTTGGTGGTAGGTGTGGCCCCGATAATTGAACCATACTCAGACGGCGTCATGGCATCACGGCCGATCAAATCAAAAATATTCGTAAGAAAAGCGTTAATACGGAACTTATACTTATCAGCAAATTTCTGATCCAGAGCAACTTCAATAGTTCGGATGCGTTCCGGTTCCAAACCGATACCTGTCGCATCAGAGCCATAGATAATCGCAGGGACTTTATAGTACTGCTCCTGTGGACCGGCTCCCCGGAAGGCCTCACCATACAGAAATTTAACACTGGTGTTTGAATTCATGTTATAGACCAGCCCGCCACGAGGTGTCAAATATGACTTCTCACTGATTCCCAGATAAGAGAATCGAAGGCCGGCCACAAAACCGAGTTTTTTTCCAAGTTTGCCGTCCAATTGAATATATCCTCCAAAATCCGAGACATTGAAAGGCATTTTCTTGGTTGATCCATCAATCAGGAGGTCTCCGTCAATATCGGAATATAGATCAGCCAGATTGTTAACGGTTCTTCTTTCCGCAGTGAAACCGGCTAATATGGATGTATTCTCATTCACAGAATACTCGCCCTGGACTTCTCCCTGAATCAACTTACCGCCGAACCGGTAATAATCAGTGGAAACAGTTGTATCAATGACACCCAGTACCTGATAATAAACAATATATCCAAATTCACCTGTATCAGTCTGTTTGTCAGCATAATCATAATGCAGGCTGAATTTGGTTGAAAACTTATCTGAATATTTTTTTGTCAGAACCCCGTTCACATAGAATTTTTCATGATCGGCTTTACCACCGTCTCTATGGCCCCGGTTTCCGGAATAATACCTGGGAATGGGACCGAACTTGCCGAAACGCTGCATACTGTAACCTGTGCTGACAGTCAAACTTTTGTAACGGATTTTCCCGAACAGACTGTGAATATCAGACTCAAAATTGATTACACCGGGTATACCTGCTTCGTCGTTTGTCTCTTTGTCGTAGCCGTCATTATCTTTCATTTGTCCGGCAAAAAAATATTCACAATCACCTTGTTGACCTCCATAAGAGACTCCCACTTCCCGTGTTGAAAACGATCCAGCCTTCACAAAACCGCGCATGCCTTTTGCCCCTTCTCCGCTCTTGGTGATTATATTAATCACGGCTGAGAAGGCATTTGTGCCGTAGAGTGTGGATCCCGGACCGCGGATAATCTCTATGCGATCGATGGCGCTGAGCGGCACTGTATCCAGAAAGTGTTCCATGGCGGCGGCGTCATAGGCAGGTATGCCGTCGATCAGCATCAGAATCTTATCATTGTAGAGCGTCATCTTAACGCCCCGCGCCGTAACAATTGCCCGCTTCCAGTAGGTGTCCATAGTGGTAAAACCGGGGACATAACTCAGCAATTCAGGTATCCCCTGTACACCCAGCTTATCTATTTCATCTGACGTAATCACAGACATGATGGCCGGCGCCTCGCTGATGGACTGGGACTTCTTGCCAGCCGTAACCACTGTCATATCCAGAATGTCTTCCAGAGACAGTTCCATCAACGTCTCTGTCTCCTGAGCGAATACTGCAACCCAAGAGAAGAGAACAATCAGCAGTGTCCAATAAGCAACACTTTTTGTTTGACGTTTCATGATATCCTCCAGGTTATCTAAAAACATTTCACCGCAAACACGCTTCTTTTTTTATTAAATTCCTTATTTAATAAATGATACACCTTAGAATAATACTCACTGTAACTAGCCATCAACTTTGGGCATATATTATATCATCAAAATACAAACTACTTCTTTTGCTTAAACTGGTTTGGCAAATAAAGCCGGAAAACATTAATTTTGTCCAGCTTGATATTGCCCTGTCTGACAGGCATCCGAATTCAAAGAGAGTATCTGATTCTAGTACTTCTTTTCAATAATTTAAGTATAGTCATCATCTTACCTCCTCAAAAAAAATTCTGTAGAACAGGGCTTACCCCGGTAATAATTACTGATTGAGCCAAATATTAGATATCTCTATTGCACATTCAATCCAATATTAAACCAGATGGACCGGCCTTGCTGCGCAGAGTGAAGTCATCCCCTGAATCAGCCTGCGCCAGGCCCGGGTGGAAGTAATGCATGTTCAGAATATTCCTCACCTCAATGTGAACATGAAAAATTTCTGTTTCGCCCTCCATCCAGGCACCCACATCATGATCATAATAAATGCTGCCAGTCCAGTATAACTGTAGTTCAGATGACCGATGATATCCGGGGATCCGGGGATAAAAACGGGGAGATCATAACGGAGCCTGTATTCATCATTATGGCCGGCGCGTCAAGCAGAGACTCCTCAACGCCAGATGCCAGGGTGACTGATACAACCATCAATTCTTTCTAAGACATTTGCAAAAGATTTTCTACAACGCCTTCTTGTACAAGCATTGGAAGAGTAAAGCTAAAAAATCATAAGGGTAATATGCAGTACATATATCTTTCCAGGTAATACTCTCAATATAAGTTCCTCCATTCCTCCAGCCCCCATTCCCCTCTACTTATTTTCACTCCAACTTAAACTGCCCAACCAAATTCCGTAAAGATTCTGTCTGCTGCGTAAGCCCACCCGCAGTTGCAGCCAACGCCTCAGCTCCATAAGCCGATTCTTTGGTTACATTACTGATAGAGTCAACATTTTTTGATATATCTTCTGCTCCGGAACTCATCTCTTCTGTAGCAGCAGCAATCTGGTTGATCATTTCCATAGACCGTGCAACAGACTGCATAATCTCACCTAACACTTCTTCTGTTTTTACAGTTGCCTGTTTGCCCCGGCTCACAACAGCATCAGCTTCTTCCATCGATTTGGAGGCATTTTTTGTATCTTCTTGAATTGCTTTGATAGTCTCACCAACTTCACTGGTAGCCTTGGTTGTACGCTCGGCCAATTTACGCACCTCATCAGCAACAACAGCAAATCCCCTTCCCTGCTCACCTGCCCTGGCCGCTTCTATGGCTGCATTTAATGCCAATAGATTAGTCTGATCAGCAATATCATTGATAACTTGAATTATTTCTCCAATCTGATCAGCCCGTCCTGACAGGGAATTAATTATATCACTGGTTTTGCTGGTAGAAAGGACAATCTCTTCCATACCTTTCCTGGTCTCCTGCATAGCTACAGCACCTTCCTGAGCTTTAGTGCTGGCCTGTTCTGATATCTGGGCAGTATGGGTTGCATTCCTTGCATTTTCCAGAATAGCTGCGGTCATCTCTTCCACTGCAGCGGCAACATCTGAGGTCTGGCTATTTTGTTCTTCAGAACCGGATGCCAACTCTTCTGAAGTAGCACTTATCTCACTTGAAGCTGTCGCTACCTGTTCGGTGTTGGAAGCCACCTGTTTAATTATTAAATGAAGCCTGTCAAGAAAAGTATCAAACCATTTTGACAATTCACCCAATTCATCTTTTGTATTAAGATTAATCCGCTTCGTGAGATCGGCTTCACCATCTGCAATATCTTTCATAACTTCAATCAGATTACCAGTGCTGTGCCCAACTGAACGACTAATTAAGTAACCAATGGTAATAGATATACACAAAGCACCAAATGCCACTAACAAAGTAATACCGGCATTCTTGGATGCCTGGTTGTCCAGGTTCTGTTTGGAAAAACGGATTGAAACATAACCCAATACAGTTCCTTCTAAATCAGTCAAAGGTGAGCATGATAAATAATCATGCTTATTTTCCACTACCTCAAGCTTATCACTTATTTTTAAATTACTTTCCACTGCCTCCTGTCCACTCAGGCTCAAAACTAAATTATTACTTTCATCATAGACACAGACTTCAGAGATTACTGATTCCTTTTCACTTTCATTTTGTTTCAGGCTTTTCAAAGTCTCCTGCAAAGCTGCACCATCATCCAGAATCACGGTCTGCAAACCGATAGCTAGGTTTTCAGCAAGCAGGCCAGTAACAAAACTAACATTGTCTTCCATTACACCTCGGCCAAGACTTTTTGCCTGATACGGGGCAAATACTGCAAGAAGAAGCGTAAACATAATACCGGTTCCTGCAATAATAGCAATCAATTTAAATTTCAAAGATGAGAAATTCATTTTCGCTCCATATATATTATTATTTAATTGTCTTCGCCACTTTCATGATTGCTGCATTCCAGTCCAGATTCTCCTCTACAGATGAAGATAGGTTAAGTAAAATTCTTGGTTTGCCACCTGCAATACCTATCCCCAAAGTAACACCTCTGGCTACCAGATCCGGTTTGTTTGTAGCACTTAGGATATCATTTGATTGAGTATATTCTAGGGCCTCTGTAAGTTTAGAGGGATCAGTTATAAACAGAATGTTCGGTTTTACAGCCGGCAGTCCATCACCTGATTCCACACTTTTTAAGGTTGCCTTACCAATAGGTTTGCCCACACCTTTTCTAAGTTCTGCTGCAACTGCAGCATCTCCCAGCACATAAATTGAAACATCCTGAGCTGAACCGCTTATAGTTTTCTCATATATCGCAACTTTAACCAATAGAGCAGCCGCAACATTAGCCGGAGCATCAGTTGCCTGAGCATGAAGCTGTAATACCATTATCATAAGCATAAAGGATACGATTAAAAAAGTTCTTTTCTGTTTCATAATGAGCACCTCTCTCTATTAAATAACAAATTTTTATTTACAATTATGTTACTTATTTTTAATTCAGCCAACTAAACATTTACATTGTCAATAAGGCCACCTTATTCACAGCAATCTATTTACCTAGTAATCTGGTCAAGTGTTCAAATAAACTATCAATGTGTTCATTTTTTTATCACCTCTGCATAATACTAATTGCAATATTTAAAGAATATTCTAATAAAAATTCACATTCAAATTAATAGGATTTACTGTTCCAGAGAATCTAAACTACCTAAAATTAAATCTCATCACTTAGCTTGATATCTCCTTTTATTCTTCTGACACATACAATATTAGTAACATCCTAAACCATAACCATCTATGTTAAAAATCTAAATATAAAACTGGCATTCCAGCTCTAAACTTTTGTTTTTTAAAAATTTAATTCCGCAACACATATAACTAAAAATATAAACAGGAAAAAGGGGGAAGAAAAAAAGATCAATTAATCGAGACGTTAAATATTTTGCATATATTCAGTTATAACTGTGTGTTTGATCTATTCCAAAGCACATGAATCAATTGTGGAGCAAGGCTGTGATGGAGTTATGTTTATACAATTACCAGTAGCATTAACATTAAAATACTTTGTTCATTAGTGACTCACTTTCTTTGTTCAAAGATGAAATACATATGTCGCATACGCAAACATCATACCATAAGTAATTATAACATCACTCACCACACTCTAATGAATATAATATTCACATAACGTGCTTCTTACAATACCGCTTAAATTGCTTTATATAAGGAATACTGTAAATTCATAGTTAAATTTCTTGAATCTGATAAACATTTATCCGGATACTCCGTAAATAACAATAGCAGTTGCATCCGCCATTCAGGATTGTGTACATTTGCACATCTTGAAACCTTTTAACCCTAAACTGTGGAACAGTATGCGACAACACAACCCCAAAATTGGTATCATGATAGGGCTGATTTTGATGGTCAGCGGCTACTTCTTTGTTCTTGTATCTGCAGACCTGCTCCATAATCATGACGCTGAATTCCACTTCCACGACAACTGTCCGGCTTGTCAGTGGACGCAACATGCCTTTGAGGAAGATACAATCCTCCAGGGTATGCAGGCAGCTCTTGAAGTGCTGAATGTACAAACGCCGGATACCATTTGTGAAGAAACAGAAAGTATCATCTCCACACTTTCGCTACCCACCTCTCTGACCTACAGAGGTCCTCCAACTGCCGCTGCCTAAGGGCATTACAACTTCCAAATCTAAAAAAAATTGCTACGATGATACACTCAGCATAATGCTGTAGTATATCACTGTATGTATTATACCTGTTGGGATTAACACTATTCCCCTACAGTTATAATTAATATCTATGGAGGAACTACATGCTACGTAAAACAATACTCGTTCTCTGTTTAAGCCTTGGTACTATGTTAATTGCTCAGGAACAGACTGACAAACAAGAGAAAAATCAGGAATTACAAGCTCTTCTTAAGCGTATCGAAGCCTTAGAACAAAAACAAAAAAAATCTGACCAGAAAGATCTGCTGGCTGCATTAAAGGCAAAAGCACAGATGCTGTCACAAAAAAAACGTAAAAAAGATGACTCTGAGACTCGTAAATTTCACAGTGGTTTGAGACAGCAGTCATCAATGAATCCAAATATCAGCCTTGGCGGTGATTTCTATACGGCCTACGGCACATCCGATTCAAAATATAACCGTTTGCAGGGTGACCGCAGCTGGGGCACAGGACGTTTCTTCTTAAGAGAGATGGAACTCTCATTGCAAGCACCATTAGATCCTTTCACACGGGGTAAAGTATTCCTCGCATTTGGCCAGGAAGGTGTGGTACTGGAGGAAGGCTATATGGAATGGCTGAATCTGCCACTGGGAATGAACCTGAAAGTGGGAGAGTTCAAGACGCAATTCGGCCAACTTAACCGCTATCATGATCACGCCATGCCTCAGTTTGACAGACCGTATGTCTTGAATGCCTTCTTTGGAACAGGCTCGCTAAAAGGATTTGGCGTAGCAGCCAATTTCCTGTTGCCGTCCATGACAGCCCATGTAAATGAGTTGGACCTTGAAGTTGTCAGCGGCGGAACTGGCATGACTTTTACCAATGAGAGTAAACATGACTTGATCTTTGTAGGACACTATAAAAACTATTATGACTTGAACCGCAGTACATACCTTGAACTGGGTTTCAGCGGCACTACAGGATATACAGATGCCGATGCCTCCATGTGCGCCACTTTAGGTGCGATTGATCTGACAATAAAATGGGCTCCTCCTGGCCGGGCTAAATATCGCGGCCTTGAATGGCGTACAGAACTCATATACGGACAACGTGAACTGCCCGGTGAGACTGTTAAATCCTGGGGTGGCTACTCATATCTACAATACCGCACTGGCCCAAAACACCTTATCGGCGTACGTGCAGACTATACTCAGTTCCCTGAAAATAATATCTTTGAAGAAAAAGGCTTCTCAATATTGATGGATTACTGGCAGACCGAATTTGTATTTCTCCGCTTTCAATACAGTATGATAAATAGAAACTTTGATGAGAATGACCATCGCTTCATAGTGCAGACCTGCTGGGCAATGGGTCCGCACAAACATGAAACCTACTAGGAGTAACATAATGAAAAATATTCTGATAAAAATTACAGTAGCTGCTGCCCTCATGATCAGCAGTATGGCTCTTGCAACTGACAAGATCAAGATAGTCACTACATTCTCTGACTTTGCATCAATTGCACGTCATATCGCCGGTGATCTTGCAGATGTAGAGTATCTGTCTCATGGCGACCAGGATCCCCATTTTGTCTCACCCAAACCCAGTCTGGCTATGAAAGTCAAGAAGGCTGACCTTTTAATCTCAACCGGTTGCGACCTTGAGATGTGGCTTGCAACTTTGCAGGATAAGGCCAGAAATAAAAAAGTAATGGATGGTGCCCCCGGATTTATTACAGCATCACCCGGTATCGAAATACTTCAGAAACCTGAAAATGCAGTCAGCCGCTCAGAAGGTGACGTACACGTGCTGGGCAATCCCCATTTTCACACCAGTGCCCTCAACTGGATAAAGATTTCCGAAAATATTTTGATTGGCCTTAAGCGGGTTGACCCCAAGAATGCCCAAATATATGAGACAAATCAAAAGGCATTTGCCAACAAAGTGGACAGATTGTTTTTTGGAGATGCCCTGGTAGATCTCTTTGGTGCTGAGCAGCTGGAAAGCCTGTTCAGAGCCGGAACACTCTTTGAATTCCTGGATAGTGACTATGAAAACGGCAAACTAATCGACATGCTGGGCGGTTGGTTAAAAAAGGCCATGCCCTTCCGTGGCAAAGAGATTATAGCATATCATAAAAACTGGGCCTACTTCCTTAAAGATTATGATCTCAAAATACTGGGATATATTGAATCCAAACCCGGCATACCACCTACACCAAAACATGTAGAACACACAATTCAATTGATTAAAGACCGTAATGTGGATCTTATGCTTGTAGCCAGTTACTTTGAAAAACGCAAACCATCAACAATTGCCCAGAAGACCGGTATCAAGGCACTGTTCCTGCCCCTGTCAGTAGGTGCGGTTAAAGAAGCAGATGATGTTTTTACACTCATGGACTACTGGATTGATCAGATCAATGCTGCTATTCAATAGGGAGCCGTAATGATAGATCTTTTAAAATTTATGTCCATCCAGATTGTGCTGCTGATAGTAGTTACCTCAGTACACACATATCTGGGTCTTCATGTCATTCGGCGGGGAATAGTTTTCTCTGACCTGGCTTTGGATCAACTGGCAGCCTTTGGGATGATTGTAGGCCTTGGTTTGGGCATTCAGGCCAGTTCGCCATTGGGTTATGCAATTTCTTTTATTGCAGTTCTCATAGGTTCATTCCTCCTGGCCTATGTTAAGCCCAGGAACCCTAATATTCCCCACGAGGCCGTTATTGGAATCATCTACTGTCTGGCACTGGTTGCATCTGTCATGGTAGCTGATAAATTCTCAGGAGGCGCAGCATATGTTACTCAGACACTGGCAGGAACCATGCTCTGGGTTAATTGGACCTTGGTTGGCATTACTACAGTAGCATACGCCCTGCTTTCACTGTTTCACTATAAATACCGTCGAAAATTCATGGATATGACAGAAAAAGGTCCAGGTGCTGTAAAAAATGAAAACCGCTGGGATCTCTATTTCTTCATCTCACTGGGAGTAGTTACAGTTCTGATTGTTCCTATTGCCGGTGTTCTTCTAGCCTATGCTTTTCTAATGATTCCTGCGGCAATTGCAACACTGTTTACCAAAAACTGGGGCAAGGCTCTTAAACTTGGATGGGCCGTTGGCATTGGAGCATCCATGTCAGGATTGTGTGCCTCTTATTTCTTAAATTTACCCTATGGTCCCACATTGGTGCTGGCCCTGGGGCTGGCCTTCATGCTGGCCCTGGTGATCCGGATGATAAAAACCAGCCCGGCAGGCAATTAAGGAGGCCATGATGGAAACACTATTATTTTTATTACCTCCCTTTGTAGCCAGTATTTCAATTCTTGCTATTCTGGTCTATCTGGGCATTCATGTTCTGGAGCGTGAGATCATCTTCATCGATATCGCCCTGGCTCAGATTGCGGCAGTAGGATCAACAACTGCAGCAGTTTTTCTGCATCTACACGACCACGGCCCTGTTTCAATGCTGATAGCATTTGGATTTACACTGGTGGCTGCCGGATTCTTCTCAGCTGTTGATCGCCGTATAACGCAGATCACTCATGAAGCCGTTATCGGTGTGGCTTATGCAATTGCCGCAGCAGGTGCACTCTTCATAATGGGCATGCACAGCGGCGGCCATGTACATCTGGAAAACATGCTAACAGGTTCAATTCTCTGGGCACAGTGGCCGGATATCTTCTTCTGCCTGGCCATATTTGTAGCCGTTGGTGTTTTTCACTGGAAGTATCGGAAAAAATTTATTACGCTCTCTGAAAATTATCACGACAAAAAACTGGAAGGCCGGCCATCAGCGTGGTGGGATTTCTTTTTCTATGCCACAATGGGACTTGTCATCACCATCTCCGTTAAGATTGCAGGCGTACTTGTCATCTTTGCCTTCCTTATCATTCCAGCCACAATCTCAGCCATGCTGGCCTCAACATGGAAGAAGAGACTTCTCTATGGATGGGGCATTGGCATAGTTGCTATTATCCTGGGACTATGGTTCAGTTTCACATTTGACTTTACCTGCGGCACATCCATTGTTGCATTTTTGGGACTGGCTCTCATTACCATATCGATTCTCAAAAGGGTAAAGCGAGCGTAAAACAGATTGCAAATCTATCAATAAAAAGGCGTCCCAACTGGGGTGCCTTTTTATTGCGAAAAGCCGATAGCTGAAATCAACACCGGGTGTTGCAGCAATTTTTTGCAACACCCGGTGTTGATTTCCTGTGCGCCCTTTTTTCAGTCGAATAAATGGCGGCGTCGATTACAATTCCTATACAAACTTCCCGGCCCACTCCGCCGCCCTCTCCAGTTCTCCTTCTCTCAATGGACCTTCTGACTCTTTAACGATAAAACCCTCAGGCGGAGAAACCAACGTTCCGCCTTTCTTGTGAAGTTTATTTGCAATAGGCTTAGCCGCGTAACCGAACAGTCTCATCATGAACGACAGGAATCCATTGTTCACATCCTCAGGGGCGATGCGCGTATCAAAAGCCGCCACGCGCCTTCCTTCCAATGACGACTTGGGAATTTTCGATATAAACTGTTTGATTCCCGGAGAAGGGCTGAACGCCCGCGTGGGAGAACCGACGATGAGCAAATCGAAGTCTTTCAACTGCGAGGGCTGCACATCGGCCACGCGTTGCAACTCAACCTGATCTTTCTGACCGAGGGCCTCTCCCATGGCCCGGGCCACTTTTTCCGTGTTTCCGAAAAAGGAATCGAAGACAATAAATATTTTCACTGCCGAGCCTCCATGAATAATGTGACAGCGCCGATTGCATATCATCGGGCATAGATTAATATATGCACACGCTTACCAATTTTGCAAGCTCACACTCTCTAATTACTACTTCTGCGATAAAATACCTTACATAAATGTTGAGATTTCATGGTGCTACAGTGTCATCTCTTTTATTGCCGGATTAATATTAACTTTTTAGACAAATCATCCCGCCAATTAGTTGGCAGGTTTCATAAAGTTGCAACAATTTCTATTAACTTTATATACAAATCAATTTAAAAAAGGTTACACCAGTCATTGCAAAATAATATCAGGGCAAAAAAAAAGGAGCTACCCAACTTTTACTCATTGGACAGCCCCTTTGTTATCAAGGATATGGCGATTGCCTATTCCTTTATTTTAGTAATCCCTATTTATTGACTAAGCACGATGCGGTGACATTTTACTTGCTTTCCTGTTTTCAGCACAACCATATAAATACCACTGGGTGACGGATTGCCACTGCTATCCAGTCCGTGCCAGACTACCGATTGATCACCCGCTGTCATATGCTCATCAATCAAAACTTTGACCAGCCTGCCCAAAATATTATAGACCTTGATTGAAATTGTGCCTGCTGATGGCAGGTAAAAACCAATGGTGGTTTCAGGATTAAAAGGATTGGGATAATTACCCTTTAAAGCCACTTGAACCGGTAATCTCAAATTTTCAGTTTCAGCTACACCTGTTGCAACTGACGGTTGAAGTACAATATCATTATTACCATCCGAAGCAACATTGATCAATACGGTCTTGCTGCATAGACCATGTTTGCTGACATAAAGCGTATAATCACCTGACAGCAGTCCACGCATAGAGTAGCGTCCATCCATGCCGGTTATATGCGCATCGACAATGTCGTCTGTTCCACGTCTTGCCATCACAGTAACTCCGGATATAAGCTGCCCATCTATGTCCCTTATAGTACCTGCCACAACTCCAATGGAATCAGGAGATACTGCAGAAAGAACTGCATTAATATCACTGATATCGCCATCAACTTGTATTTTTTCAGCATCTTCCCAGAACAATTCATCATCATAATATTCAGGAGCAAAAGCTTCTCCCACAAACTCAACAATATAGCTGCCTTCTGTAAGTCCGGAAACAGTATAGTTACCGTCCTTGTCAGATAGTGCCCATATGGCATTCCAACTACCTTCCTTTACAGCTACTGCAAGGGCATTAACAATCGGGGCACCATCTTTATCAGTTAATTTTCCTGAAAGTGAATGCTGCCCGCTTCCTGTACCAAAGGGTCGCAATTGAAAGTCAATATGATTATGTACGCTATTCTCAGAAACTTCAATATAATCAGCCTGACTGAAATCATCTTTGCCATTGTAAAACTGAACATTGAAATTTTCTTTTTCTGCAAGCACAACAAGTTGTGCAGGTGATGTATCTATAGCATAGACCGTACAACGAAGAGAATAATTTCCATCTGCATCTGTGAATATAGCTGAATCTTTTGCAGCACATACCATTGCACCATCCATGGTCCAGGCCCAAACATAGGCTTTTTCCAATGGATTCCCCGCTTCATCAACTACTTTACCTTGAATTGTAACATCATAAGTTGGTAAATCTTTAAAAGCCGGAAGTGCAAAATTAATATCGCGTGTCTGTAGACCGGCCTGTACAGTTACAAGCTCTGCGTCTTTTTCCTGTTGTACATTATTATAGTATTCAGTATATACAAGACCTGCTTCATTCCACTGGGTGACAGCAACAATATATTGACCGGACGGTACTAGTGCTTCATAATTACCGTCTTCATTGGTCATTACACTGGCTGCAAATTCTCCGGATGCAGTCAGAATATTAACCGACACTAAAGGAATTGCATCACCATTTCCTTCTTCTGTAACCAGACCACCCAGATATCCATGGCCAGACATAGTGCCAAATCTTAGGGTAAAATCAATATCAGTCAATGTTGTGTTCTGCGAAACCGTTATTGCCTCAGCAGCTCCTGAGTCTTCTGTGTTATTATAGTAACGGGAATAATAACCCAATTTAAAAGCAATAAGTTTAACTTCTTCTGACTCCACATCCGGACCCAGCAATACAGGAACATTTAGCGTATACTGGCCGTCATTATCACTGATGCAGTTATCAGCATACTGCAATGAATTATTAAGCATTCCTGTATTAAGTAAATTAACGAACATTGTATCCAGACCAGATATCTCACCATACATTCTGCCAACACTTACTCCAGACAGAGCTTTACCGTCCATATCCGTAATTTTACCTGATACTTTCAGGCTGAGTGTTGTGAACTGCGGATCTTTGGGCATGTTAAAGTTTATATCCTCTACACTTCCATTCTCCGCTACTGTTACCAGCTGAGCGTCCTGGTGTTTTACCGTATTCGGATAGTACAGAACATAAGGTATATCATTACTATTTACAACCTGACAGGCTACATGATATTTGCCTGCTGTTACTGAAATACTATAATTACCCGCAGCATCAGTTACAGTTTCAAAATAATCGCCTTCTTCAGTAATTGCTTCAATGGAAAGCCCTTCTGCCGGGGTACTGTCATCTTTATATATTACCTTTCCACTTATTGCACCTTGGCCCGGAATTGGTTTAAGTGCAATATCCAATGTAGTCGTATTGCCTCCGGTGAGAGTAATAGCCTGACAAAAAAGTTCATAACCGTTGCTTTCAACCATTACACTATAACTACCATCAGGTACATTATCGACATTATAACTTCCGTCACTACCACTCATGCCTGCATAGGCTGTTGAGTCTCCAGTTTGATTAAAAAAGAAAATTGTTGCTCCCTCAATAGGGAGCCCTGAATTTTCATTGGTGACAATACCTTTGACTGTTCCACCGAATGCAAGTCCGACGAATAATATGCTAATAATCAAAAAGACCGGAATCAAACTTCTTACTTTCATATGTTTCCTCCAATGCTGCGGAATTAATACCGGAAAAAACTACAAATGAGGCGCATTTTCATTTATGTTAGTCCGATTTAAAGTCCGCTTTTCCCTTGGATATCTACCAAGAGAAATGTAAATTTAATTGATGTCGTCATTGCGGAGGATGTGCGTGGCTGTTCCTGCCAAGGTATCCACGCGCCTCCGCCTGGCGCCTCATTTACTACTTATGATGCTTCTTCTGCACGTTCGGCAAAGGCCGACAATTTTCAGACAACACCTCCTTTCAGTAATATTAATAATTATATTTTCAACCTATTGCAACACAAACACATCATTTTTCACGGTGAGTTCAAGCTGCATTACTGTTGCAATTGCCTGCAAAACACTCTCTGCACTATTCTCATAATAAATAAATGTCAAAAGACTGCTGCCATTTATTCCTGTACTTAAACGAACTGAAATATCAAAGACACGGGAGATTTCATCGAGAATCTCAGAAAGAGGTGTAGAAAGGAAAATCAATCTGCCATCCATCCAGCCTACAACCTCTTCTACTTCAACCTGCGATATCAAGCCAGGCTCTCTGTCACTTCGGCACACCGACAGTTGACCGGCATAGAGTACCTGTGCCTCCGAATCACTGTCCTGCTGCTTAAATGCAACCTTACCTTCAGTGACAATCAGCCGTGTTCTACTATTTCTTGATCTTACATGAAAACGTGTACCCAATACGCGGACTATGGCATTCTCAGTTTCAACAATGAAAGGGACCTCTGAAGGTTTCACACTAAAATACCCTTCCCCCTCAAGCCTCACCCGCCTGAGAGCTGATCCGAATTGACGGGAGTAGGTCAAACGGCTACCGGCATTTAAGGCAACTGAAGAGCCATCGGGAAGAGTCCATGTACTCCTCATTCCGGCTGATGTAGTCAAATTTACCGGACTGAAGATAAAATGCCATGCAGTTCCACTTAAAACAAAAAATAGAATCATAGCAGCCGCTGACAACCACATTCGTCTGGAAAAATGTTGATCTTTGGATCTATCAAATTGTAGTATCCGCTGTTTCTTATCAATTTTTTTCTCCAATAATTTCCACTCGGAAACCACCTCAGGATATTTTATTCTCTCTTTTGGACCAGCCGCATTCCACGATGCCATGCATTCCTGATACTCCTTTTCATTTTCAATAGACTCCTTACGCCAATTAGCTAATGATTGTTCTGACGCAGGATTGATTTGTCCGGCCAATTCACTGGCAATCCACTCATATATAACTTGCCTGTTCATCACATCACCTCCTCCATGCCTATGACCTCAATACTCCTTTCGATACCGCTGAAAGCCATCACATATCCGAAACCATTTTCTATTGAAGTCGTCACCGGATTAACATCATATCCTGCCATGCTTGATTCGACAATCCAGGAAGAGGGCATACCAGACACACATTCAAGAGAAATATCATAGTGTCCGTTAAACATAAAATATTCTTTTTCAATAATTATAGTATCGATTCCAGGTAATACAAACCTCCATAACACAAGTTGCCTGCCAACATTATCATTAAATCTACGGTATACAAACAGCATTAGATCATTCTCGGATGATGCAGGAAAAGTAAGTACTGCCATAAGTGTATCTGCTGAAGAAAAATCAATTTTATCATGAGATATGTTTAACCATGCAGGAGGCTGAGGCACAATGACACTACCTTTAATCTTATTCTCCAATGCATTCACTTCAACAGTCAATGTATCACCGGGCTTAACAACCACTTGTTGATGAGCATCATAGTAATAACCTGTAAAAATCTCTGATACTGTTAAAGAGGCTGCGCTTCCATTTCTAATAATTGTGACATCTGCACCTGTAAAGGCTTCAAAAGAATCATCAGAAAGATTTGATACTGATACCTTGATATCAACGATAGGTTCTCCTGATCGCAAAACAGCTTCAAGCAGAACAGCACGCAGTTCAGGCTCTGTAGGAGCATTGCAACCCATTATAATTACCAATAAGAATAGACAGAATAATGCTGTCCTCATGATTTCCCCCAATGAAATTTTAGAAAAAAAGCAGGCATTATTCCTATCATTTTTGTATCACGAGCCTGTACAAAATTAAAGACTGTAAAAAAACGTCGACGAAGGACATTCTTTCTATTCAATAAATTGTAGATCGATAGGCCAACTTCGCATTCAATATCTCTGTAATGCATACTCCTGGAGAAGCTTATGTCCAATCGTTGAATATTGGGCAACCTTTTACTGTTTCGAGGTCCACTTCTGTGCTCTGCATATATCAACCCTGGAAAAGGCTCCAATGTATAATTATAAACCGGTGTGTACGGTAATCCGGATGTCCACAAGCATGTACCGTTCAAGCTCCATCCTGAGTATGACCACGAGGCAACAGCCTTGAAAGCATGGCGTCTATCCTGATTGGCAAAAAAAGAGAATCCGTTATTCAAAGCAGAAAACTTGTGCCACGTACGACTCCAGGTATAATTCAACCAGCAGTTCACACTGCCCTTGGTCTTGTGCAGAAAAAATTCAATGCCGTGTGTACGGCCTCTACCCTGGCAGATTCGCTCATCAACAATCATGGAGAGATTGTCATGCTGCGCCAGTATTGTAGTCCCATCAAGTTCTTTTTGATAAATTTCTATACCGGCGTTCCAACCGAAGATATTATAAGTAATGCCTCCGATAAAATGTTCGGCATATCCTGGTTTTAAAGAAGGTCCGGCTTGAAGCCAGAATGATCTGTTGGCTGAGAGAACACGTCCGTTCTCAACACGATTAATAAACTGATAGTAGCGTCCCCATGCTGCTGACAACGATACTCTTGAAGACAAGGCCCATTCTACAGCCGCTCGCGGCTCAGTATAAAACTTTTTCAATGGATTATAATATGAAAAACGCCCGCCTATTCTTATCTGCCATCCGGGAAGGTTCAGCATTGCTTCACCATATCCTGCACCAAGCATGGCATTACTACTGGGGTCTGCTATCCACTGGCGAAGTTGCTGCTGATGCAGCCTTGTTTTAAAGTTCTGCATTCGAAGCCCAAAATCAAGTCCGACAGCATTACTGTATTGCATTGAGTAATCAATATCAATACGATGTTCGTCAATACCGTTCAGATGATTTTTACGCCAGGAATTCAAGGCATCATCGGTGTTCTCCTCACCCTCTACATAGAGACGCCGTGTATTGGATGTTGCTGCCAATACCGTAAGTGAGCTTGAAGCCTGATTATGATACCATGCCAGACTTGCGCCCCAATGTTTCCAGTCCGATTCATCTAAAATTTTCACGTTAGGGGTATTGATTTCTGCTGATAAAGTATCAGAGGGCATCGTAAAAGAGTATGTATGATTTTGATTTAAGCGATCACCGCCCTGGTAAAATGAAAAAGAGAACACATCTTTTTCCGTTGGCAGCCACGACAACTTTGCATTAACATCATAAAAATCAAAATTCATATTTCTACCATTGCCCGAACTATCCTGAACAATCGATGTTAATTCACTCTCTGATTGACGAAGATAATTCTTCAGATGATTGCGCACAGTCCGGTTTAAGGCCGCCTGATATGCACGCCTGAAATTGACAAAAGCAGACAATCTCTTCCCCACTGGTATTGCAATACCCCCCTGCATACACAATGAGCTCAATCTCCCCCGGATGCTGATAGATTCTGACATTCCACTCTGGCCCGTACACTCCAACACTCCCGATGTACAACCACCAAATCTTGCAGGTGCTCCACCTTTTAATAATCGAACAGTATGTAGTGCATCACTATTGAAAACACTGATAAGGCCCATTAAATGGTCAGGTTGATGAATGGGAATACCATCAAGAAGAACAAGGTTCTCACTGCTTTCTCCTCCGCGTATACTGAGACCGTGTAATCCGTCATTTGAACCATGAACACCGGCAGCCCACTCCAGTGCCCTTACTACATCAGCGTCACCCAGGCCGGGCCATGATTGCACACGCAGCGGAGCTATGGAGATCTCAGATACTGGTAAACGTCCATTAGCAGACATGGCTGCACGGCTGGCCGTAACCGTAATACCATGACCAGATACAACAGTCTTTCGCAATGCGACTGATATTTTATTTCTCTGACCGGATATTGATACTGTTTGAGGAGAATATCCCATATACCGAATAATTAATCTTATGATCCCGGTTGAATTAACAATAAGCTGAAAATTACCTGATTCATCAGATACAGTTCCCTGTTTACTGCCGACAACCAATATGTTTGCACCCGGAAGCATCCTGCCTGTGTCTACATCTTCTACTGAACCTGTAATTAATATTGATCTTGTAGAGGATTTTACAATAGCAATTCCATCGTCAGGTAATTGTGTAAATTCCAAGCCAGTAGATTCTAACACTTTACCAAGAGCTGTTTTTAATAAAACATCTTTCAGATCAACACTGACATTGTGACCTTTTATATCATCATTGCGATAAATATAAGTTTTTTTCACCTGTGTCATAATATCTGCTAATACATGCGAAAGTGCTGCATCTTTGTATTTAAGAGAGATTCTTAGCGTATCACCAGGTATCTCCTGTGCCTTCAACGGATGACTCAAACTCAAGAGTAATATGAGAATAATGTATATTTTTCTTTCGATCTTCAGATTACCTCCATGTCAATATTTCTGCATCTACTATGGTATACACTTATAACTGGCATGACCCCCAAAAAAAATATGGGCTCTGTATCTGTTACGGCGCACTAATACTTAATATTACTGTAAAAGTTCAAACGACAAGGTGGAAAAGCCAAAATACAAATCCTAAAAAGCAAAAAACAAATTCCAAAATCCAAGAAACAAAAAACAAGAAACAAATTCGAAATAGCAGGCCTTTATATAATTCTTTTATTGCCGGGCTAATAAGTACTTGTCTCTCCTGAACTCTTCATGCCGACCGGAGGTCAATGCTCTTGTCAGGAACGCTACAATTGATCGTTCTAAAAATGTAGACTCCGATATTATTTTTATATGTGAACCTGTCAATGATGGATCCCTGCCACAAGCATGCAGGGATGACATTATAAGTCAAAATATGTTTTGGAATTTGTTTTGTGTTTTGTGTAATTTTGAATTTGTTTTTTGGAATTTGCTTTTTGAATTTGCTTTTTGAATTTTGAGATTTGGAATTTGCTATTTAGATTTTGGAATTTGGAACTTGTTTCTTGGAATTTGGAACTTGGAACTTGTATTTTGAAAAGGCTCATTTATTCAATGCTTTGTAGTCGGCTCTAAGCTGAGCCAAAGCTTTACCCATACGCTTTTCCACTTGCTTAACAGTTATAGAGTGGCGATGGGCAATCTCTGCATAACTAAGGTGTTCGAAACGGGAAGCCATAAATACTTTCCTGATATCGGGAGGAAGATTTTTAATTAATCTGGCAATATGCATCTCAACATCAAACACATCATCAGGTCCGTCTACATGAGGATTGTGTATCACTGTATGAACAGAATTTTTTTTAACAGATTCATGACGCAGATAATTTATAATAGCATTTCTTGCAGATTGGAACAGATAAGACTCTAAAGAACGATTGATATCTATTCTATGGCGTGCCTGCCAAAATCTTAAAAAAACATCCTGTGTCAGATCACGTGCCGCATCCTGCTCTCTTATTCTGGCTCTTATAAAAGCAAAAATACGTCTGAAATAACGTAAATACAGAGCCTCAAAGGCAGTTTTATCTCCTTTAAGCAAGCGAGCGACTAATAAGGAATCCGGTATATCCTTCAGTGTCAATCTATTGATGCTCCAATAAATATTTTCAAACTACGGTAAAAAAATTATTGTGTGTTATCTAACCATTCTCAAGCAGAATATTGATTAATATACACTTCACAATACAAAATTTCCAAAAAAAAAGCGGCACCCCCATCAAGGATGCCGCTTTTCATAGTCAAATAAATCTAAAATTAATTATTCAGCCAGCAGGATCTCCACTGCTGTTTTAATCTCTTCACCGTGCAGGCCAAAGTAACGAAGCATGCCTTTTTTATCGATGAGCCAAACAGAAGGAATAGAATTCACACCCCAGGCTTTGGCTGTAACATCCTGCCAGTAGCCACCTGTAAATGAAAACTTCCAATCCAGTTCGTTTTCTTTGATATAATCTTTCAATGTCTGAAGGCCATCTTTACGGTCCAGACTGATGCCGATGATCTCAAAACCTTTGTCTTTGTTGGCATCGTAAACTGCCTTGACATTGGGCATCTCCTGCACACAGGGGCCGCACCATGTAGCCCAGAAATCAACTAGCACAACTTTACCCTTTTGAGCGGATAGTTGATAATCTGAGCCATCAAGTAATTTGACTGTAAAATCCTTGGAGGGTTTTCCAATGCCTATTACTTCTTCTTTAATTCGTTTCACAATAGCGTCAACTCTGGGTGAGTCTTCCTGCAACAGAGCATATTGGTCTTCTTTGAAATAATCATAACCATTAAATCCACGATTTACAGCTTCATCAACCCATTTAAAGGCATTTTCTTTATCTTTTTTTGCAATATAAATATCGGCAATACCCATTGCAGTCCATGGAGAACTCTTCTCTCTTAGCTCATCCACTTTTAATGCAACAACAATGGCCTCATCATAGCGTTCCAAAGATACCAGAACAGCTTGTTTTGTGCCCAGATTACGCCTATTTTCACCATTCTCTGTAATTGATGCTTCTACAATAGTCAGACGAAGTTTTGCTACAACTTTAGCTTCATCGGTTCTTCCTAACTGTTCCAGTGAGTATTGCTGCACAGAGAGAAGGCGATCATTCTCAGCATCACTGCCCAGCAGTGTGTTGGTCAATTCCAGGGCTTTTTCAAATTTTTCTTCCTGTAGTAACTTATACACGTCACGAATCGTTGATGTCTGAGCAGAAACCACTGTGAAAGCCAGACAGGCAATCAATAATACAGTAAGTATGCGTCGCATGTACATTCTCCTAATTTCTAACAAAAGATTACACCCCCAAAAATAAGGGCTAAGAATTTAACTAATTTAAGGCATAATGTTATGGCATGCAAGTATTATGTTGCTACTAGCAACATAATACATTATTCAATTGCCCGGTATAGACCGGGCAATTGATATCATCAATAGTGCTCAAAAATTATTACTAATCAAACTTGTTCATCAGTTCCAATGGGTTCATCAAAGGTACATATGATGCATTAAGTTTTTCACGATAGGCTTCAAAACTATGAATATGTGGCGCAGGCAATCCCAGGCTCCACGGGATATGGTCTCTATTTGCCCGGATATATTTTATTTCATCAGAGATTACAGAGTACCATTCTTCAGACAGATCAGATGAGTCAGCAATTTTAATAGCTTCAAGTTGATTCTCCAGCATTGATCTAAGTAATCTACGGCTGCGGAATGTAAGATTATCTCTTCTTTGGATATATACCTCATCTTCATCCAGGTTCACATCTTCATCAGAAACGTGGCTATACTCTCCCCAACCATCAATGTTTATTTTATATCGCGGTCCATCAGAAAGCGGTTTTTCCAGCCATGCATAATAGATGACAATATAAAGATAAGAGTATTCGCCGAGACTCATATCATTTTCCAACAGAGCCTCATTTCTAAGTTTTATATACTCTGCCAACTGAGGAATAGCTCCCAATCCCTTTCCTACAGTATCAAGAATATTCCATATATTTGCACGCTCACCAGACTCATAACTATCAATCCTCTGATCCAATTTACCCATTTTAAGTTCTATCTCTCCAAGCGATGAGGCCATATGCGCCCTCACGGCCAGAAAATTCTCCAAACGTTCCGGCGAGAAATAACCATCCAGCGGTGGTGTGTAATCACGGACATCACCATATTTATCCAACAATTCTTCCTGTGTCTTTTCAGCATATTGGAATGTCCGTATACTGCTGCGTATTAACATATATCCTACACCGATTAGAATTGTTAAAATCAATATAGTAGTACCGCAACCAATACCGCAACCCGTCAGCCATTTATTGGAATTGGACATAATCCTCTCCCTTTATTATTGATCAGAACCAGCTGAATCACTGAACAGTGCCTTGATGCGTTCAACAGCACTCTTAACTCTGTCTTCATTTGCAGAGCTTAACTTTCCTGTAGCATAAAGTACCAGTATGACAACAATACCAATCAGTAGCCATTCCATTGACATCTCCTTTTAATCTATCTTCTACCCTGGTTGACACAACAAATACCAATCAAGAAACATAATTATTCAGCATCTGATATTATCCGTTCAATTGGAACTTAACATTAGTTCGACGCCGCATCCACAAGTTTTTTTACGGAATCTACAATCTGTAGTTCCAATTGCCCATATGGCACCCTGGCTGAATCCAATAACTGTGTAGCTGCGGTAATCCAGGCCGCATCACGGCGTTCTCCGTGTTCTGAAAGAGTTTTCAACGCTTGCATTGCCACTCCGGAAATATCTGCCAGAGCTTTGGAAAGGGGAACAATCTCCTTTAATGCAGGTGCAGTATTAGCCATTTCAAGAATATGCAGATGATTCTGCTGCCAGGTTGTCAACTGTCTTCTCATAGCTTCAAATTGTGACACGCCATCATGGTCATGCTCCATTATGCCTTTTACCCAATGACGAAAGGCATTGGCCTCTACAGCCTCTGCCAGTGCAATGTCCACAGGACGAGAGAGAGGTGAATACTGAAAATGCTGCTTCTGAGCTCCGCGCTGATACACCTCAACAGGCTCTACAGTACCTAAAAATACAAGCATGGGATGTATATCGGCAGTGCGGCATAGGCGTCTCAACATCATGCTACGATTCTTAATATGTGTCAATCCATGTTCTTCAAGTTGCAAAGAAATTACAGCAAGCCTGCTATACATATCCGGTACATCTTTAACAGTCAGAGGCGACCAGAACCGCTCGGCAATAGCAGCAGTACGAGGCCATATGCGGGAGTCAACAGTTTCATAATTGACATACTCAGACCACATTGTAGCTTCACCACCAAGTATTCTGCGTCTCTCATCAATACTAAGAGGTGTATCTTCAGGGCATGGATCATTTAGATAGTAAAAAGATGTTTTTTGCATCAGATCAATATAATAACCATTGGAAAGTATAGTTTGATATCCCTGTCTTGCCGATTCCTCCATAGCTTCCCGACCGCGCCATGAGTGAATAACAATATCCTTGGGCATACTTTCATGTAATATCTCATCCCAGCCAATCATCTTTTTCCCATTGTCTGTGAGTGTTGACAAAATACGGCGGTTAAACTCAGCCTGAAGAGCACTGTTGTCAGGAATATTATTGGCTTTCATAAATGATTGAATATCTTCATTTGCATTCCAATGCTTGCCATTATTTTCATCACCACCAATATGGAAATATTCATCAGGGAAAAGGCTGGTCATCTCATTGATAAATGCAGACAGGAATTTATAAGTTGATTCGCGCGTAGGATCCATAACCGGATCCATGATACCCCAACGGCGCTCTATTTCATAATGACCGGGTGCTGATGCCAGTTCAGGATATCCACAAAGCCAACTTTGTGCATGACCGGGCATATCAAATTCAGGCACAATACGGATACCACGATCGGAAGCATAAGCTATAATATCCTTTATCTCTATTTGAGTGTAGTACAAACCGTCTGAACCCAATTCATGAAGTCTGGGGAATGTTTTGCACTCCACCCTGAAACCCTGATCTTCAGAGAGATGCCAGTGCATGACATTCATTTTAACCGCTGCCATAGCATCCAGGTTACGGCGTATAACCTCAACTGGCATCCAGTGCCTGGCAGCGTCAATCATAAGTCCACGCCATGGAAAACGGGGAGCATCAACAATTTTAACGCCGGGGAAATAATAGCCCTCGGAATCTGCGGAGAGCAATTGCAGCAAAGTCTCCAGGCCAAACATGGCACCAAGGTCAGTCTCTGCAATTAATGAAATCGATTCATCATCAATAAGCAATTGATAAGATTCATCTTCACCAAGTTTTAACGCACCTTCTCGCCGCGTATTTATTTTAAGGCTGAAACTACATTCTGCTACAGTATTATGATTAAGGAAAAGTGCTGTCCTTTCATCCAGCCTGCGCAGGAAACGGTGTGCAGCGTTTCTCAAACGCCGCCCCATGCTACCTTCGATACCTACAGTAAAATCTGCATCAATTACATATCGCCCATCAAAATATTCCACCTCTGCCGGAACAGGCATAAGTGCTGGTACCGGTATCTGTGCCAAGACTGTAGTACATACTGCAAGAGTCATTATAACGTTAATCAATCGCTTCATTGACTTGCTCCAACATTAAAATAGAAGTATATGTATCCATGTGGAATTATAAAAGGTAATACTTTTATTGGTTTTTTGCAAGCAGGCATATAGGGGAGAGAAGAAATTTCAAATAGCAAGCACCAAAGACCAAGTACCAAACACCAAATAGCAAAAAGCAAATCAAGAACATCTACATCGGGAACGGGATCCAAGTCTATCTTAAGTAAATTTAGAGGCATTGAGACTAATATTAAAACCCGTTGTGTAAAACAGTTTAATTCAGAAAAAGAATGTACATCTCAAATTAGTTTTCACAACGGATTAACTAAGTTTTTTAAGATCTCTCTGTCGCAGGCTCCGGCGAGATGACATTTTGGGGATAGAAAAGCATATTTAAACCAGTTCATAAACACTCTACCTCTCTTTGCTGTCATTTCGAAGAGTTCCTCCCTGAGAAATCTTAAAACTATCCTTTTCCTACAAAAAATCACTGCTTGCTTTCCAATCCTGCTCCACAATGCGGACATACTTTCCAGTCAGGGGATGCCGGCTTGCCGCAGCTGCTGCATTCTGACTGCATTTTATGACCGCAATATGGGCAGTAGACAAATCCATCATCAACAGCTTTATTACATGAGGAACATGCTGCTGATTGTATAGACAAAGGTATCCCCAATTCTTCATTCCGCATGATCAGATAGACTATCAATCCTATTATGTTGCCGACAAAACAAAGAATGCCCCATAGTACTCCGTTCATATTCCGTGACTCGGCATCACGATATACCCATGCCACTACAGCCAGCCAGACACCCATAAAAAGCAGTGGAAATATACCAATGAACAGTGGTCCCGGCAGCTGTCTTATAATAGGCAACCCAATTCCTTTGGAAGTGAAAAATCGAAGAAAGATCATGATAAAAGGTGGAATAAAAACAAGTGCTACAAATACTGTCAATATTGTCATCAATGATTTCATACTCTGATTATTTTTTTGTGTTTCCATAACTATCTCCTTATTAGCCATTATGGGTTGCCAGGTCCATAGCGACCAATTGTTGTTTTTGCCAATTTACTGAAGGCTGAAAATGCCTAAGCCGTCTAAACTGGCGCACTACAGCCGGCATAAAGATCAGCATGATGCAGTTTTGCAAAAACCAGCAAATGGCAAACATTCCAGCTGTTGTGACCTGCCCCTTTTCAATACAGTTAGCTGCTGTAAAGAATATCCATATACTGGAAAGCAGAATCACACTTATCAGGACTGCCCATATTTTAGCCGGGATAGCGGCCATTGTCATCCTGTAGGATGATTTTTCAATGCACTTATATGCAGCAGTATATACTGTGTTCTTAACTATTAAAGACAGTGGCGGAGCCTGTAGATTTGAAACAAATGAGAGCTGCCCGTAATCCTGCGCAAAACGTTCACATTCAACACACACAGCCACATGTGCTTCTGCTTCATTACGCTTATCATTATCCGGCTCCATTATCCATAGCTGCACATCCTGGCATTTCATAATTTCACCTCCACTTTCCGGAGCCAAAGCTCGGCAGCTGTCAGTTCTCTGCGAAGACGGGATACTGCCATATGCGCCATTGATTTCACAGTGCCTATATTGATGTTCAGCATTTCCGCTATCTCCCGAAGTTTATAACCTTCAATTTCTTTTAAGATGAATATCTGCTTCTGCCTCGGTGGCAGTTTGGCAATTGCTTCCACAAGATCCAGATTGCCTGCTACATCTTCAGGCTGCTGGCACCCATGAATCTCCAACACCTCATCATCAAGTCCCTTGGTATTAAATAAAAGACGTTGTAGTTTCTTTTTCCTTAACCAATCTCTGTGACAATTGGCTGTAATTGTAAAGAGCCATCTTTTATGATCTCTAATGCCGGCCAACTTTACAGAATGCTTGGCTACGCGCAGCCAAACCTCCTGATACAGATCGTCAGCCTCTTCACGATGCTGCATGAGATAAAAGGAAAAACGATACACATCCTCGGCATAGTCACTATAGATCCGATCAAAACCTCGTTTAGCAGCGTCAATGGTTGAATGTTCATGGGACGGCGTCATGTATGTCCTTATCTCAATGAGTCTTCAATAAACAGGACGGATAAAAAGATAAATGGTTGTATATCAAGATAGTATTTCACAGTGCATATGTAAAATACTTTAATCGAAAGTACTAGCAGCCTGTCGGACTAACGTCAATATTTCTATGTTGAAATAAATAAAAAAGCCCTGTTCCGGGTATACCGAAACAAGGCTTTATGGAGGGGCGATACGATGATTTATGGATTCATCGTACTCCAAATAATTCTAAGACATTATTTTATAATTTCGGCACTTCTTTAATAACAGCACTGGCGGCTTTAACAAATCCTGCTACATCAGCCAGATTTGAAGGAATGATCATAGTGTTATTTGCCTTGGCCAGGTTGCCAAACTCACCAATGTACTGCTCAGCAATACGCAGGTTTACAGCATCCTTGCCGCCGTCTTCATTAATAGCACCTGCAATTTCACGAATACCCTCAGCCGTAGCAATAGCTACTTTACGGATCTCCTCTGCGCGACCTTCGGCTTCATTGATACGTTTCTGTTTTTCACCTTCGGACTGGGCAATCGTAGAGGCCCTCTCGCCCTCTGCACGGTTGATCTTGGCTTGGCGGTCACCTTCAGACTCGGCAATCAGCGCGCGTTTTTCACGCTCGGCACGCATCTGTTTTTCCATGGCGTCTTTTATAGACTGCGGTGGTGTTATATTCTTAACTTCATAGCGAGTGACTTTAACACCCCAGGGATCAGAGGCTTTGTCTACAGCATCAACAATTTGCACATTGATGGTCTCTCTCTCTTCAAAGGTTTTGTCCAGATCCAGCTTACCGATGACTGAACGCATGGTGGTCTGGGCTAGCTGTGTGGAGGCAAATTGAAAATTACCAATGCCGTATGAAGCCTTCTTGGGGTCCACAACCTGCATATAAAGAATTCCATCCACTTCTACGGAAATGTTGTCTTTTGTAATACACATCTGCGGAGGCACATCCACTGCAAGCTCCTTGAGTGAATGCTTGTATGCTACTTTGTCGATAAATGGCGTTAGAATATGCAGACCTGCATCCAGTGTCTTGTTATACTTACCCAAACGCTCTACAATAATAGCTATTTTTTGCGGGACAATGCGTACCGTTTTAAACAGTGTAACAACAACAAAGAAAATAATAAAAAAAACAACAATTGTGAAACCACTCATAACATCCTCCTCGGGGATTATATTGATTTGACTTTCAATGTGATATTGTTTTTAGCAATCACTTCAACATGCGCATCTTTGCTGATTTCAACGTCAGCCTCAGCCTTCCATTGTGTTCCGTGAAATTCTACTTTGCCAGGTTCATTTGGTTTAATCTGTTCGGTAACTATTGCACGTTCACCGGCAAATTCATCAGCTTCAGTATCATGTTCACCTGCTGAATGGGAACGCCCCATAAAAATGCGGTTGAGCGATTTCCGCAGGGTCAGCAGCATCACTAATGAAAAAATGATGAAGAGTACCAGCTGCAAGTTAAGCGACATGGGAATAATGAGATTGAGCAGGCCGACAATAAGGGCACCTGCACCAAAGAAACCGATGATAAGGCCCGGTATTATAAATTCTGCCACCAGCAGCACAATACCGACAATAAACCAGACTACCTCAGGTTTGAGCAAGGATTCTAAAAAATCCATGATACCTCCAAATTAGGGATTCAGAAGGTTAAACCGATTACAGAGCAAGTTATTCAAAATTATTTTCAATACCACTCAATAACCAGTAATATAAAAATATTGATGTTTTGAAAATTAATAGTTCAATTTAGAGGAAATCACCCGGTAAATCAAGACAATTAAGTAGAGAATAATAACTATTGCACATTGGTATAAGATTTGCTTAATTTTAGAGGTTAATATAGATTTGAATACACTACAGGTAAGAATATGGAAATAAATGCCCGGTCAAGTACTGAATCAACAACATTTTTACCACCTCTGAAGCAAGACAGTGCCAAAGTTCAAGCTGAACACTCAGATACAACTCCTGTTGATAAAAATTCTACTGATCAATTATCAGATTCTGAACAGCGCGATGTTCAAAAAATGAAACAACGGGAGATTGAAGTAAGGGCTCATGAACAGGCGCATAGAATTGCAGGAGGACGTTATGTAAGAGGTGGAGTCTCTTATGAATATAATGTCGGGCCTGACGGTAAACGCTATATCACTGGTGGCGAAGTCTCTATTGATACTGCTGCTGTACCCGGTGACCCCAAAGCCACTGTAGAAAAAATGCGTACTGTCAAAAGGGCCGCCCTGGCACCGGCAAAGCCATCGCAACAAGACCGCAGCGTAGCCTCTAAAGCTCAACAGGTCGAAGCACAGGCACAGCAGGAAATTATAAAAGAAAATATGACAGCATCCAAGATCAATTCTACAGAGGAGAATGAAACCGACAGTAAAACCACAGGTAGCACAGGTGTTTCAGAACAATCATCCAATGCAGGAACCGCAATGGCGCAAAGCAACAGTGCTGCCATGCAGCCGGAACTGCCATTCCCCGAAGCAGATATCCACAATGCAAACCAATACAGTCAGAACATACAGCACTCAAATAATAATAGTCAACATAATGGCGATCTGTTAAATATTGTAATATGATTATGCCAGCCGTTTCTTTTTTTACATGACTGCCAATGCAAATATAAAAAGAATTTCCTATCTTAATTGTGTTTTTTTATCTTGCTTCTTCCAAATTGATTCATTATACTTAATAAATAAAAATATTTCACTGACAAATCGATTGAGATTTTCCTGTAAGGAGGTTTCTACATGAGCTGGACAGTGCGTATGTTGAATAGTTCAATCGGGCGTAAACAGATAATGGCAGTCACCGGACTGGCTTTTTGTCTGTTTCTTACAACGCATTTAATAGGTAATCTTTTCATTTATGCGGGAGAAGATGCTTTCAATAGCTATGTTGAACATCTTCATTCATTGGGGCCATTAATTCATATAGCTGAAATGGGACTGGCCTTTTTTGCACTGCTCCATGTCTCCAATGCCATAGTTTTGATTATTCGCAACAGATTGTCAAGACCGACGAGATATGCAAAATACAAGTCAACAGGTGGTCGTACACTGGCATCTGCCACAATGCCCTATACCGGATCACTGATTCTGATATTTTTAATCTTCCATCTCCTCACATTAAAATTTGCTGATCACACTGACAAAACTGTATATGATTTGCTTGCACAATCACTGGCTAATCCAATATACGCCGGATTCTATATTCTATTCATAGTGGCTGTGGGATTCCATGTTTTTCACGGTGTATGGAGTGCATTTCAAACTATTGGATTAAATCATCCAAAATATACACCGTTGATCCGTGTGGCAGGCATTCTTTTCAGCCTTGTCATAACTGCCGGTTTTGCATCAATACCTTTAACAATTGTATTGAAGTAGTAACTATTCCAGCTACATGGAATACTGTCTATGAATCTTTGAGGAGTAGCTCATGCATTTGGACGCAAAAATCCCTTCCGGCCCTTTGGCAGAAAAATGGGATAAACATAAATTTGACCTTAAGCTTGTCAGTCCGGCCAATAAACGAAAATTCAATATAATTATTGTAGGAACCGGACTTGCCGGCAGCTCAGCAGCAGCCAGTCTAGCTGAGCTGGGATACAATATACAGAGTTTCTGCATACAGGACAGTCCCAGAAGAGCTCACAGTATTGCAGCACAAGGCGGTATTAATGCGGCCAAGAATTACCCCAATGACGGCGACAGCATACACCGGCTTTTTTATGATACTATCAAGGGCGGCGACTTCCGATCCCGTGAAGCCAATGTCTATCGTCTTGCACAGGTCAGCAACCAGATTATCGATCACTGTGTTGCGCTGGGCGTGCCATTTGCCAGAGAATATGGAGGCGGACTGGCCACGCGTTCATTCGGCGGCGCACAGGTATCACGGACATTTTACGCCCGCGGCCAAACAGGTCAACAGCTGCTTCTGGGTGCATACAGTGCAATGAGTCGTCAAATTCACCTGGGAAAAATCACGATGTTCCCCAGAAGAGAGATACTGGATATTATCCTTGTTGATGGAAAGGCCAGAGGAATAATTGTCCGCAATCTGATAACGGGAGATATCGAACGCTATACTGCTCATGCTGTTATTCTGGCAACCGGTGGTTACGGTAATGTATTCAACCTATCCACAAATGCCATTGCCTCAAATGCCACAGCAATATGGAAAGCTTATCAAAAAGGTGCTCTCTTTGCCAATCCGTGTTTCACACAGATACACCCAACATGCATTCCTGTTCATGGTACATATCAATCTAAACTAACTCTCATGAGTGAGAGCCTGCGTAATGACGGGCGTGTATGGGTACCAAAAAAACCGGGAGACAAACGAGCACCTGAAGATATTCCCGAGGAGCAACGCAGTTATTATCTGGAAGAGAAATATCCAAGTTTTGGCAACCTGGTACCAAGGGATGTGGCCTCACGCAATGCCAAAGAGCAATGTGATGCAGGAAGAGGTGTCGGGGACACGGGATTTTCGGTATACCTTGATTTCCATGATGCTATCAAAAGAATGGGAGAAGATGCAATAAGAAGTAAATACGGTAATCTATTCCAAATGTATGAAAAAATAGTAGCTGAGAACCCATACAAGACACCTATGAAAATATATCCGGCAGTACATTATACCATGGGCGGACTGTGGGTCGATTATAATTTAATGAGCAACATACCCGGCCTTTTTGTACTGGGTGAAGCCAATTTCTCCGACCATGGTGCCAACCGCCTGGGTGCCAGTGCTCTGATGCAGGGACTGGCTGACGGTTATTTTGTAATTCCCAACACTCTTGGAAATTATCTGGCAGAACAGACTCTTAATCCGGTTGAGACAGATCATCCAAGCTTCCAGGATAGTCACTCTCAGGCTCTTGAAAAAATGCACAAGCTACTGGCCATCAAGGGAAAACGTACTGTTGACGATTTCCATAAAGAGCTGGGGCATGTAATGTGGGATAATTGCGGTATGCAGCGAAATGCAAAAGACTTAGAAAAAGCATTGGAACTGATTCCTGCTATTCGTGAAGAATTCTGGAAGAATGTCACTGTCCCCGGAAATAATGACGACTTCAACCAAAGTCTTGAAAAGGCCTATCGTGTGGCAGATTTCCTGGAACTTGCTGAATTAATGGTTCACGATGCTCTGGCCAGAAAAGAATCATGCGGCGGTCATTTCCGGGAGGAGTCGCAGACTGATGAAAATGAAGCCAAACGGGATGATAAAAATTACAGTCATGTTGCAGCATGGGAGTATCAGGGAATTGAGTCAAAACCAAGGTTGCATAAAGAAAATCTTAAATTCGAAAATGTCCAACTAACGCAGAGGAGTTATAAATGAGTGAAAAAAATATCAGCCTGACTCTGCGTGTCTGGCGGCAGGCCGGACCACATGTTAAAGGACAGCTAATAACATATCATCTGGATGATGTTTCAACTGATATGTCATTTTTAGAGATGATCGATGTTCTAAATGAAAAACTCACCTTGAGAGATGAAGATCCTATCGCTTTTGACCATGATTGTCGCGAAGGCATATGCGGCATGTGCGGAGCCGTTGTTGATGGCCAGGTACATGGACCCGAAACAGCTACCACTCTATGCCAGCTTCACATGCGGCATTTCACAGACGGGGATACAATTATTGTGGAGCCTTTCCGTTCCAGGGCATTCCCCATCATCAAGGATCTGGTAGTAGACAGAAGCGGCCTGGATAAAATCATACAGGCCGGCGGATACATATCAGCCAGCACAGGCGGTTCCACTGACGCCAATGCCATGCCCATTCCTACACAGACAGCCGAAGAAGCCATGGATGCAGCAGCTTGTATTGGTTGCGGTGCCTGCGTAGCTTCTTGTCCAAATGCTTCAGCCATGCTCTTTGCAGGAGCCAAGGTTTCTCAACTGGCTCTTTTGCCTCAGGGCAAAGCGGAACGTGAAAAACGTGTATGGAGTATTGTACATAAAATGGATGAGCTGGGATTCGGCAACTGTAGCAATGAAAGAGAATGCGAAGCCACATGTCCCAAAGAAATCTCCATCAGCCATATAGCCCGGTTCAACAGAGAGTTCACCCGGGCTGCATTTGTATCACGGGAAAAGTAGCCACATTTTCTTTAGATATGATCTATACAGATCAATATAAAAAGCCTGACAGGATTAGTTCTCCTGCCAGGCTTTCTTATTAACTAATATATTTTATATAAACAACTATTCTCGGACACTTACTCATAACGCAATGATTTGGCGGGATGAGAGCGAGCTGCTTTTAAGGTCTGGAACAGAACCGCAGTCATTGCCAGAATTAATCCAATCATCGCGGTAGTAATCCAGATGCCAGGGCCCAGTGTAATTCTATAAGTGAATTGTTCAAGCCATTTCTGCATAGCCCACAGACCAATAGGCACAGCAATAATCTCTGCAATAACCACCCATTTCAAAAAATCTTTTACCAATAACAGACTGAGCCCCCTGGTCGAGGAACCCAGCGTTTTTCTTATACCAATTTCTTTTATCCTATTCTGTGCTGAAAAAGTTGATAATCCAATTAATCCCAGACATGCAATAAATACAGCCAATCCGGCAAAAAGAGTAACGAGCTGGCCTAATCTCATCTCAGAACGATAAGCTGTATCAAAGACATCATCAAAGAAACGATATTTAAAAGGATATTCAGGGACAAATCGTTCAATGACTTTTCCTACATCATCAAGAGTCTCCTTAAAGGGCCGTCCAGATATCTTCACAGAAATATAATAATTCCTGTTTTTAGGTTCATGGAACAGTAAAAGCGGGTCCACCGGCCTGTGCAGAGAATGGTAATGAAAATCCTTTAGCACACCAACAATCTCGCCCTCTCTGCCATCCCAATGGATCAATGTCTTTCCAATTGGATCATCCCATCCTAGTGCCTGCACAGCTGTTTCATTAATAAGGAAAGCACCATTATTATCCGATGGAAAATCCTTTGAAAAATTTCTACCGGAGACCAGATCGAGACCGTACAGGTCTATATATTGATCATCAACAAAACCTGCATATGTTTCAATGCGTAAATCATCAGCCTTACCTGGCCATCTGAATATTGTCTTATCCTGAATAAGATTTGGCAGATAGGATGATGATGCCACAGCACTGACTCCACGCAGTGTGCTGATCTCAGTTTTAATTACATCAAGGCGATCAAATGTTGTACTTCCTTCTACATTGACAGCAACAATCTGATCACGTTCATATCCTACATTATAGTTACGTATGAATCGCAGTTGACCGCGGACAACCACCGTGGAAAGTATTAAAATCATTGCAGCAACAAACTGCAAAACCACCAGGATACTTCTGACACTGAGTCTACGTGTCATTGCTGAGGGGCGGGAAGCCAGTATATCTATGGATCTCCGGCGGGAAAGCCGCAGAGCCGGATAGCCACCGGCAACCAATGCCACAAAGACCAACAGCAGGGGTATGGCGAATAAAAATGTAGATGAGAAAAAGTCCGCAGTTTCAAGAGGACGTGCAGCAAACCTGGCAAAAGCTGGAATGGTGGAGACCACAATTAAAAAAGCAGAAATACTGGCAATCACTGCAAAACCAAGAGCTTCAGCCAGAAGCTGACGAATCAAATCCTTACGATCTGCTCCAACAACTTTTCTCACACCCATCTCTTTAAGTCGCCGGGCAGACTGGGCTAGAATAAGATTAGTATAGTTCATACAGGCCAAAGCCAGAAGTGCTATTCCAATAAGAGCAAAGAGCTGAACTTGCCGGGCATCACCATTGGCCATAATTTCATAAAGCAAATGAGAATGAAGGTGAATACTATGCAATGGCTGTAGAAAAAAACTGCGCTTAAGATGCTCGTTGTTTACATGCTGTTCTGCAATAGGAAGCATTTGTTCTTCAATGGCTCTTAAGTCAGCTTCCTTTTTAAGCAGCAAATAACTAAAACATCCAGATCCTCTCCATTGAGTAATATCTACATTATAGAGCCGGGCATACCCTTCCATGGACATTAGAATATCTGATCTGAAATGCCCGGTACGTGGCATATCTTTCATGACTGCCTTGACAGTAAAATCAACTTCACTTTCCAACTGGATGTTTCTGCCAATTGCCTCCGTCTCACCAAAAAGACGTTTCTTCATTGACTCTGTAATTATCAATCCTTGTGGCCCTGCCAATGCGGATTCTGCATCACCTTGTACAAAGTCATATGTAAAAATCTCATAAAATGCCGGATCTACTGCAAAGACTTCATCCTGAAACCACTCTCTGTCTCCAATTTTCATTCTTATTTCATTTTTTCTTACTATTCTGGTTCCGTTTTCCACTTCAGGAAAAGTGCTAATCATTTCATGAACCAAAGGTGCCGGAGTAGGCAGCATTTTATTCTGGCTGCCATGAAAGTGGCCATGCATCTCCTGACCAACACGGACAATGCGGTCGCCGTTTTCATGATGACGGTCATAACTGATCTCATGCTGAACATATAGAGCAATAAGCAAAAAAGCTGCAAGTCCTATTGTTAAACCACTTAAATTCAATAGGCTGAATATTGAATGACGGCGTAATTGTCTCCAGGCCACCAGTAATCCATTTTTAAACATTGTAACCCTCCAATTAAGATAGAAGTAAATAGCCGGTATACATGCACGTAATACCTGCCGGCGATACCAGCGACGTGCCCCAATACTTCCCTTCTGATCAACCTGATCAGTATATTCCTCTGACAAATCCCCCAGATATGTTTCTATGGAATGCACATAGGTGAACTGACGGGCGAGCCATTCACTTATTTTTGGAGGGCAATCTTTTACATTGCCATTTAAATTATTTGATTGTTGTGTATTCATTCTATAGCACCAATTATTCATGTCGCAGAACCCGGACGGGGTTCTGACGTATAGTATAAACAACTTGCAATGAAATTGTCAGGATAGCGATCATCAGTACCAAAATTCCAGCTCCGCCAAAGACAAAGAAATTCCAATCTGTACGATATGCGAATTGTTCCAGCCACTGCCCCATCAAAAGAAATGCCGCAGGGAATGCAATAACCATTGACAGTGCAATCCAGCCAACAAATTGTTCCACAACCAGCTGCCATACACTGAAGCCCGAACCACCCAAAATACGCCTGATTCCTATCTCCTTTATACGGTTCTCCAGTATTGAGATGGTCAGGCCCAGCAGTCCAAGACAGCATATAAAGATACATATACCGGCAAATATGGTCAGTGCATTTAGAAGCCGGTTCTCAAATATATACTTCTGCTTGTAGCTGTCCTCAGCATAGCTGAATTCCAATGGCGAGAAGGGAACGTGCTTCTCCCAAATGGCCCGTATATCCTGAATTACAGTCTCCCCGGCATCCGGCTTAATCCGTATATAAAACTTTTTACACATCTTTGAAGCCGCTTTTACAACCAAAGGTTCAATTGGACTATACAGAGAACTTAAATGAAAATCTGAAATCACACCAAGAATTCTTGTCGGTTTACCAGCAATTATGCACTGTTCATCCTTGAAATTCTCACGGTTCATTATGCGTACATAAGCTTCATTAAGTATGACACCGTCTTTATCAGTTGAATGCGCCGGCTCAAAGGATCTGCCTTCTACAAGCTGCAAGCCCAATGTTTTTATAAAGTCTTCATCAACATAGATCTTATGTATTCGTATTTTTTGATCATCTATCTCTTTCATTGAATACATCGTGCCAATAAGCGGGCCGCCGGAAGTAAAACTTACACTTTCTATTTCTGGCAGTTGATTCCACTCATTTTTTATATGCTGCACATTGTCCTTACAGTCAGGATGTCTGGCATCAATAATTAACAAATTACTTTTATTGTAACCCAGGGGTCGATTCAGTATAAATGACATTTGCTGATAAACAACACCGGTTCCAATCATAAAAATCAATGTTATAGTAAACTGTAGAAAAATCAGCCATTTAATAAATTTGCCACCTGAACTTTTAGGAACTTTGATACTACGAAGTACTTTAGAAGGCTGGAAACCTGATAAAACAACTGAAGAGTAGCCGCATGAAAAAAGAACAGTCAGGCAATAGACACCTAATAATGATAGAAGCATGGACGGCTGCAGAATCCAGGTCAGCGGAAATGTAGAGCCTATTAAATATTGGAATGCAGGATGAAATACTGCAGCAGCAAAACCGGCTGCTCCAAAGGCAATGGCTATGAAAAAGGCTGACTCACCAACGAACTGGCCGATAAGAGAAGTACGGCCTGCGCCCAGCATCTTTCTCACTCCTACTTCTCTTGCCCGAATCATAGACCTGGCCGTACTCAAATTAACATGATTTATTGAGGCAAGTATAAGTATAAATGCAGCAATAAACAAAAGCAGAGTAATCAAAGATTTATCCTGCTGTAGAACAAATGAACTGTGAACAGGCACTGGACTAAAATGGACAGCATGCAGAGGCTCAAGGTATGTCAATACACCGCCGATAAAATTTGGATTCAATGCGACTTTATCCTCTGCCATTTTTGCTTCAAGCTCAGATGGACTACATCCGTTCTGCATTTTCAGATATGACATGCATTGATACTGCCATGGATTACTGTTCGGTTTCAGCAGAGTTGTAAAAGAAACAAGAGCATTAAACTGCAAGTGAAAATTCATAGGCAGTTCCTGCAAGACCGCTGTCACTGTCAGAGGGATATCATCCCCATATATCAATGTCTGCCCAACCGGATTTGTATCACCAAAGTATTTTATCGCCAATGCTGGTGTCAGAACAATAGAGTTCTTTTCCTTCAGGGGCGAATCAGCAATTCCAATATTAAAGCTGAGTGGAAAAATATCAAAAAATGAAGCATCAACAAAGAACACACCTTTTTCAATTGAGCGGTGCTGTTCCGGGCCCATGACTGACTTGGAAGGTTCATATATACGGCAGACTGACTCAACTTCCGGATACATATCAATTATACTCCCGGCAAGGCTCCTGAGAGTGACTGCAGATCTACCTGTTTCATGGAATTCAGTTTTTATTAAGACACGGTATAT
>JAGLOF010000057.1 GCA_023139105.1 bacterium
TTCATGATGCCGGATTATTTAAAATGGGTGTTGATGACAGGGGATTATGGGGGCCTGCTCGTTCAGGAACAGGCATGCAATATAATGGACTGGACTATTTATATCAGGGATCCGTAATAATATCCTACGATGGCAATACTGTCGCTACTGCAAATTTTCGTCAGCAGGATTATGCAACTTCTTCGGGCGGATCCATAGATTTTCAAGAACCCGGAACAATAGCTGATGAAGAGGCAACTGTTATCTATGAAGATGGCGCTGCCTGGCATAATGACAAATTACGAATAACCCAGCACACTTTCATGTGGGATGGAGAACCGCTTTTACTGGTGAAATATACCTTTGAAAACATTAGTGAAAATCCTCTCTCTGATATTTATATCGGTCAAGCAATGGATTTTGATATAGGGCACTATGATTCAGGCATCTATTATGATAATATGGCGGGCTGGGAATCAAATGACGGGCTCAGCTTTGCATATATGTATAATGCATTTTCTTCTGCTCATCCATATATTGGAATTGCTATGTTTGATTCATCAGGTAATTATGCAAATTCTGAACTCAGTTTTACATCACCCATTCACTTTAAAAGTTATCAAGAACAATCAATGGCTGAAATTATGCGCAGTGGAATTATAGAGTCAGAAACTTCAGAAGCCAGTGACTATTCTTTTCTGCTTTCTTATGGTCCTGTCTCCTTTGATATTAATCAATCAAAATCTCCGTTTCTGATTGCTATTGTGGCAGGAGAAAACCTTGAAGAACTTAAAACTGCTGTCAATCAAGCCTACGATCATATTGACAGTTCAATGCGAATACCTGATACCCAAAACGAAACACCTGCTGAATTTTCAGTATTTCAAAATTTTCCTAATCCATTTAACAATAATACAACGATTACTTATCAATTGCCAAAAACCGCTATGGTCAATATATCAATTTACAATACTTCCGGTCAGTTATTAAGAACATTGATTAATGAATCACAAACCGAAGGATTCCATAAAGTTCAGTGGGAGGCAGATCTCTTTGTGTCAGGATTATATTTCTACCGAATTCAAGTTGGTGATTTTATGGAGGTGAAAAAATGTTTATTACTCAAATAAGTCAATCGTATTATGCAGGATTTTTTTTCTTCCATGTACCCGCGAAGACTCAATTCTCCAATTTTTAATGATTCAACTCTTACAATTGCAGCATGGTTGTCTGTATTTAAAGAGATAAGGAAGCAACTTTCACAGGATGATCGAACTAATTTTTTGCACCTGTTTGCGAATGCTGCTGCCCATCTAAACAACGAACAATACAAAATTTGGCAAGAAGAATGTCATCCTGTGCCCCTGACCTCTGAAAAGTGGTTTAGTGAGAAGATGAATTATATACATTTTAATTCAGTCCGGAAGGTGTTCGTTGAAGTAGCGGAAAACTGGAAATATAGTAGTGCCCGAAATTGGCTAAAAAATAATGACAGCATTATAAGGATTGATAGAAATTTTTCTATTTAATGTAGGGCACACCCCTGCCACCTGAAACGCCCAGAGGCACAGCCCCAGGGCGATCGCGACAGCCGAGGGTCGCTAGAAGTAAATACTTGATTTCTCACCTGATCTTTTGTATGCTCTACTATATCTATCACAGTTTCTCAACGCACTCTGAGTGCAATCCTCATGATAACGACGTGTACTTCCTTTTGGAGAGGCTGTGACAAGCGCTGTTTCAGCCCTGCTTAATATCCGTTTGGATGTTGATAAAAGAAGTCTATTTCATTTTCGTTTATTTTGCGTGTAAAACTATTGTGGCGCAATGGTTTTACTCTTGCAGCCGGGTAGGTCGGGATTCATACCGACTAATGTGAAATATATGAATATATTTTCAAATAGGTCTCCAGTGGTAGTTATTTCTCCAATTTGCTGTTTAGCAATTCATGCGATAAGATAATTTGTTGGAGTAACCCCATACTAACTAACTTTGGTTTTTCACATCATTAGATAATTAAGAGGAGCGTATATGTCCTGCCGTAATTGTTTTAGAACTATTGCCTTCAGTCTATTTGTCTTCAGCCGGGTATTGTTCTCACAAACTGTTTTACAAGGCGTGGTCACTGATAATGGGGAGGAATACCTGGGGAACGGTTCCGAGCCTGTTGTAAACGCTTTGGTAACACTGACAGATCAAACCGATTTTACGCGGACTTTCAGCGATGAGAATATGGAGTTAATCGGACGTTGGGCTTCAGGGATATGTCTTGCCGTTGATGTCGTTGAAAATATTGCCTATTTTAGTGATGGCGGATATCTGGAAATTGTAAATTTCTCAACTCCTTCAAATCCGGTGATGCTGGGTAATGTTCTCCTACCTGGAGTTGCACGAGGCATAACCATCACCACCAATTACGCTTATGTAGCGGTTGACCATTGTGGATTGAGCATTATCAACATTACGGATCCTGTTAATCCATTTGAAGAAGGTTTTTTTGATCTTGGGTATTATGCAGCCTTTAATTTAGCCGTTTCCAATAGTTATGCGTACATGGCAAATAGGTATGCTGGCTTATGTGTTATCGACATCTCGGATCCGGCCAATCCATTTGAGGCAGGTCTTTTTGTGACCGGGGATGATATAATAGATGTAGCCATTTCTGGTAATTACGCATACGTGGCGGATTGGAATACCGGTCTACGAGTAATAGATATCTCAGATCCTACTAATCCAGTAGAAGCGGGATTTTTTGAGATCAATAACAATCCACTGAGCATTGCTGTATCCAGCAATTATGCCTACGTAGGAGGCTATGAAGGCGGTCTACGAGTAATAGATATTTCAGATCCTACCAACCCGGTAGGGGTAGGGTTTTTTGATACAGGACGTTATGCATATGGTGTAGTCGTTTCAGGAAATTACGCTTTTGTAGCGAACTCTAGTTCTGGCCTACGAGTAATAGATGTCTCAGATCCTGCCAACCCGATAGAGGCAGGATCATTGGGTGATGGTATTGTTGACGCAACAGGTGTAGCCGTTTCTGGCAATCTCGCATATGTGGCTGGGAACGAGTCAGGTTTACGTGTTATTGATATATCGGATCACATCAACCCCGTAGAGGTAGGGTTTTTTGACAAAGGTGGCAGGGCATATGGTTTAGCCGTTTCCGGAAATTACGCATACGTAGCTGAAGGGAAAAGCGGTCTTTATGTTATCGACATCACGGATCCAGATTATCCATTTGAGGCGGGATGTTTTCATCCTCCTGGGCGTTGGACCTATGCTGTAAATGTAGCAATTTTCGGTAATTATGCATACATGGTAGAAGGGAATAATGGGCTATCTGTACTTAATATATCAGATCCTACCAACCCAATAGAAGTAGGATCATTATATACGGGGGGCAATGCAGTAGAAGTAGCCATTTCTGGTAGTTACGCATACGTGGCGGAAGGGAATACTGGTCTACGAGTAATAGATATTTCAGATCCTACTAATTTAGTAGAGGCAGGATTTTTTTATATAGGTGGTAACACACGTGACATAGCCGTTTCTGATAGTTACGCTTACGTACTTGATGAGAGTGCCGGCCTACATGTAATAGATGTCTCAGATCCTACTAATCTAGTAGAGGTAGGATTTTTTAATACAGGTGGTACCACACGTGACGTAGCCGTTTCTGGTAGTTATATTTATTTGGCGAACAAAGGCATGAGTGTGATCGACTTCTCAGATCCTACAAACCCGTTTGAAATAGGATCTTCTTTTAATTCATTTGGGGAATATAGGGTTACTGTTTCCTGCAACTTTGCCTATCTAGGTTCACAAAAGGGCATACGTATGATCGATATATCGGATCCTACCAACCCTATAGAAGTAGGATTATTTTATACAGGAGGTGTTATAGAGGGCGTAGCTACTTCTGATAGATACGTGTATGTGGCAGAGAGGGGAACCGGGCTTTTTATATTTGATAACACATTGATCTCATATGATACTACTCTTATTGCTGCTTTTATTGCGGATACTACTTCCGGTACGAAACCATTGTCTATACAATTTTCAGATAGTTCTACCGGTTTCATCTGTAATTGGGCATGGGATTTCGGTGACGGCCAATCCAGCACTGAACAAAACCCTCAGTATACATATACAGTTGCCGATACCTATTCAGTTTCGTTAACCGTAACAGGCCCCGGCGGATCAGATACAGAAACTAAAGAAAATTATATTATTGTACTTAACCCGACGGGTGTTCCTGATAACAGCGTCGACCTCCCAAAAACTTTCAATTTGTATCAGAACTATCCCAATCCTTTCAACCCGAGCACGATAATTAAGTATGATGTTAAAAACTCATGCCAGGTATCCTTGAAAATATTTAATATAAAAGGGCAAATGGTTGAAACCCTGGTAGACAGTTATCAATCTTCAGGGGCTTATGAGATAGATTTTGATTTAAGGCAAATTTCGTCAGGCATGTATTTCTACAAAATTCAAATGGGTGAATTTACAGATATTAAGAAGATGATAAAATTGGAATAAGAATGCAGCTCTGAGATTAATTTCAGGCGGTACACCTGTGTTTTAAGTTTGGCGGCTGGAATTTTCCTGCTGAAGCAGCACGTGTTGATACTACGACTTGGATGGATTTGGACGCCCGCGCTGGAATTGTGGGTTTTCGGTGTATTCGCCTCAAATGATTGATCTTCAAGCCATCCCGACTCATCGGGGTGGTATTAAGATCAAAAAATGGTCGGTACCACATGCACAGCGGAGGAGAACTCGTTTTGCCCTCCGGAGGAGAACTTTTTTAAACGAAAGGGTAATATATGAAACGCTTATTATGTGCTGGTTTATTCCTTATACTTGTTACAGGGGGATATGGACAAATTGCGGATGAGAATAAAGAGAGCAGTGAAAAGACTTTCATAGGGGATCAGGTAGAGTTTACCTGTAAACGTCCAAATACGGGTGAAGAAATTCCACTTAAAACAATCCTTCCTAAGAGTTGGAAACGTGACCCCGCTTTTGGGACAGTTGTTTATCAACCTGCAAATTCTGATGATTATTACGAACCACCCAGCATTGAACATCAAGTGAAATGTGAGGGGGAATGTGCTGCTAATGCCATTCCTGGTAATATTGAAGGGTACATTGAAAGACTCAAGGAGGGGTGGAAAACACTTTCAACAGGCGATGCTGAACTGGACAAACTGGGAACGAATGTCGAAATTATCAAAGAAGAATGCTCCAAGGGTCAGTGGCTGTTTGAAGTCAAATTAACATATCCCAGAGGCGTTTCCAGTGCAATGTATCCACATCGCTATTGGATTTATCGTTTTATACACAATGCACAGGATTCCTTTTTTATTTTAATTAAGGGTAAAGTCCCCGTCAATCTGGCTGATCAGTTTCTGCCTGATGTGTACATGTCCTGTCTGAGTACGGTCAAACTCTGATCGTCTTAGTCTCCCGGTTAATATTGGTTGTTTGAAAGTGTTACAGTATCAGACCATTCAATACAGGTTTTCAGCCAGACATTAAGAATTTCCTGGTTATAAACAGTTACTTCTGGAACAAGAATTTTGCGGAGAAAAAATGAAACCTGGAAAAATAGATATACGAATAACAGGGATTATTATTTTATTCCTTTTTAATTCTGGATTGTCTTACGCTCAGGATGTCGCCTTTGTTGCTGCTGCGGATAACCGAGGGAATACCGCCCAATTTCGCGTCGCTCTTCAGGAAATCAACGATATGACCCTCAATCAGACACCGTTAATTCCCTTTCCGGAGTTTTTTATTATTTGCGGTGATTTTGATCCGGTTCGGAGCAACATGGAGATTTATAACGATATAGTAAATTATCCCAATCTACCCCCATTTTATCCCGTTGTGGGCAATCATGAATATGAAACACCCGAGGATATGGATGTCATCCTGAATACATTGCTGCCTGACCTTAAAAATGTTGTTAATTGGGGAGAGCAGGGGACATACTCTTTTAATTACGGTAAAGTTCACTGTGTCGTGTTGGATCAATATGCTGAAAATCCCTATGGTGAAGTGGATGAGGATCTGTTGGCCTGGCTGCAGCAGGATTTGAATGCAACCGATCAGGATCATGTGTTTGTGTTCGGTCATGAGCCTGCCTTTCCAAGGGGCCGGCACATGGGTGATGCTCTGGATCAATATCCGGAAACCCGTAATGCGTTCTGGAAGATGCTTCTTAAAGATCCAAGAGTAAGAGCCTATTTCTGCGGACATACCCATTATTATTCCCGCATGAGAGTTCTTGATCCTGCAAATGTAGGTAGTTCTGGTTTTCCCAATGAGCCCGGTGGACTTTATCAAATTGATACAGGAAATATAGGGAATGCCGAAGGGGATGGTTTATTAACACTTGTTTATACCCATATAAAAGAAGATTCGGTTCTGTTTCGGGCCATCTCGACACCGAGACTGGATACAACCTGGACAGTGACCAGTCAGTGGAGCATACCCGGGACACGAAGATATGATTTATCCATTGCCCAACCCCTGGCAGGAACAGAGATTTCAGGCTTAGCAAATATCGAATGGTCCGTTTCCGGCGGAATCGATCCATCCCGGGAAACGACTCTTTATGTCAGTAACAATGCCGGCGCCCAATGGGATACGCTCTGGTCTGCCGCAACTTCAAATACAACTTATGCATGGGATACAAACGATTATGCCGATGGTACCCGATATCTGTTGCGGATCATGTTCCAGGGAGATTCAGGTTTCGGACTGGCTCAATCCCAGGATAGTTTTACAATAAATAATCCGGGAAATGCAGTCCCTGAGTTGATCCTGAGAACACCCGGTGAAGATGATCAACTCAGCGGTGAATTCCAGGTTGAATGGAGCGCTGCCGATGCAGATGGTGATGTCATTTTGATCTCATTAGAGACAAGTTTGGACGATGGTGCTTCCTGGAAAACGTTAGCTATTAATGAACCCAATGACGGTGTGTATATTTGGGATACACAAACTTTGCCCAATTCAACTCATTATAAGCTTAAGATGAAATGTACAGACGGAGTTGTCTGGGCGGAGGATATATCACAATCCTTTTCCATTAGCAATACAAGAATTACCATGCCTGATACAATTTTTAATCATATACAAGGCAACGGAGATGGTTACATTATTGCAAATATCATAGAACCGAATCTTCTGAAAGATCATCATTACCGTATTACGTTTGATGATACAACATCGCAATTGAAAACCTATGATGTTTACGACTTAGATTCCGGTTCAATGGTTGTCAATGATGCATGGGAGATGGATGGCAAGACCGAGGGTCCTTTATTTGACGGGATGCGTCTTTTAATGCACGACTATCAAATCCCTATAGCAGACCACAATAACTCAGGTTGGACTGTAGGGGGAACGGAGCTGACTCATCAGATTTCTTTGCCGGTTATTGATATGGGGACGTACATTATCAACGGCGAGCCATATCCTGCCAATTATCGCATCGATATTTATGATCATGTAGTGGACACTTCCAGTTCTTTTCTTGGTGCACTTGAAATTCCTGTTAACTTTACTGTCCTGAATGAGACTGAAAATTATCCTGTTGACTTCCTTTTTGTAGAAATCGATCAAAATCATACAATCAGCCCCTTTGATGAGGTTTATATCATTGAAAATGACGAAACAGGAGAGCCTTATCTTACGTGGAGAATCTTCTTTTCCGGTGATACGTCATACATTTCGCCGGCATCAGGGAATATATTCAGCTTAAAGATTTTAAAACCCTTTACCTGTCAGGATATATTTGAAGGTACACAATCGTATACTGATGTTATTCCCGCTCATGCCGGAATAGTCCCCAGGGGATTTTCTTTATACCAGAATTACCCGAATCCTTTTAATCATGAAACAACAATAACTTTCTTCTTACCAAAAACATCTAAAGTTATTTTGAAAATCTATAATATTTTAGGACAGGAAGTGAAAACTCTGGTGAATAACTTCCAAGCCCCAGGAGAAAAAACAATCAGCTGGAATGGAAGAAATGCATTTGGTCGTATTGTTGATTCAGGCGTTTATATCTACTCCTTACAGGCAGGCGGTCAAAATATAAAACGAAAACTTATTATGTTGAAATAGTATTGCGCCCGCGGGATGGGCCTTTGGCCCATTGTTGGATGGTGGGCGACACGCCCACCCTGCTATATGTGGAAACATGGAAAGCGAGTAGATTGGGCACTCAATATACTGTTATGGCATCGTACCTCTCCTGAAACAACATCGTATTATTATTCAACTCTTACAATTGTAGCATGGTTGCCTGTATTTAAAGAGATAAGGAAGGAACTTTCACGGGATGATCACACTGATTATTTGCATCTGTTTGCGAATGCTGCTGCCCATGTGGCCAACGAACAATACAAAATTTGGCAAGAAGAGTATCATCCTGTGGCCCTGACCTCTGAAATGATGACAGCATTATAAGGATTGATAGAAATTTTACTATTTAATGTAGGGCAAAGCCCCAGGGCGATCGCAAAATTTAGTTTTAATTATTTAGGAGGATGTCATGTCTATTAAACATTTAATTGTATTATTAATCGTCTCTGGTATTCTTCATTCCGCTTTGTCGGCCCAGCAACAGTTTGTTGAAACACTCCCAAATGTGTCAGATTACGCTTTATTGGGTGACGTTAAATATGATAAAATTCCAACTTACAATTTTTCTCAACAATTTCATTTTACAACAAGGATTATTCTTGTCATCAATAAAGATCTTTATTCAAATCTGCAAAACCAAGTTGACAATTATATTCAGTCTTTATTTGACGATGAAATCGAAGTCATCCCATATCTGGTTGATCATAAACAGTTTTTAGTTCCAGGTGAATCCTGGGATTCCAGAGCTGGATTGAAATTGAAGGCGTTTATAAAAAAGGTGTATGTCGAATTAAACAATTCAAATCACTATCCAAGAGAAAAACAAGGACTCATCCTTTTGGGGAAATTGCCCTTTACATTTATAAACTGGCAGCAAGATGCACGTTACTTCAAACATGATATGGATCCGACTTACAAAAAATATACACTTCACGCAGAAAATGATTTCAAGAACCTGAGTATTCATTTGCAATGGCAGAATTATGGTGTTGCCGGTATTTCAAAGTCTATTTTAATATGCTATATAAGCCCAGATAGTGACTTTAAAGCAGATATAGATACATTAACTGTACGCTGCAGTCTAAAAAATAAATACACATTTAAAATACCTGAAAAATATCGGACAGGTAAAAAGTATATTAAATTCACTCTTCATGACCTGGATAATCAGGATAACATCTTTATAGCTAGAACCAGCAATAAAGTAGAGTGGTGGTTTAAAATAAATCCTTGTGACTATGTGTTAGCGGACATTGATGGATTCAACACGATTTTAGCAGAACCGTTAACATACCAGGAAGGCACTACCATGATGTTATCTCATCCATTTTTAGTAGTTACCAAAGATATTTCAGCCAATCTTGATCAATATGAGTGGTCAGTGACAGACAATTCTGAAAATAATTTACTCCAAAATCCTGACAGAGGATTCGCAAGAGCAGAGATGTATTATGGAAGGATAGATGCCTCAACTATAGCAGAAGACGAATCAGAGGAAATGCAATTAATAAGTAGTTATTTGTCGAAAAATATTAAATGGAGAAAGAATGTTGAAAAGCGGGATATGATTAATAATATTTTTCTCTTTCAAGACACAACTTTTACTGAAATTTCTGGGGAGAAAAGCCAAGTTGCAGATATTTGGAGAAACAACGCAACCCAAACTAGGGTTTTACTTCAGAATGCGAAAACTCCTGGTATCCTTAAAAACTGGCACTGCAAAGATAGTCTTCTTACACAGTTGAAAAAACCATGGGATCTTGTTGATCTACACATTCACGGATCACATTTCAAAGAACATCTTTCGACTGGCGAGGAAATTGAATCCTCTGAAGCCCAAAACTTATACGGCTCCATGCGGTTCCTCATTAATCATTGCTGTGAGAATCTTCATATAGCTGCTTCTAAAAATATTGGCACCGCATTCTTCATAAATAATGGAATTCTTGCTGAATGGGGTTGGGCTGGGGCTGGTACAATAGAGCACGACATTTTGCATAAACGCTTTGCCAATGGGGATAGATTCGGTGTCGCGGTCTTGAAAAATTCAGACAGTCAAATGACAGCGAATAATGCAAATCCATGGCGGTCTTATTTTATTAATGTGGTGGGTGATCCAACATTACGATTAAGGTATGTTGATTTTGACATAGATCATAGAACACCCACAGCTTATGATCCCTTTTGGTGGCTTAAGTTTGGCGGTCTTCTTTCAAAAATAAATAGATCACTATTTTCTACCAACGAGCCTGCGAGCCAAAACCATGAGATAGAAATGCAATATGCTTTGTCTTGGACAGGAGGGTTGTTTTTTGAGCACTTCTTTAATTCATTAATATCTGTTGAAACGGGTCTCGTTTATGCCGAAAAATATGCGAAATCCCAATCAATAAACAAAACAAACAAGTACGACCAAACACGATTTAGAATGATAAACTTGCCTGTCTTTTTTAAATATCATTTTGGAAAAACTAATATTCGTCCATTTATAGGTGCTGGTTTTGAGGCTAGCTATTTATTTGAAATGAAACATGGTTACTATAATCAAGAAGGGCAAAGGATATATTTTGAAGATATAGGGACATCTGAAGAAGCACTTCTTAAAAGCATTAAATCTCCTTTTATAATTTCTGCTGGCATGTCAATTGGTTTACGATTAGGGAAAATAAATCTGGAGATGCGCTATAGTCAAAGTATAAATGATATTGTATTAAGTCCTGTGACAGGCTTCTCTGATCAGAGTGTGAATATAGGGAAAATCAAGACGTTAACAGCCATGTTGGGCTATTCTCTTTAATATTCATTTTGGGATTAGCAGGGCTTTGAAAAATAAACACGTGTGACACAAGTAATTGTTAATTATCATGGTCACTCGTTGTACTACTGAGACACATGTTAACTATACCAGGAGGAGATAGAAATGAAGATTAATGGAAAAGACATGAAATGTTTAATCGTTTTCTTTTTATTGATTTTTCCCGTGCTTATTTTTGGGCAAACAGCAGAGACTGAACCGAACGATGATATTCTTCAATCAGGTATCAAAATAATTACCGCGAACGGTGTGTTCACAGGGACAACATCACCCAGTTTTGAAGATGAATTGTGGTATATCGCAGCTGGTTCCTCTGGATCGATCACAGTCACATATGACGAGGCACCGGATGGAGCAGGAACGATATTTCTCGGACTTTATGAAGGAAGCTCCGGATATACAGAGGATAAGGGGGATGATGTCGCCTGTGCTGTGGAAGGAGAAACTTTCAACTATACGATGCAATCTGACTTTTATTACATTATCAAACTAAAAAATTTCCCAATTGGAGCGTGGCAATTCACTGTTAGTGGTGATGCTAGTCTATCTATTGATTTATCTTCCTTTTTTGCATCAGTTGTAGATCAAGGGATACAATTAGTATGGATCACTGAAAGTGAAACTGATAATGCAGGATTCATTATTGACAGGTCTGTTCAAGATGATTTTTCCTCCGGCTGGCAGCAAATAGCCAGTTATCAAAATAATAATATACTTAAAGGGGCAGGCAACACTTCTTCACAAACTAAATATCGGTTTGTGGATATGAATTTAGAACATGGAATTACATACAACTACCGTCTCTCAGATGTAGATTTAAAAGGTACGGTCACAATAAAAGATATGCTTTCTATTCTCTATGATATACAAGTCCCAGAAAAAACTGTGCTCGAACCAGCCTTCCCTAATCCCTTCAATCCAGTGACAAAAATTACATATAAATTGCAGGAAGATACACATGTAACACTGAGGATTATTAATATTACAGGCCGCTCAGTGGCATACATTATTGATAACAAATTTCAAAATCCCGGTTCATATTCATATTTCTGGGATGGCAAGGATGATAATGGGAAACAACAATCAAGTGGGATTTATTTTTTATTACTAAATACTGGAACCGATAGAAAAATTCAAAAATTAACGCTCATTAAATAATAATTCATATTTACAGTTGATCCATTCTGATCGCCCTGGGGCTGTGCCCCCGGGCGTATTGTTGAAGGGGCTTCGCCCCATAAAGATAACACACTTAGCCAGAACAG
>JAGLOF010000058.1 GCA_023139105.1 bacterium
TCTGGGTGGTGTAATTGCACTGGGCTTAATGGGTGCATCTGAAGAGCTGCATAGAATCTCAGCCAAATTGCCACGAGTTGCCCTGGATTTTCCAGCTGCTGTAGTTGGGCAGACCACAGAGACCAGTATGCAGTCCGGTATCTTATGGGGCGCACTGGAGATGGTCGACGGTATGGTGCGTAGAATAAAAGACGAAATGAATGCGCCGGATATGCCCGTTATTGCAACAGGTGGAATAGCTGGCATATTTCTTGATAAATCGACACAAATAGAATATATTGAACCCTTCTTAACCCTGGAAGGGATGAAAATAATTTATTATCGTAATAGTTGAGGCATGAAAGGATTTGGGTTATGAAAGAATTAAATGAAAAAGTATATAAGATTATTGGTGCTTGTTTGGAAGTGCATCGAGTCTTGGGGCCCGGACTGCCCGTTGAATTTTATAAAAAAAGTCTGGAAGTCGAGTTAGAAAATAAAAAACTTGCCTTTGAAAGTGAAAAATCAATAGAAGTGAAGTATAAGGAACTGACTGTTGGCAATTTAACACTTGACTTCGTTATTGAGGGGGAAGTTATCCTGGCAATTCGTTCACAAGATCAATTGCTGGACACTGAAGTACAACAGATTTTGCGCTGCCTCTCATTTATGAATACGCCAATGGGTGTACTTGTAAATATGGGCCAGGGCAAGATTCAGTATAAACGTATTTTACCAAGCCGGCAACAGTCATCATCCGGGCTTTCACATCAGAATCAAGGTCGTGAAATACGCAAAGACTCACATTATCGTTCTCAACCTATGAGATTTACAGGCAGGACGCGTGAGTCTAATCCGATCCGTTAATATTTGAATTTTTCGCCTCACTTTTTTGATGATTGATCCGGGTGTGAAATATTCTAAGTATACGCTTATTTTAAACATCGATAGAATTAGTGATGAGTATTTTCCTTTAAATGAATAATGAGAATTATATGAAATTAATGCAAAAATTGATCGTAGCCGTAATTATCTGTGCCGCTGTGGCAGTGCAGGCACAGATACCTCGTCATTCCGGTTGGGTGACTGATGAGGCTCAATTGATTTCCAGACAGGATGAGAGGCGCATTGAAGCACTTGCACAAGAATTAAAAGCAAAAACAGGTGCCGAGCTTGCTATTGTTACTGTTAAGGGAATGAATGGTGATGCCATTGAACCCTTTGCTGCAAGGCTCATGGAGACATGGGGAATAGGTCAAAAGGATCAACATAATGGAATCTTGTTGATCCTTGCAGCCCAGGAAAGACGCTTCCGCATTGAAGTTGGATACGGTATTGAAGGAATACTACCTGACGGTCTTGCCGGTGAAATAAGAGATCGTTATATGTTATCCGATTTCAGAGCTGGACGATATGGTGCAGGTTTTTATAACGGTGCAAGAGCGATAGCCGCTGTTATTGCTAAAGATGCAGGAGTCAAGTTAACTGGAAGCACTGCACAACCCAGACCTGTAAGATCTCAATCACGCCGGTCAAGGCGTCGCTCAGGTGGAGGGATCGGGCTAATTATCATGATAATTTTAATGATAGTAACACGTGGACGAATTTTACCATGGCTCTTGCTTAGCGGCATGATGGGTGGTGGTCATCGCAGTAGCGGCTATGGAGGCGGTGGATTCAGCGGTGGTGGATTCGGTGGAGGATTTGGTGGATTCGGTGGCGGCATGAGTGGCGGCGGCGGTGCATCCGGTAGTTTTTAGTGTAGATGAGTACTGATAGTATTCATGACCTATGTTATAAGATAATGTATAGTGATTGAAAGGAATTGAAACATGGCTAAAACTTCATTAGATGTAATTTGTAAACTCTTTCGTGATAATATACAGGAGTGTCTTGGAGATTCACTTGAATCAATAACTCTGTTTGGTAGTGCTACCGGGCCTGATTATATTTCCGGTGTATCAGACCATAATTTTCTTGTGATCATCAATGAAAGTGCTGTTAATGATCTGCATCTTGTTCGGAAATTAGTTAATGGTTGGAAGAAAAAGAAAATTGCAACACCTTTATTTATGACACGAAGCTACATTGAATCGTCACTTGACAGTTTCCCGATTGAATTTTTAAACATGCAATTGAGCCACAGAGTAATACATGGTGATGATGTACTCGCAGAGTTGAATATTAATGCTGAAGATTTACGTTTACAGGCAGAGCGTGAAGTAAAAGGATATCTCCTGAAATTAAGACAGGGAAGCATTCTTACTCAAGGCAAGCCTTCTGAAATAAGACGTCTGATTGTAGAATCTCTTGCTGCATTTACCTCTCTCTTTAAAGCTTTGCTTTATCTAAAGAAAACAGAAATTCCGGATACAATAAATGCAGTCCGTGATACTGCTTGTGAAGCATTGTCTCTGGATGCCCAATTATTTAAAAAGCTTTTTAATTTACGTATTAAAAGTGAAAAGACTGACAAAGGGCAGATAGATTCATTATTACAACAATATATGGTTGAAGTTGAAAAATTAGCCTCCATAGTTGATCAGTTTGAAGTGAAATAATCAGAAATTGAGGAGTATAAAAATGGGTAAGGCCGGAAAAATTGGTTGCGGTATTGGCATTGGCCTGGCAGTAATTGCAATCATCATTGTAGTCAATATAATAGGTGCATACAATGGCCTTGTTAAACTGGATGAATCGGTAAATCAGTCATGGGCACAAGTGCAGAATGTTTATCAACGCCGTTCGGATCTTATTCCTAACCTGGTTGAAACTGTAAAGGGATATGCCGCTCATGAAAAAGAGACATTTACTGCGGTGACGCAGGCCCGTGCAAGAATGGGTGGTGTGACACAACTTAAAGCAGGAGACCTGACTAAAGAGAATCTGGCAAAATTCCAACAAGCCCAGGCTGGTCTTGGTGCAGCACTCCAACGGCTCATGGTAGTATCGGAAAGATATCCTGAACTGAAAGCCAATCAGAATTTTACTCGCCTACAAGATGAGCTTGCTGGTACAGAGAACCGTATTACCGTAGAGAGACGCAGGTTTAATGAGGCAGTTCAAGGTTATAATCAAACTATAAGAACGGCAAAGAATGTCCTTATTGCAAGGGTGCTCGGTTTCGAACGTAAAGAGTACTTTGAAGCAGAAGCCAGTGCACAGAAAGTGCCTGAAGTCAAGTTTTAATCAGCTCATGCATTAATATATAGTTACCACAGAGGACAGCGAATTTGGCTGTGCTCTGTGGTTTTTTTGCTTAAAGGAATGGCAGTCTTATAGATGTTTATTGCATTTATCCTGTTAGTCAAGACCATACTTTCATTTCGTCAATAATAGTGATTATCCTTTTAATTTAATAAAGAACCAGGAGGCTCCATGGCTACTACAACATTACTCATTGTTATGATTGCGTATCTTGGCGGAGTGATTGCTTGGGGGATATATCAGGGCAGGGGAGTAAAAGACCATTCTGATTATGCTATTGCCGGACGGGGTTTACCGGGTTGGGTCGCTGCATTATCCGAGCGGGCCACAGGTGAATCGTCATGGGCATTGCTTGGTCTGCCAGGCTTTGCATATGCCTCCGGTTTGACCAGTATCTGGACGGCCGTAGGCTGTGTAGCCGGTATTATTACTGCGTGGTGGGCATTGTCATGGCGGTTGAGGGATGAATCCGAACGTTATCAAATTACAACTTTTACACAATATATTGCAGAAAAGCATCCGGAAACAGGATTGAAACTTCGCAGAACGGCCAGTCTTGTACTTGTTTTCTTTTTCTTTTTCTATGTAGGAGCACAATTTCTCGGTGGTGGCAAGACACTGCATTCAATGTTTAATCTTGATCCACGAATCGGCATGGCCTTAACAGCTCTCATAATAGTTCCATATACTGTTTATGGTGGATTCAGATCTGTAGTATATACAGATGTGGTACAGGCAATTGTCATGATCACCGCACTGGTTATTGGCCCCATTGTTGGCATAATAACCATTGCCGGAAGTCCGGATGTCTTTGCCCATTCAATTGGTGATGCCCTAACTCTTGCAGGCGGTAATTACGGCTCATTGACAGGAGGCGCATCCGGTTTTATGTTCGGTACTGTCATTGCCGGTTTTTCATGGTTTTTTGGTTACCTGGGAGGGCAGCCACAATTATCCATGCGCTTCATGGCTATTAAAGATTATAAACAGGCAAAACAAGCCAGAAATATTGGCATTGCATGGACAGTATTGGCGTATATCGGTGCTTTAATGCTGGGCTGGATAGGCATTGCCTTGTTTGGTCCCACAGGCCTGGAAGACCCGGAGTATGTCATGCCTCAAGTAATGCTGCGTATATTCCCGCCAGCTATTGCAGCTATTCTTATTACCGGTGCTATTGCTGCCATGATTTCAACGGCAGATTCTTTGTTGATTTTATCAGCCACTGAATTTTCAGAAAATTTAATGAAAAAACCATCATCTGGTAAATCAACATTGAAGCAATGCCGCATTGTAACCGCTTGCCTGGCTGTAATCGCTTTGGGCGCGGCATATTTATCACCATCAACATTGATCTATACTCTGGTTGGATATGTTTGGGCCGGAGTTGGTGGTACATTTTCTGTAGTTATTTTATTGAGTCTTTTCTGGAAACGTTATCATGGAAGAGCCGCATTGCTCACTATCATTGTTGGTATTACATTTACAATTTTATGGATCTCTACCGGAATGGATGCACGTATAACTGCACGCATTATGACTTTTGTAGTAGCCTTAATAACGGCAATTCTTGCAAGTTATTTTATTCCTAAAGATGTGCGGCCTGTAAATATTTGAAAAAGTTACAATTAAATTTTGTAAAATGTTATGTATAATTTGTAATTAGATAGAATCAATGGAGGACGCCGGGTCTTGCCACATCGCCGCACATTTTTTGTCTTATCCTTTGCCTTATTTACGGCAATGCTGGGTGCTGGAGTTATTGCTCCTACCATGCCGCTTTATGCTAGAACATTAGGAGCAGGCGGTATTGGTCTTGCATTAGTTTTCTCAGCTTTTTCAATATCACGCGCTATTATAATGCCATTTACCGGAAAGCTTTCTGACAGACGTGGCAGAAAAATGTTCATTGTAACCGGCCTTTGTATATACACCATGGCCTCAATGGGTTATCTCTGGAGTGACTCTGTTGCTGAATTGACATGGGTCAGGGCCATGCACGGTATCGGAGCTGCTATGATTGTACCTATTGCTGCCGCCATTATTGGTGATCTCTCTCCCAAGGGTAAAGAAGGCACATGGATGGGGAACTTTAATATTGCGCTCTTTCTGGGATATGGCGCAGGACCGCTTTTAGGTGGTGTTGTCATGCAGGAATGGGGAGCCTCGGCAGCTTTTATGGTGATGGGTGGCTTAAGCTTTCTGGCATTAATCCTTGTTTCATTTTTGCTGCCTAATAGCCCGCAAGTTTTGACAAGCCAGACCAGAAAAATTTCTAAATTAGCAGTACTCTTAAAAGAACAACGCTTTCGTGGTTTGATTGTCTTCAGATTTACTAATGCTATCTGTCGCGCCTCAATTCTGGCTTTTCTGCCAATCTACATAAAACGGCTTGATGTCTCTGATGCTCAGGTTGGCTTTTTGGTAGCGTTGAATATTTTACTGGCCGGTGTTGTTCAGTACGGCTTTGGACGCCTGGCTGACCGTATGAGCCGGCGCCTGCTGCTTTCAGTGGGTAACATTCTGACAGCTGTATCGCTTCTGGCTATACCCATGGCAAATTCTGTCAACGATCTTATCTTGCTGGGCATCATAATGGGCCTTGGCAGCGGTGTGGCATTCCCGGCTGCGGGCGCACTGGTTACAGAACTGGGTAGATCCCACGGCATGGGTAATCTTATGGGCTATTTCAATCTGGCAATGAGCCTGGGTATGATATTCGGCCCCTTGGCGTCCGGTGGTATAATGGACTTATTTGGACAAAATTGGGCATTTGTCTTTTCAGGCATAGTTGGACTCATAGGTAGCGGCCTTGCATATATCTGGATTGGGTCACAACGTCAATTGCCACAGCATGCTTGAATTATTTAAGGATCATTAATAAAATGAAAAGACTCTTCATCTGGCTGCCGGTTCTGGCAGTGGTAATTTTCTGGCGCTTCGGTTTTGATCGCAGTGATACCTCTGTTGAAAGACGGGTGCTTTCTGACAATTGGAGTGTCCATGCAGCAGGTGATACTATTAATCATGCAGCATCAATTCCGGGTAACATTCATCTTGATCTTCTGGCTGTAGGCGTGATAGATGATCCCTTTATCGGCGAGAATGAGACGACTGTTCAGTGGATATCTGAAAAAGACTGGATTTACGAATGCACCTTTGATATATCCGGTAAGGACAAGGCGCATGATCAGGTTAAGCTTCGTTTTGAAGGTTTGGATACATATGCACTTGTCACTCTTAATGATTTTTTGATTTTGCAGGCAGATAATATGTTCCGTACATGGAGTGCGGAGGTCAAGGAATTACTGCGAGTGGGACCAAATCATTTGCGTATTCATTTCCGCAGCTCGGAAAAAGAAGATTCAATCAGAGCGCACAGATATGCAGTTCGTCTGCCGGATGATCGTGCATTCTCCAGAAAGGCTCCCTATCAATCGGGATGGGATTGGGGGCCGCGATTGATAACATGTGGCGTATGGCGGCCTGTAATTCTTGAGGCTTGGGATGGGCCAAAATTTGAGGAGATGCAGATAATACAGCAGTCTATATCTGAAGAGAAGGCAGAACTTAAGTTTAAATTTACATTGAATTCATCAATTTTAACTGAAGCTCAGATTTCACTGGCGATTGAAGATGGTGATGATCTCATGCAGAAGACACTCTCGCTTGCAAAAGGAGAGAATATTGTTGAATTTGATGTTAAGATAAATCAACCACGTTTGTGGTGGACTCATGATCAGGGACATCAGGATCTATACACTTTTTGTGCAGCACTCAAAACTGATAATGGTGTTAAAGATTGCATAGAAAAACGCATTGGCCTGAGGAATGTTGAGATAGTGCAGACAGTTGATTCTACAGGTTCTTCATTTGAATTTCAGCTGAATGGAAGGCCTGTTTTTATGAAAGGGGCCAATTATATTCCGCAGGACAACTTTCTGCCGAGAGTATCTGCAGATCAATATCATCAATTAATTTCATCTGCCAGGGCTGCCAATATGAACATGTTGCGTGTATGGGGCGGTGGAGTATATGAGTCTGATCTCTTCTATGATTTGTGTGATGAGCAGGGTTTACTCATCTGGCAGGATTTCATGTTTGCGTGTACAATGTATCCGGGAGATGATGCCTTCATTAGCAATGTGGAGCATGAAGCAATCGATAATATCAAACGACTAAGGCATCATCCGTGCGTAGCTCTGTGGTGTGGTAATAATGAAGTTGATGAGGCCTTTCATAACTGGGGCTGGCAGAATTCACTCAAATGGTCAAAGAAGCATATTGCTGAAGTATGGAGTGCATATGATACACTTTTCCATAGCGTTCTGCCTGGGGCAGTAGAAGACCTTCATCCCGGAGCCTTTTATTGGCCCAGCTCTCCAAAGATCGGCTGGGGGCATACACAAGCATTTCTGGAAGGTGATGCGCATTATTGGGGCGTCTGGTGGGGGCGTATGCCTTTTGAGATGTATGATGATAAAGTAGGCCGCTTCATGACAGAGTATGGCTTTCAGGGAATGCCATCTATTCAAACTATCCTGGCATTTGCCACATCTGAAGAGCAAAAGCTTGGTTCACCGGTAATGAGGGCTCATCAAAAACATCCGTTTGGTGATGAAAATATCTCCGAATATATGGCCAGAGACTTTAGAGTCCCTGCAAAATTTGAGGATTATGTCTATGTGAGCCAATGCCTTCAGGCATATGGCATGGGCCGCGCCCTGGAAGCACACCGCCGGAATAAACCTTATTGCATGGGCACTCTATATTGGCAGCTCAATGATTGCTGGCCGGTAACATCATGGTCAAGTCTGGATTATTATGGCCGATGGAAAGCACTTCATTATGAAGCAAGGCGGCAATTTACCCCAATTGCCATACTGCATTATCTGCATAATGATCAACTATCCATTTATATTAATAATGATTCTCCTGAAGATTGTGATGGTATATTATCCCTGGAATTGAAAAAATTTGGTGGTGAAAGTATTTATCTTCAGAAAATACCGGTACATATTCAAGGTGGTGGCAATATCTGTGTGTATACGATCACACTATCGGAAAGTATGTCCGGTCATTCCGTTAATTCATCATATCTGAATGCTGTACTGAATATTGACTCCGGTCAGAGAATCAATAGAATCATCCATTTAGCACGTCCAAAGGATCAAAAACTCCATGGGCCAGAATATCAATGGAGCTTGAAAAAAGAAGAAAATGATATAATCATATCAATATCATCAAATACCCTGGCAAGATATGTATATTTCTCTGCCGGAGATGCACACTTTGAAGACAATTTTATTGATCTGGGAGCCAATGAGATGCGGCGTATCAAGATTATCACTGGCCAGTCAATTGAAGAAATTGCAGAAAAAATCAATATTATCAGCCTGGCTGAGACATATCAATAATTTCATTGGGAGAATTAGTATGCGCAAGCAAATAATTATGATCGTATTAAGTTTTGCATTTACAGGCGCAACTGCACAGAATAGATTGTGCCAATGGGTTTCACCATTCATAGGTACTGCTGGACACGGGCATACATTTCCCGGAGCTACAATGCCCTTTGGAATGGTTCAATTATCCCCTGATACGCGCCTCGAAGGATGGGACGGTTGTTCCGGATATCATTATTCGGACTCTTATATCTATGGATTCAGTCATACGCATCTCTCCGGAACAGGCTGCTCGGATTACGGTGATATACTTCTAATGCCCAGAAAGGGAAAACTTACTTTTTACAATGGTTCTGATACTACTCATGACAAGGGTTACAGGTCTCCATTTTTGCACCGGAAAGAGACAGCTTCACCGGGTTATTATGCAGTGCATCTTGATGACACCGGAATAATTGCCGAGCTTACAGCCACGCACCGCACCGGTCTTCACAGGTATACTTTTCCTGCCAGTTCAGAGAGTCATATACTTATAGATCTGGCTCATCGTGACCTTGTACTTGAATCTTCGCTGGAAATTGTCAGTTCAACCGAGGTTGAGGGATTTCGCCGTTCGAGAGCATGGGCGCAAGATCAGCATATCTATTTTGTAGCACAGTTTTCCAAATCATTTGTCTCATGGAAGATAAAGAATGATGATGTAATCTCATCAATCCGCTCTGCAAAGGGGAATGAGCTGGCTGTCTCTCTGCACTTCAATACAGCTCAAGGTGAGATGATATTAGTCAAAGTCGGTATCAGCGCAGTATCTATTGAAGGTGCACGCCGCAATCTTGAGGCTGAGCAAGACGGTTTTGATTTCAATAGCGTGAAGGCAGCGGCAGAATCTGCCTGGGAGGCGGCTCTTGGCAAAATTATTGTTGAAGGTGGAAGGGATTCAGACAAAACTGTTTTTTATACATCACTCTATCATAGTCTCATAGCTCCCAATCTCTACCAGGATGTTGATGGGTGCTACCGTGGTCGTGATATGCAAATCCATGAAAGTCAGGAATTCAATTACTATACGGTCTTCTCTCTATGGGATACATTCAGGGCAGCCCATCCGCTTTTCACTATAATTGATCAGAAGCGCACTGTGGATTTTATTAAAACCATGCTCGCTCAATACGTTCAAGGTGGTCGCTTGCCTGTCTGGGAACTTGCTGCCAATGAAACCGACTGCATGATAGGTTACCATAGTGTTCCCGTTATTGCCGATGCATGGGTGAAGGGGATACGTGGTTTTGATGCTGATCTTGCTCTGGAAGCAATGCGTGCCAGTGCAGAGGCAGATAGAGATGGCATTAAAGAATATTGTACTTACGGTTATATACCGGGTGATCTGGAACCCGAGTCTGTATCAAAGACCCTTGAATATTCATATGATGATTGGTGTATTGCACAACTGGCCGCTAGTCTCAATGAAGATGAAACCTGCAAAGAATATCTATATCGCGCTCAATTCTATAAAAATATCTACAATCCGGAAACAGGTTTCATGCAGGCCAAGCTGAACGGAATGTGGCAGACTCCCTTTGATCCGGCAGAGGTTAACTTCCATTTTACCGAGGCAAATAGCTGGCAATATTCATTCTTTGTTCCCCATGACATTAGCGGAATGATTGATCTGATGGGAGGGAAGGCTGCCTTATCTTCCAAGCTTGATGTCTTATTTACTGCTTCTACTGAGACATCGGGGAGAAAGCAGGCAGATATTACCGGACTTATCGGGCAGTATGCCCATGGTAATGAACCAAGCCATCATATGGCATATCTCTACAATTATGCGGATCAGCCGTGGAAAACGCAGAAACGAGTCAGTGAAATTCTGAACCTGCTCTATTCCGATCAGTCCGATGGACTCTGTGGCAACGAGGATTGCGGACAGATGTCAGCATGGTATGTACTTTCTGCAATGGGTTTTTATTCAATCACGCCGGGAGATGATATCTATGCTATTGGTTCGCCGCTTTTCAATAAAGTGACCATAAATTTGGAAAATGGAAATTGCTTTGTAATTGAAGCAGATAATCCCGGTGTGGATAATCCCTATATTAAATCAGCTACTCTAAATGGGTATACATTTGATCAGACATATCTGAAACATGAGACCATTATGAACGGCGGGCATTTAAAATTTAGCATGGATAATACGCCAGATAAAAAGTGGGGACTACAAGCACGCCCAACTGCAATTACGCAGAACCTTCTGGTAGCATCTCCGGTTGTAAAAGGCGCAACCACTTTCTATGATACACAGGAAATTAGTATAACGACCGCCGGCAGTAATGAAATTTTTTATACAGTAGACGGAAGCAGGCCTACATGTCGCTCTACAAGTTATGTAGATCCAGTTTTTATTGATAAGAGCACTGTATTATCCGCTATTTCAATGGATGATAGAGAGAATTATAGTCATGTCATGAAGGCAGAATTTCATAAAATCCCCATGCACAGGTCAATTAGTTATACTACGCCATATTCTCCACAATACACAGCAGGTGGTACCAGGGCTTTAATTGATTTTATACGCGGAGGAAATGATTTCAGAACCGGGAAATGGCAGGGTTTCCGGAGTGGCGATGTTGAGGCCACTGTAGACCTGGGGGAAGTTCAGGAAATCAGTCAGATATCTGTAGGATTTTTGCAAAATGTCTATTCATGGATATGGATGCCGGAGAGTGTGGAGTTTATGGCATCTGTTGATGGTAAAAAATTCAACACAATCAAAACTGTTATTATTGATACTGATGAAACTGAATATGGTGCAATTATAAAGGAGGTAGAGCTCTCAGTTGATTCGCTGCCATTGCGTTTTTTACGAATCAAAGCCACGGGCAGAGGGCCAATTCCCCGATGGCATCCTGGAAAAGGTTCAAAACGGTGGATATTTATTGATGAAATAATGGTGAAATAAAGAGCAGAAGTTAAGTAATTAAAGGATAGTTCCTGCTAAGCCTTGAGGGGACTGCCGCAGTCGTCCTGAAGGAGCGGACTCCATCGCAGTGACAGGCGTTTAGTAAAGAGCAGAAGCATTGCCGTTGAAGTACACGCTCCCACTCTGCCATGCCTGAAGGATATTGAATTCCGGTGATTTTTAAGTGAAATTTACCAGAGCGAATATTGAACAGCAACTTATCGAATGTCGAATTTCCAAGGAGTTCTTACTTCGACATTGGCTATTCACCATGTACAAGGACCTAAGGAGTGACATGGGTGAAAAGGCTGTCTAAATAACATGACACTTGCATTTTCATACTATTTATAGTAGGTTGTTTAATCTATACATTTCAAACTTTATTATTGTGAGAATGGTACTTGAATATAGACAAACAACGTATGCAATGGATAGGCCTGGGCATAGTTGCTATTCTGGGAATAGCAGCTTTTTTTCAGCTGCTTGACAGGTTTTATCCTGCGAAAGCGGCTAATATACAACTGAGTCGCAAGCAGGCAATAACCATTGCTGAGGAATTCTTAACAGACCAATTTTTATCAGTCGATGATTATCAATGTTCTGTTAATCTTCAATATAATAATGAAGCATTTCTTTACCTGCAAAAAGCCTATGGTCTTGCTGCTGCTCAAGATTGGATGAGATATCGCCGTCACTCCGGCGTTGAATTTTCCTGGTTTATAAATTATTATCAGGATCTGCCGCGGAGCGCAGAGCAACATCGACTCTTTGTGGGCATATCGGGTAGTGGCTATCTCTCCGGTTTTATTCATGTTTTACCGGTCGATATGTCATGGCCACGACCGGAAAGTGCCAGATTATCACAGGAAGAAGCTTTTAGAATAGCTCTTGACTTTATAAGTGCCCGTGAAGTAGACCTTGTAGATTTTATGGATGTCCAATATTCAGCAAATACACTTAAATCACGTGTTGATCATAATTTTTCATGGAACTATGATGCGGGGCCGACCGGTTGCACTGTAAATTTGCGTATAAGAATCAGCGGAGATATTGTTACACTCTACCAGTTTGATTTTGAAATCCCCCGTGATGCATCCATAACTATAAAACGCCAGAGCGGTAATGAGTATTTTCTGGATACAGTTGTCTCCATTTTTGTTCTGTTTTTAACAGGCTTGCTGACTCTTTTCATATTTCTTAAGAAGTATCATGAAGGAGAGGTGGAAGTCAGATCAGGTGGCATTGTCTTTATGGTTATCTGGTGCAGCTTTATCATTCAGGCTCTGCTAAGATTTCAGATAAACGCTACCGGCACTAATCTTGGTGAACTCTCGCAAAATGGTGTGGCCCTGTTTATCTTTATTCTGTTTGTCCTCATTATCCGGCCTCTTTTATCTCTATTTGGTTTTACAGCATGGAGTGTCGGTGAAGCTTTGGGTAGAGAACGTTTTGCTGATAAATTCAGATCATTGGATGCGTTACTCAACAAGCGTGTATTTACTTTGAATTTTGCAATTTCTACACTACAAGGTTATCTTGGTGGTGCTATTCTCATAGGTCTGTTGGCTGTTTTGTATACGCTGTCTATTGAAAAATTTGGTGCAGTTATTTCCATATCTGGTTTTCAAACACTTTTACCTTCACCTTTACCTTCATTACTGCCAGTATTAATTGCTTTATGGGCTGCATTGATGGGTGAGATGATTTACAGGCTTTTTGCTAATTTGTGGATTTTCCAGCGTTGGGGCAGAAAGAGCATTTCCATAATTGTATCTGCGGTTTTCTGGTCATTCTACGTTCCTGGTTTCTGGGATTTGCATGTCGGATTGTATCCTTTGATCAATCAATTGCTCATTGCTTTTATAGTAGGAGCCTTTCTGTCGATATTTTTCTGGCGGTTTGACCTGTTGACAGTAATATTCTGCAACTTTATTACAATTGGCGTCTTTCATACGCTGCCGCTGTTAACTGCTGAATCGTCTCAATTAAAGATGGGTGGATGGATGTCTCTGGCTCTGCTCATGTCCCCGTTAATTATCATGATCATGGGGTTTATTCGTAAAGAACGTTTTGTGCTGAAAGTGGATCGTATGCCTGCACACATCCGTAGAATAACTGATCGTGTACGTATGAGCAAGGAGTTGGAAATTGCCCGTCAGGTTCAAATGCGCCTGCTCCCCAAAGAGAGTCCTGATATTGCCGGATTTGAGATAAAAGGTGGCTGTGTACCAGCACAGGAAGTTGGTGGCGATTATTTTGATTTTATTGAACTTGGTGCAGATAAGCTGGGAATTGTTATTGGAGATGTTTCAGGCAAAGGTGTTCCCGCAGCTATATATATGACTTTGACAAAGGGTATTGTGCAATCCCATCAAGATGGTCTGTCGCCAAAAGAGGTTATGATCCGGGTTAATAATATGTTATATAAAGCCATGGACAGAGAGACATTTGTCAGTCTTTTTTATGCAATTTTGAATACAAAAAAACGTATATTAACATATGCACGTGCCGGACATAATCCTCTTATTTATTATAATTCCAAAGAGAGGGTGTGTCAGATGCTGGAGCCAGATGGCATTGCTTTGGGGCTTGAGGCCGGTGAACGATTTAATAGAGTAATAGAAGAGAAACATCTAAAACTAAGAGATGACGATGTATTGGCTTTTTATACAGATGGTTTCACAGAAGCCATGAATTTACAACGTGACGAGTATGGTGAAGATCGATTAGCAGAATTGATAGCGACACATCATGATAAAGATGTAAGGTCTCTATATACTTTAGTTTTGAAAGATGTACGTCAATTTGTTGGTAATGCACCGCAACATGATGATATGACCCTGATTTTTGTCAAAGGTAAATCTAAGTAGAATAAATTGTAAGTCTATTTTAATTAGGAGGAATGAACTATGAAATCTCATGAAGTTGATTATAGTATAATTGGTGGTGATATGCAAATGGTTGAGATAGAACTTGACCCTCAGGAGACTGTAATTGCTGAAGCCGGTGCAATGACGTATATGGAAGAAGGTATTCAATATGAAGCGAGGATGGGAGATGGTTCAGAGATGAATCAGGGGCTAATGGGTAAGCTCATGGGAGCAGGGAAACGTATGCTTACAGGCGAATCACTTTTTATCACACATTTTACAAATATGGGTAGAGGGAAAAGCAAAGTAGCTTTTTCAGCTCCATATCCGGGTAAGATAATTCCGATAGACCTGGCAAAGGTAGGTGGTGAACTGCTCTGCCAGAAAGATGCTTTTCTATGCGCGGCCAAGGGTACAAAAATTGGTATTGCTCTGACCAAGCGTATAGGTTCGGGATTTTTTGGCGGTGAAGGTTTTATTCTGCAAAGGCTGCAGGGCGATGGCCTGGCTTTTGTACAGGCCGGTGGTACAATAATTGAGAAAGAGCTGAACGGCGAGACATTACGTGTTGATACAGGTTGTATTGTTGCTTTTTCGCCTTCAATTGACTACAATATTGAGAGAGCGGGTAATTTTAAATCTATGATATTCGGTGGAGAGGGATTGTTTCTTGCCACTTTAAGGGGAACTGGCACAGTACTATTACAGAGCCTCCCTTTTTCACGGTTAGCCGATCGAATTATCAAGCACGCACCATCTGCCGGTGGCAGCAGAAAAGGAGAGGGGTCTGTATTAGGAGCCCTTGGTAACCTCATAGATGGTGATTGATTTTCCTCCAGCCAGTTTAAAATTTTTGCAATATCATGATTTTTAAAGGAGCAAAAGAAGTATAATGGCCCATATTTTGATAATAGAAGACGAACGTATTGTGCGTACTGTTATAAAACGTTTTTTGGAAAAGGCAGGCCATACTATTATTGAGGCTGAAGACGGCAAAATTGGCTTAAGGGTTTTTAAAGAGAATAATTTTGATCTCATAATTACCGATATCATCATGCCAAATTCTGAGGGTATCGAGACCATTGCCAATCTTAGAAAAGAAGATCCTCAAATGCCTATCATTGCCATGAGTGGTGGAGGAACTGTCGGCCCAATAGATTATCTTGACCTTGCCAGAAGATTTGGTGCAGCAGGTACATATCAAAAATCGGCAAATTGGGATGAACTTGTAGAGTTGGTTGAGCGCTTGCTGGATGAGCGTTAATTTTATGGCAGATACATCAGCTCCGCATCTTCGCTGTATTGTCGTGTTGGGTGCAAGTGCTTTTCCAGATCATTATAGCAATATGCTTGTCTGCGCATTGAACATGCTGCAATCAAAGCGGTTTTAGGGGCGGAAATGGATATCTATTTCTATGAGGCTTTTGAAGAGGAGGTCGTAGCTCTTAAGGAACAAATGGGTTCTGAGATCACTGCTGAATTTACCGGGAAAACTATTCAGGAGGCAGATCATAAATCTCCGCCCGCTCAGCTGATTAGTGTTCGTACACAATCAATAATACCGCTTGAATGGGCAGGTCAAATTTCAGGAATACTGTCACGCAGTACAGGGTATGATCATCTGGCGCGTTATCTGGCCCATGCAGACACTCTGCTGCCTTGTGCCCATCTACCTCTGTACTGTCATAGATCAGTGGCTGAACAGGCTTTGCTTCTGTGGATGGCACTGTTGCGCCGCCTGCCGCGTCAGATGGCGCAGCTAAAGGACTTTAACAGAGACGGACTCACCGGTTTGGAGTGTCAGGGAAAGAACCTGCTTGTTGTGGGAGTCGGTCAGATAGGATCTGAGATAGTCAAAATCGGGCAAGGTATGGGAATGCATGTCACAGGGCATGATATAATAGAAAAATATGATTTTGTCGAATATGTAGATCTGCGAACAGGCTTGGAGCATGCTGATATAGTAGTCTGTGCAATGAACCTGACTAATGATAATTACGGTTATTTTAATGCTTCTACATTGCGTCAGGCCATGCCAGGATTGCTCTTTGTTAATATTGCCAGAGGTGAAATTTCTCCAACAGCTGACCTGCTTGAACTGCTTGACACCGGCCATCTGGGCGGAGTTGGACTGGACGTGTTTGAAAATGAAAGCCGTATTGCTGTGGCCTGGCGTGAAGATGCAATCACCGCTGAATCCGAATTATTAAAGAAGCTGATCAATCATCCCTTGACAATTTGTACACCACATAATGCTTTTAATACATTAGAAGCTGTTAATCGTAAATCTGAGCATTCTGCTATGCAGGTGCGGTATTTTTTGGAGAAAGGCCGCTGGTTGTGGCCAATTCCTCCGCAAACCGAGGATAAGTAATATGAGTGAATTACAAGGATTTCAACGTAGATACCTGCGTTCCAAAGCACATCATCTTGAACCTGTTGTCATGATTGGAAAGAACGGTATGACTGCGCAAGTAGTTGATAAGGCAATAGAGGCTTTGACTGCCCATGAACTGATAAAAGTACGTTTTGTTGAATTTAAAGATCAAAAGAAGGTAATGGCACCGGAATTGGCAAAAGCTACAGAGAGTGAATTGGCTGGAATTCTGGGTCATGTGGCTATTCTTTACAAGCCCCATTCCGAACCTGAAAAACGAGAGATCCGCCTACCTGAGAGGAAAAAATAAATTAAGGATTTTATATGTCTCTTCATCAAATAGATATTGATTCATTTGTTGCCAGACCCTTTGATTTATGGGCAAATCAATGGCTGCTCTTGACGGCTGGAAATTTTAAAGAGAAAAAGTATAACACAATGACTGTTGCATGGGGCAGCCTTGGTATTATGTGGTCCAGGCCATTTGCTCAAGTTGTGGTAAGACCGTGTAGATACACATATGAATTTATTAATAAGTATGATACTTACACTCTCTCAGCTTTTCCGGCCGGATATAAAAAGGCCCTGTCTTTACTCGGATCGACTTCAGGTCGTGACAGTGATAAAATTGCCGAAGCCGGACTAACAGCCGTTGCTGCATCCACTGTTGCTGCACCAACTTTTGCACAAGCTGAATTGGTGATAGAGTGCCGCAAAATGTATCAACATGATTTGACTGATGGAGAATTTCTGGATTCCACCATTCATGAATACTATCCGGAAAAATCTTATCATCGGGTCTATTTTGGAGAGATTCTGGCTGTCAGTGCTGCGGATAGTTTTCTCAAGGAGAGTAAATAGTGACACATTGGATATATGGTAAAAATTCAATAATGGAGTGGATGGAAGCCGGCCTGTATATTAATGAAATATTGCTGACGCGAGATTCACGTCCTAAATCATATGGTTCTCTTGTGCAGTTGGCAGAGAAAAATCGAGTTAAAATACGCGCAATTGCGCGTACTGAATTAACAGAACTATTAGATAATGACAGGCATCAAGGTGTAGCGGCCCGCGTCTCTATGCCGAAATATGCCGAGGTTGAAGATCTCTTTAAAATTGCCAAAAAGAAGGGTGAAGCACCTCTCTTTGCATTACTGGACTCAGTTCAGGATCCGCACAATTTAGGTGCCATTATAAGATCTGCTGATGGTGCGGGTATCCATGGTATTATAATTCCAAAGGATAAAGCTGTTGGCTTTACTCCTGTTGTAGTGAAGTCTTCTGCCGGAGCAGCCGCACATGTACCTGTTGCGCAGGTCGTAAATCTTGTCAGAACTATCAATGAATTGAAAGAGGCTGGACTCTGGATTGCCGGTACTGACCACACAGGCACACAGATGTACAATGCTATTGATTACAAGGGCCCCATGGGTATTGTGATGGGTAGTGAGGGTAAGGGGCTCAGGAGGCTTGTACGGGAGTCGTGTGACTTTCTGGTGTCTATTCCCATGCAGGGACATGTTAATTCATTGAATGTGTCTGTAGCCTCTGCCTTGCTTTTCTTTGAGGCACGGCAACAACGTATAGCGAATAACAAATAGCAAATTACAAATAACAAATAACAAATATCGAATGTCGAATGTCGAAGTAAGAATTCCTTGGACATTCGACATTCGATATTCTGCTGTTCAATATTCGCTCTATTAAATTTCAATTAACAGCTCTCCTGAAAAATTCCTGATCGCCCAGGATATCCATCCTGGGGGTATAATGGGGAGGGATATGTATCCCGATGGGTGGTGTGGAGTCAAAAAATCAGCCTTATTATTATCGGCAGCTTAAATCACTGTCGCAACAATAAGGTGTTATTTTTGTATAGATTAACAATCATGCTCAATCATATGCATATGATTGTTTAACAAAGGATGAAATCATTTCAATTGATAACGAGCAGCTCTTCGATATTAGCAGTTATTCAACATAATAGGATGATATGATCAAAAACAGGACAATATTGACGTAAGTCCGACAGACTGCTAAACTAAGGTTAACTGTCTGAGATTCTTTAGAAATATATTAAATGTCAGGTGGGAATTCGGATTTACGAAGGTGGGTAATGATTTTATCAGCATCCTTTTTAGAAATGATTCTTAAAATAAAGATGGTTTCTTTTTCAATGCCATAAAAGAGGCGGTATGAATCATTTGAAGTGTCGATTCTTAATCTGTAACATGGGAATTTGAATCCCTTAATACGCTTGATTTTGTTTTTAGACTGAAATGGTTCTGTTTCTAAAATCAGGGTTTCTTCAAGAATCTGTTTTTGAGTTTGTATTGGAAGATGTTTAAGTTCTTTGATAGCTCGTTTTGTGAATTCAATTTTGAAATTCATGAATCATTACTTTCGTTTAAATCATTAAGTAAATCATGAATATTGATAGTGCTTCCGGAATCAGTTTCTGATTTAGCTGTTTCAAAGTCAGAATTTAGATCCAGGTGTTTGGCAAGAACAAAATCTTCAAGATCATCTTCTTGAAATTTTATAAGTATTGCGCAAGGATGGCCATTTTTTGTAATAATAACATCATCCTTTTCGTTGGCAATCTTTACATATTTTGAAGGAGAGCGAGTTAATTCTCTCATATTCACAAAGTGCATGTTAGGCTCCAATTAAATTGTTTGTACAATTGTTAAAGCAATATAGAGAGTAAAATATTCCAAATCAAGTGTTTTGTTGTGCAAAAAACACAAAAAGTGAAAGCACACTGGAAAAGTAAGAAATATATTTAAAGGGCGTGTAGCTTCACAGTTAACGAATAAGATTTTCGACCTACGGCCTTGTGGCAAATCGGGACGTGGACGAGGCCGGGGGCAATCTATTCTGCGAGAATCTGTGTCATCTGCGGAATTGTTTTTATAGAGTTATAAATCCGCAGATAACGCAGATGAGCGCAGATGAACACATCATGTTGATGTGATGTTGTTGATCCATAAAATATCCGGAAGAGCCAAAAAGAAAAAGCATTTCTTCACGGAATACACAGAATACACGGAGCCTCCCAGCCCTGCCCTACACATATAAAAAAAGAGCTCTTGCAGGTGATATGTTGTAGATCCTTTAAAATTTGCTCCCGGTGTGCCAGTGCTGCTCTTTCACTGCAATGCTCCTGCTCTTTACTCAACTCCACCAGTCACTGTGAGTCCGCTCCTTCAGGACGACTGCGGCAAATCTCCTCAAAGCTCAGCAGGAATTGCTTTCAGTGGATGGGGACGTAAAAATTATTAATCATAATTTGCAGTTCCCGGTTCAAACACAGGTATTATAAATTTAATCTATACAATACCCGGAAGAACCAAAAAAATTAGCAAATATTATTAAGCTCCATTTTGTTGAGTTATAGAGGGTCACAGTGATAACGCTGATGAGTTGGCCCCAGTACCATAGCCTGCCGAAGCGTATTCCCTTGCTGTCGCATATCTTTCTAAAGTATTCCTCGTAAATACCCAATAGATCCCGTTGTTCTGTCTGAGCGAAGAGTCGGCTGAGAAGGAACGGGGCAATTTTTGCAATCATTGTCTGTCTTCCTTCAAATGCTGAAACCAGGAAAGCTTCTTCTTTCAGTGCCCAAATGGCCAGCATGACGTGCTCTTCACGTTGTGACAGGATTTTTATGGGATACTTTTAAAAAATTATATGATATAATGAGAACAATGAAACATTTCTATGTAAATTGCATATACTACAATATATGTAATTTACATAGAAATGACATGATGAGGGACAAGATGATTGAATTAACCAAGTATGAAGAGATCCTTTTGATATCTATTTTGCATCTCAAGGAAAATGCTTATGGCGTTCATATCAATAAGCGTATTCTGGAAACCACAGGGAAGCAGTGGAATTACGGCACACTGTATCGCATGTTAGACCAACTAGTGAGAAAAGATTTGGTTGAAAGGAAAGAGGGAGAGCCCATGAAAGAGAAAGGGGGACGGCGTAAAACGTACTACTCCATCACTGATACTGGTTATCAGGCATTGCAAGAATCATGGGCCCTTCAGAAGACATTGTGGAATCAGCATACACAGATTGCGCTTGAAAAGGGGCGGTCGTAATGGCAGAATTGAACAATCCGCCAAGATGGGCAACCTGGCTTTTCAATCATTTAGTAAGCCGCCCTGATTTTCATTCTTTGATAGATGATCTGGAAATTGAATATGCAGATCGGGCATCTGATAAAGGTTGTTTTATTGCCTCTATGTGGTATTTTAGACAGGGGCTCTGTGCACTGTTTGATTCATGTCTCATCTCCCTTCAACTCAAAGCCGCCCTTTTCTTTTATTATTTCCAAACAGCATTTCGCCATTTAAAGAGGCAAAAGGGCTTTTCATTTATTAATATTTTTGGTCTCACCATGGGGCTGGCCGCATGCATTTTTATTCTTTTATTCCTTCGTTATGAACTCAGCTATGATTCACATCATCAGGATACAGACCGCATTTATCGCATTGTTCAATCAACGGTTGCACCCACTTTTAATAATACCTATAGTGGCATATCTCCTCCATCTGCTGGATTGATTAAAGATGTGTTCCCGCAAATTGAGCAGATTACCTGGACCTGGTCCCACAATATCGATTCACAGGTAGAAGTTGGAAATCATATCTTTAAAGAAGAATCCAGGCATGTGATGTATGCTGATGATGACTTTTTAAAGATATTTTCAGTGAATTTTAGATTTGGGAATCCGGAAACCGCCCTTATTGAACCCAATAGCGTCATCATCACAACAGAGATTGCCCGTAAATATTTTGGAAATGAGAATGCGTTAAATCAAAGCATCAAGATTGACAGTGTTGCCTGTTGTGTGACCGGTGTAATAGACGCCCCCCCAGGCAATTCAATTTTTCAACATAGGATCATTCAATCTTGGAGAATTATTGAAGACCCAACACCCAGCAGGCAATCAGGTGGCTTCGGTGGATTCTATCAGACCTTTGTTAAAATTCATCCCGGCATCAATAAGACAGCATTTGAACAACAGATCAAAAATATTGTTGTCGAACAGAACCATGATTATTTAGAGCAAATCCATGCAGATGTGGTTGTCACTCTTCAGCCATTACGCGATATCCATTTTTCCCCTGATCTACAGTTTGACCTTCCAGCGCAGGGTAGCATGATGTATCTCTATTTATTTGCAGGTATTGCGCTTTTGATTTTGATCATCACCTCAATTAATTTTGTAAATTTGTCAACTGCCCGTGCGACAAACCGTGCCGCTGAGGTGGGTATACGGAAAACAGTTGGGGCGCGGCGCAGGCAGTTGATAGGTCAGTTTATGGGAGAATCTTTTTTAACTGTGACCATTTCCTTTCTCCTTGCACTTACTCTGGTGAACTGTCTGATTCCTCAGTTTAATGCTATTACATCACTACAAGTCGCGTATGGTTCTCTTTTTAAAATTGATGTTCTATTGGCATTGGTCATGCTTTTTTTAGTCGAAGGATTCATTGCAGGTATTTATCCGGCCTTTTTGCTCTCTTCTTACAAACCTGCATCAGTTTTAAAAGGACAGATGAAATCGGGGACAAAAAGTAAGAATTTACGCAGTATGCTTATTTTTGTCCAGTTTTCAATATCAATTGTTTTAATTGTCGTCTCTATTATATTCAACATGCAGCTTCATTACATGAAGACTCAGCCCCTGGGATTTGATATTGAGCAGATGTTGATTGTTGATTTTCAGCGGCAAAATTATCAATATGATCCACTTCTAGTGAAAAATGAATTTTTGAAACATCACACGGTGATGGGCGCGTCGTTTTCCTCTACGGTTCCGGGAAGGTGGCTCTATCCATGGAGCATCTGGCCTTCCGGTCAACGTGATACCAATTCACGCCCCATTCATGTTATGGGGGCAGATTCTGATTTCATGAGTCTATATCAGATTGATGCCCTTGCTGGTATGACGTTTACTATCAATTCAGGGAAAAGTGAAAGATCCCGGTCTTGGATTTTTAATGAAAAGGCTGCCCAGATATTTGGTTGGGATACCCCGGAAGAGGCCCTCAATCAATTCTTTATGGATGATGACATGTGGCAGGTCATTGGTGTCATGAAGGATTTCCATTTTACCGGTCTCCAGACCTTGATTGGTCCGGTGGGTATCTTTCATACGTCTAAAGGGGCTTATTTGAGTTTAAAGATCAAGACAGAAAATGTCAGTGAGACCCTTGCCTTTATCGCTCAAACCTATCAATCTTTATTCCCTGATAAGTACTTTGAGTATTTCTTTCTTGATGATGATTTTAACCGGCATTACCTTAAAGAAGAGCAGATGAAGAGGATATTTAATATATTTACTATTCTCGGTATTATCATTGCCTGCCTTGGCCTTTTGGGATTGTCTGCATTTATTACCCAACAGAGAACCAAGGAGATTGGTGTGCGAAAAATTCTGGGGGCGTCTGTGATAACCATCGTGACCTTGCTAACCGGCCAATTCGTCAAATGGGTGGCCCTCTCAAATATGATTGCCTGGCCAGTCGCATATTTTCTTATTCAAAATATCCTCAGCCATTTTGCCTATCGGGTAAAGTTGGGGATTTTTCCTTTTTTAATAACTGGAATTGTCACAATTGTTGTAGCTATTTTAACAGTGGGCTATCAAGCTTTTACGGCAGCGACAACACAGCCCATAAAATCGGTGAAATGTGATTGAAGGGGGAGGTGTGAATGAAGTAAATGCTGTTTTATCCTTGTTCCTATGGTCTACCCAAAGGGCATTACTTCCGTGGGAACACAGTCCAGGATGCTCTGCGTCTTTGATAGTTTTCGCCAATTATCAGGCAAGTAGTTCTTGACTTTATCTATGATGTATATTATCTTGGTAAATGTACTTTACAATATACTTTTTTAATCTACCGATACGTTGCTGAATTCTCTCAATACGTTGATTGATCTATGTGTAGCTTTCAATAATTTAAGTGCACTATCTATATCAGTAGCACGTTTTTATTTATACTTTTTCTACATTTTCTGTAATTAAACACTGGTGCGCTCTTTGGGGAAGGGGACGTGCCCGTGTCTGGATGATTTTTTTCATTCCGGCATGTCATGTGTTTGACCGGCATCTGATGTTGTGATGGGGATGTTGGGGTATTCCCTTTTGTTGTTTGTGGGGGGGAGCAAGTGTTTGATTTGATTTATGTTCAAAAAGGGATAGTGTTGAATCTCCAGTGGTTTAGTGATGCTCGTTTACCATATAATAAAATTTCTGTATATGGGCATTATGGAATGGGCAGGGGTGGAAAGTTTTTTATTACAAATGTCTGGAATAGCTAATTCGTTTGTATATGTACTAATTAATTGTTTTTTGTTTTTTGGCTGCTGGACTAAGGTTATTGTGCTAATAAAGTTACACGGCTGTCTCATTATTTGAAGGGAGGTTTTATGTCTACTACCGGAGAAAAACCTGGTGTTGGTTTATATACCTGCACAAAATGTGGTGAAACTGTTTATTTAGACGATAGTACTGATAGATTGCCACCTTGTCCAAAGTGCCATAATACTGAATATACTCCATAAATGTTTTAAAATGAGACAGCCGTGAATAAAAAAATGATGAGAGAATAATGGACCATAAGACAGAAGAAGAAAAGAAGGCAGCTTTTTATTCATCACTCATGAGTGGTTGGCTTGAGACTAAATTGGAAAAAGATAAAAGTATATTGATGTTATCTGCAGGAGGAATAGGATTATTAATAACTCTCCTTACTGCTATTGGAATACCAAGTGTATTAATATTGTTACTTTATGGGTTTGCTTTAATTGCATTCATATTAACATTATTCCTAATAATCAAGATTTTTGATAAAAATGGGGATTATCTAAAAAGTTGTGCAGTAAAAGAGGAAGATCTTGATAAACCAAATCTATCAAAATTAGATAAATGGGTGATGATTTTTTTTATTACTGGTATTTGTTTTTCATTTTTTATAGGAGTTACAACAGGTATTAGTAGCCTTTCAAGGACAAAGGGGAATAAAATGGCTTTTAATGAAAATGAAGAAACTACAGTTCCGAATGAAGAGAAAAGCTTTAATGGATTTGAGGATTTTAATCCAGATACCGAAAGTGATAGTTCAGAAACAGATGAATCTAGTTCAGAAACAGATGAATAAATAAAATACACAATAACCCGTGTTTGCTGGCGGACACGTCCGGCCCGGCTGTGCGGTGTGGGCCGGTTCAGTTCGCGACGGGTTCCGCCGTCAATGACGCAGAGGTTCTGGGTTAATTGCCGGCGTTGTAATACATTTTCATTGTGGCAATCCGATTAAATTCGGTTGGGCGCACCGCAGAAACATAGAACGTTAGATGCAAGAATGAGGGTTTAGCTATGGATAATCAATCTCAGAATTGTAAAGTCCACAAAGATAATCCTTCTGTGGTATTTTGTAAAAGATGTAATTCATTTATATGTCGTTCATGTATCATTGAATTGGCAGGGAAAAAACTATGTAAACTGTGTTATGATCAATCTATTATTAAAAAATATATTAAAAAAAATCAAATAAAGAAATTTGAGTGGAAAAATTGTTTCAAATCTATATCACTTGATAGTAACTACTGTGAATTTTGTGGAAAGCTAAATGTAAAAAAAAATAGAAAGGCTGTTCGACTAAAGAAAGATAATTCGGAAGATTCAAAAATCATTAAAGTAAATAAGCAATATGATAGAGATTTATTTTTCGATTTTATTAAATTTATATTGCTATTCGGTATTATTCTATTCCTTCTATTCACTGTTTTAGTCCAAAAAATTTCATCAATAACAGATTATTCTGCAATTGCTCAAATATTATTTTGTATTCTAGCAGGAGTATTAACTTTAGGATTATGTATATTAATGATTCGTATTAAAATTAGGATGAAGGTTGCACTGATAGCATTTATAATTGCTTTGCCATTTACGTATTCAGTTGCTTCATATTTTGAGTCATCCCGCATAAAATCAATAGATAAGGAATTTCATTTAGGACTCAGTCACTTTAAAAACGGAAATTGGATAATTGCCAAGGCGAATTTTGAGACTATTGTTAAAAAAACTAATAATTATAAATTTGCCAAGTCAATGTTAGATTCTACGAATACAATTATTGCACAAATAAAATCCGATTCTTTAATGCAAATTTCAGAACAAGCTATGAAAAATCAAGAATATTTTTCTGCACTTGATAATGCTTATTCAGCAAGTGAGATCACACCTTACAATAACAAAATATATGATCTCTACTATCAAGCGTGCACAAGAATTATGCCTCTTGCACAACAAGATTATTGGAAAAAAGATTATGACAGTTCAATGAAATTAGCTAATAAAAGCCTTGAATTTTTAAATAAAATTAAAAATAAAAATTATCCAAATCTTTCCCAAAAAATTCGACAAGCAGAAAAAATTGCCATTAGTAGTAAGAGTAAAAAACAAGAAATAGAAAAAAGTGAAATGGAGAAACGTCAGCGACGTTTGACAAGGGCTAAAGCACAGGAATATGCAAACGAACTTGCGAGTATTAACGAAGGCAAAGATATGGCTGTTGCTTTTAATCTAATCACTGCTCAAGGGAAAAGGGAAAAGATTGGATGGATGCTTCAAATGGACTTGAAAAGTATATTAGAACAATTCAAATATTATGGGTATCATATTCGGGGTGGGACAAAGGTTGAACTATATGATAAAATTTTGTATCAAGTTGATTGTTTTAAAGATGACAACAAAAATTACTTCGCATATATAAAGAGTAATTTAGCTTGTGACAGATGGTTAGTTACGGGAGTTTATTATAGAGGTAGATAATATTGTATATAACGAATAAGATTCACCCTCGACCAGCGGCCCTGCGGCAAATCGGGACGTGTACGAGGACGGAGGCGGGGTTGGGACTATTTGCATTTTCCATAAAATGAGTGTCTGGCCGGAAGAGGCACCATTAACATTGGTTCGGTACTGCTGTCTTCGGCAAACGACGGGAGTACGCCGTCAGCGACGCGAGACTGCGGGGCTGGTTAGAATTTTTGTTGATTATTAGAAGAACACTGCCGCCCGTTTGGGGACGGCCCCGGCGCGCCGCAGAAGCATATAACGTTAATGCATAATGTTCTTGCCATTGAATAATGTGTTATTGGTATTTTTGGATAATTTATATTTTTTGTTAAAATGGACTATCAATAATGCAACTTAGAATGCCATTTATGGCTAACCAGATCGAGGGATGATATGGAAAACCAACTTCTAAATAAACCTGTGTATGAATTAGGTTCAGTGGAAGCACTTCAATATTATGTCCATCGTAATTTTCATAAGTGGTCTTCTTGGGATAAAGTTAATGATATCATACATGAATGCCAAACTAGCGGGAATTCACACTTTGTTTTTTTGGATGGAGGAGCAGGCTCTGGGCGGAAGTATTTTAGCCGTGGAATTGCGGAATACCAATATCAAATACAAAGGAGTGGGGCGAAGCACTATTTTATTGATCTGGTAACAGATATAAAGGATCCAAAAAAAATATTGAGATCCATTCAAGGCGAGAATAAACATGATTTATTGAAAAGACTTAGACAGTATTTAGGGATAGAGCAGTTTCCTCTCGGTTTGGAGGGCCGTCTTATTTTGGAGGTTGTAAAATTTTGTGTTCTTTTCTTAAAAGATAACAATTTGAAAGATAGTCCTGTTACGCTTTATGATGCTATTCATGATTTTTTATTAAAGTCTTCTTATAAAGGGTTGGTTATACTACATGTCGATAATTTTAGTCAAGCTGGAGTTGGTTTTCCGGAATTTTTGCTAGATCTATGTATAGATAATAGCAAACTAGGTAATCCAATCATAGTTTTCCTTTCCGGTCAAGAAGGTGAGTGGATGAGAAGTAATCCTGCGATGGACCTTTTTTTTTATAGGCTTGAACAATATAAATTAATTTCAAAAATTAGTTTTGAACCTCTTTCAGAAAAGGAAATCAAAGAAATATTTTCAAAGCGATTGGATGTCAAAAATATTGAGAGGAAGATAGTCAAAGATAGTACTTATTATTCTAGGGGGCAGGCACCAATCCTGGCACAACTTGTACAAAATTGGATTACCATGGGCGTTTTGATTTGTAATGAATCTGGGTGGTCATTTGTCGATAGCACCCAATCAGAAAGCTATATGCAGTCATATAAATCAATAAAAGAGATCCATCGTTATAACGACTTAGTTTATTCAGTCTCATCTGTGCATAGACAATTTTTATTGGATTTTATAGAGTATTCTGCTCTGTGTGGGATGCAAATTCCAGTGCAACTCATTTTTCAAGCGATGAACATTTTGCCTTTACAATGGGTGGAAAAATATCATGAAATTTCTGGATGGATACTAACACATAGCGGGTCAGATGCATCGGTAGAACCTTGTTTATTTAATCAGAGTGGCCATGAATCAGCTCAAAGTTTCATGGTAAATGGTGAAAAGGCTGATCTTCTTTGTTTTACTCAATCTTGGATGCCTCAATATTTTTTACCAAGAAAAATAAGTGAAAGGACAAGAAAAGCTAAAAAATTGTTACTAGCAAATAATATGTGTAATGTCAATTTTTATCCCCATGCCAAGCTCATATTAAAAATAGCTCGCTATGCCCAAGATAAAGTGACTGAAACCGAACTTGAGAGTTATTTGTTCTGGGCAAGCAAATCTTACCAATATGAAGTTCTCCAAAAGTATTTTGTAAATGAAAAAACAAAGCAGATTATCAAACCTCAGTATCTTTTAGAAAGTTTTTGTAAATTTTCAAGTCACCTGCCAAGTAAGCAGATGGAACCACTAGGGGATTTTTTATGGGAAATAACATTTAAAAACTTTGAAAATCAAAGTGGATACTTTTCTATGTCAGAATTGTGCAGTTTGAGCCATAAATGGGTGGAAATTAAATTTGCCCTAAAAAAGTACGAAGAGGTAATTGTTGGTTGTGTGGCATTATTGCAATGGAGGCAATGTTGGTATCCCTTTTATTATAAAGGCTTCGCTCATCTTACCCTTGATGAACTACCTGAAGCAATGGAAATGTTTGCTGAAATTATTGAAAGGTGGGGTGGTGGAGGAACTGATGAATGTATAACTCATAATGGATTATGTTATGCTTATTTTGGAATGGGAACTGTTCATTCTGAACGAAAACAATATGATGATGCATGTTCTTTTTTTAAACATGCAATAGGCTCCATTTCAATTAAAAATGATATGGATAAACAATCATTAGCAACTATATATTCCACTCTTGACGAATTGCTGAGAAAACAAGGGAATTTTGAAGAAGCTGAGATATATATAAACAAAGCAAATTCGATTTTGGATGAATTGGATGCTAAATGAGTATATTTATATTTATATTTATATTTGAGATTGAGTTGTTAATGTAATGGCTTGATTTATACATAACAATGTTGAAGTATATAGATGGTTTTTCAGGAATGTGTCATGAGATTATTATATTGTCTTATAGATAATTTGCGTTAACAATTAACTGCACAGGATGCAAACGCTGCCTGTCATCGGTGGCTATTGTTCGTCAGCCGATGGAAATGAGCGTCATTAACAGCTTTACAAGTCCGACGCTGTCGCGTCGGTTCGACGGGTTGCTGCATCATTAGCGATGGTAGCTTTTGTTTGCACTTGTGAGCATTGTCATACCACTAAAGAGGATTATCTATGTCCACTAGTAGAAAAACAATACTCATGCTCATAGGTGTGTTGGTTCTCTGGGCACTGAATATACTCGTCTTATCTCAATTTTTTGATGCTCCTGAGAGTGTAAGTAGTTTTGGGGATTCTTTTGGATGTGTAAGTGCTCTTTTTTCTGGACTTGCGTTTGTAGGGCTGATCGTGGCAATTCTTCTTCAAATGGAAGAATTAAAATTACAAAGAAAAGAATTGTCACTTACACGTGATGAGCTTGAGGGACAAAAAAAGCAATTAAGTTTACAGAATGATACATTGAAAACACAGGCATTTGAAAATATGTTTTTCCAACTATTACAGTTTCAAATAAATTTAACTGAGTCAATTGATTCTGTAAAACCCAATAACCGCGGATTTGTTGTCACGTATAAAGGAAAAGATTGTTTTGTGGAGTTTATTAATAAAGTTCGTAGTGAGTATAGTCTTAACGCATTGAAAAATTTGGATACAAAGAAACGTTTAAAGACCGCTGTAATAAAATTTAAAGATATGTTTGATAAAGAGTTAAGCCATTATTTAAAAAGTTTGTATCAAATATTTAAGTTTTTGGATGAGGCTAATATTCAAAAACAACAACAATATATTGATTTATTAAAAGCAATGCTTTCAAATCAAGAAATAATAATACTGCTATATCTCCATGTGTCAGATATCATTTCAGATGAGCTTAAGATGATGCTGGTGAAATATCAAGTATATGATGATATAATCCCTGGAAGCTCAATTGATAACAATCATGAGAAATTGTTGAAAGATATCGCAGTATAACGAATAAAATTTACACTCAACCTACGGCCCTGCGGTAAATCGGGACGTGTACGAGGCCGGTGGTGGGGCCGGGACTATTTGCATTTTCCATAAAATGAGTATTTGGCCGGAAGAGACCAAAAAAGAGAATTATATATTCATACAGCTCACAAAACGCAGATTCAAAGTATCATATCAGGAAGGTTTGTTACCTGATGATTTTGATATGCCATTTTTAAGTAATTAAAGCTGTATAAATATTCAAAGCACATTTAATGTGACAGCTGAATTGATGAGTTTGCACTGCCTAAAGGCACGTGCCACACGAGTGATTGTTCATTATCATGGTCACCCGTCGGCTATACTAAGGTTCTACGCGTAATAATCACTTGGTTCATTTGTACTACCCACACCACATGGGATGAGGGGAAAAAATAAATGAATGATAAACTAAAACAGATGGAACTTGACCAAGCAGTAAAATATTCAAAAGATTATGAATCTTATCGTTCTTCCTTTTGGACGTCCATAGTCAATGTAAATGCTATATTAATTGGTGCATTTTCTGTAATTGTTTCAATAAATCCCAATATCTCTAAAATTCATTTTGCTATTTTTTATATAATTTCATTTATTCCAATTGGATCTATATGCCTAAGTCTTTACTTAAAAACAGACCAGTCGAAAAACAACATGCTTAAAAAAATTAGAGCAGCACTTGGCATTATAAAACCCAAAGAATCTATTCCTGATGGTGAAAAAAAATATCTTAACAAACTACAGACAATATCAATTGTATTCACAATATTGACAGCAATCTATTTTATCATATTAATCTCAACAACACCTCAAATAAGCCAAAACGCAAAAAACGCCACCATGAAAATCCACGCCCCAATAATAAAATATCCGACAAATCCTATTGGTCGTGATTCAATAATAAACCCTAATGATTCAGCCTCGTCTGGTGTTAAATTGGATATTAAATAATGAAGTTCAACTGGAATATTATTGCCATGTTTTTCATTAGTCATTATATGCGTACTTCTTGTAGTGTATAATTATTAAAAGATTGGTTAAAGGCTGTAGGCTCCACCCCACACGTTGAAGCCTGTAATCTTTTCGTTCAGCGCAAATTTGCGTAGAACCAGCGTTTGCAAAAGACGCGGCGGTCCACGTCCGGGGCTTGCGACAGTGCCTGTCGCCGCGCATTTGAAACGTATGACGTTATGCGTAAAAAAAATGAATGAGGATAAAATGAATAAAACTGAATTTCTAAAAAGTTTTAATGTTTCAGAAACTGATTTTAGAAGAGCTGGATATTCATGGAAATTTCTTCAAGCAATAAAGAATGATTATTTAACCTATAGGCAACCTTTAGAACAAACGTGTAAAGATATTTCTGAACGTCTTGTTACTCATAGTAATGTGCATTCAATAAAACGAAGACTAAAGGATCCATATCATTTAATAGAGAAAATAATTCGGAAAAAAAATAAAAATAATGAATTTGATATTAGTATTGATAATTATAAAAGCTTGATAACTGATTTGTCAGGAGTTCGTGTCCTTCATCTTTATAAAGAAGATTGGTTAGCGATCCATAATTTCATTAGTACTACTTGGAAATTAAAAGAAAAACCAATAGCAAACATTCGTAATGGGGACTCACTAGAATATATAAATGAATTTGAAAAATATGGTTGTGATATTAATGAGCATGAACATGGATATCGGTCAATTCATTATTTGGTTGAATCACAACCTACCGTTGAAAAGCATATAACTGAAATTCAGGTGAGAACTATATTTGAGGAAGGATGGGCCGAAGTCGATCATGATATCAGGTATCCATATGATACGGACCATGTCATCATTAATCAATTTATCCATATGTTTAATCGATTAGCTGGTAGTGCCGATGAAATGAGCTCTTTTATTAAATATTTGAAGAGAGAACTGATCACTATCAATGATGACTTTCAAACCGAACTAAATAAAAAAGCTAGAATTATTGAGGAACTAAAAATAACGATTGAATCTTTGAAAGTTGATCGATCTGCAAAAAAATCATTAAATGATTCTCTTAACACTCTTTCAAATTTAAAATTTATGACAGGAAATACTATTGCTGCAATGCTCAATACAAGTGATATCAATTCAGGCGCTATTCATGTGGCTATTAGTTCAGCATTGATGGCGACAAATGCGCGGAATATGATATTGGACAGTCATATATATGATCCTCATCCTTCTTTTTATGATGGTACTAGTTCAACTGAGGCTAACTTAAGTGAAGAGCCTGACATTAATGATAAAAAAGATGATAATGATATGCAACCTGAAGTATCAGATGACTAGTTAATATATTACGCATAACGAATAAGATTTACCCTCGACCAACGGTCGAGCGGCAAATCGGGACGTGGAGTGTGGCTGGAAAGGTTTTAATGAGATGCTGAAGTATCAACTCCATCCCACAACCCAAATAATCGGATATTTGGCTTAAGGAATGATCTTGTATGAAGTGAGCAATACTGAGGAGCCTTGTGCGGGAACGTTGCACGGGGAGCTGCGAGAGGGCGGCTGGGTGCGTTGGCCGTTCTACCTTGATTGTGGTTAAACATGAGGAGGCATGGTGAATTTTCCAACTTTTGGGCGTCCTGGAACGATACTATCAACACTGATTCCAGGAAGTTTTGTTTTGTTAAATTTAATTGTAGCTGTTTGTTATTTGGCAAATTGGGAAGTAATGGGGGGGATTTTCAATGATAATAAATATTTTGTGATATTATTATTTTTTTGTTTTGCCTATTTAATCGGCATCATACTTAAACTGCTTAAAGTTCAAAAAGCCGACCGGAAGTCAGCTGAATTTTTAGTTAAAAGAAGATTGAAAAAATGGAAGAAGAAAATTAAAAAAATTAAGAAAAAGCGAACCGATGAGAGTGTAATTCAAAAGAAAATAGACAAAATAAAGAATAGGAAATTGCCATCCTATTTAACAGATGAATTCCCTTTTATCAAATGGATTGGGGTTGTCGCTGATAAAAAATTACCAAGTGGCGCCAAAATATTCTATGCAGAGTTTTGGAAGCCGTATATCAGAAATAGAAAGGAAAGTAATCGTGACTTTTTTAATCTCTGTAAAACTTTAATTTTGGAGCACAGTACACAGTTTGCCCAGTCAATTTTTAATATGGAATCTGAAGTAAGGTATGTCGCAAGTATGTATTATAGCATGAGAATTCTAATTTATTTAGCTCCTGTTGTAATATTGGTGAGTCTATTATGTAAAGATTGGATTGTAAGTGTAATTGCATTTTCATTACTAGTTTTATACATCATTGCAATAAAAGAACTATTAAAATCATTACGCTTGTTGAGAATTAAAGAGGTAACCGAAATATTTATGATGACTTATGCTTTGAAGGAGGAGTTGGCTCCTTTCTTAAAATAGTACCACATAACGAATAAGCTTCACCCTCGACCAACGGCCCTGCGGCAAATCGGGACGTGTACGAGGCCGGAGGTGTGGATAGTATCGTTTTGGCGCACCGCAGAAATAACCGCTATACAGATGAGAAAATTAAGTGCTATGAATAAATCGAAAGTATTCTTATTATTGATTTTATTGTTCTTGGTGGCTTGTCATTCTTCAAATCCCAGTAAACCTGATGAGTATCACTATCCATTAAGTCAACATCCAATATTGAGAATAAGTGATCTTCAGTATCAAAATATCGATAGTCTTTTTAAAGAATTTGCTCGACCATGTGAATGGGACTCAATTTACTGTGCCTATAAAAATTCATATAGTGATACACTCCGACTTGCAATCAATGAAGATTTATTAAATCAAGCAGATGCTTTTGGACTTGATCTTCATTCTTTTGCAGAATGTATTCGGATTGTATCGAATTATAATGGGCAAAATAATAAGTTATTATGTTTAGCTAACAGAATTTATTATGAGAATGAGAGAGGCTGGGTTTTTGTATTCTTAACAAAACTAGATGGTGCCCTGGAATACAATGGAATTGAAAGTATCTTTATTAAAGAGTCTGATAAATTATATTTATTTATTACAGACTATTTACCTTTAGAGACAGAAATTAGATATACATCGCTAAATTATGATAGTTCATCAATTGTAACTAATTTTATCCAGCCTCCAATATTTACTAGCTTTAGAGCTATTTATAATTATAGATGTAGTTTTAATTTGAGAAGAAATATAGTAGCCAATATCAAGAAACGTTCTCTTGAATACGGTACGTATAGAAATCAAATTGATAGAGTTCTTGAATTGCTTCACTTAAATGAAGATTCAGTTAATATTCCATGCCTGATTGAAAGAGCGAAATATGAATCAGAAGATGTATGGATTATTACTCAAATTTGGGGTACTTGGCTTTCAGTGGCTAGTGATTTGAGTCATTACCGTGTTGATGTCATTAGTGAATCTACATATGAAACATTATTATGGTACCAATGCCAATAAAGAAATCTGTATAAAACGAATAAGATTTGCACTCGGCCTAGGGCCCTGCGGTAAATCGGGACGTGAATAGGATGCTGTAGTATCAACTCCATCCCGTAACCCAAAATAATCGGATATTGGGTTTAAGGGATGTTCTTGTACGAAGCGAGTAATATATTAACCTTGTGTGGGAACGTCGCACGCAGGTGCCTGGGAGGGGGCTGCCGGGTACGTTGGCCGTTCTACTTTGATCATGCAAAAAATATGATTTTTACAAAACGAGGTATAAAATGGTAACTCTTATAGTAGGTGCAAGTGGAGCGACTGGCCGGTTGCTTGTAGCGCAACTATTAAATTGTGGTGAGCAGGTCAAATTAATTGTCAGAGCAGAGAGTAATTGGTCTGAAACACTTACTAATCATAAAAATTTGACTATAATTCATGCGAGTGTACTTGAACTTAGTGATGCAGAGATGACTCAATTAGTCAACGGATGCAATTCAATTGCTTCTTGCCTGGGCCATAATATAAGTTTCAAGGGGATGTATGGCCATCCTCGTAAACTTGTAACAGATGCAACTAGTCGATTGTGCAAAGCTATCAAGGCCAATAAGCCAGAAATGCCAGTAAAATTTGTACTCATGAACACTGCCGGTAATAGTAATCGCGATCTGTCAGAACACATTTCATTTGCTCAAAAATGTCTAATTTGGCTAATGCGAGTATTGTTGCCGCCACTAATAGATAATGAGAAAGCTGTAGATTTTCTACGTACTCAGATTGGACAAGATGATAGTGAAATTGAGTGGGCTGCAGTTCGCCCGGATAATTTGAAAAATGAAAGTTATGTAACCGAGTATGAGGTATATCCTTCACCGATTCGGAGCGCGATATTTGATGCTGGCAATACGAGTCGAATTAATGTTGCACACTTCATGGCTGAATTAATTACAAACAATGAAAAATGGGAAAAGTGGAAAGGGCAAATGCCAGTGATCTACAATAAATTATCAGAACAGTCTTAGGTATATAACCCTTTCCAAATGGAGAATGTCATGAAAACCGTTACCCTTCTACTTATGTTGCTTGTAGCTGGATGTACCTCACAGAAATCAGATGGCCTTCAAATATCCATCATCAATGGTCTTGAAATACGAATGAATACAACAGAACCCGGGGAAGGACGATTCGACGCCAATCTTAAAGTGGAACTCTCTATAGGTGACAACGCCACTAAAGAAAATTATATATTGGACTCCCCTAAAAATCTCCTGGTCGATGACAGCGGCAATATGTATTATCTGGAGTGGAAGAGTGCCCGGATCAAAAGTTACAGCCCGGGAGGACGATTCCTGCGCCAGGTGGCTGCAAAAGGCCAGGGCCCCGGTGAGCTGGATACACCCGCTTATCTGGCCTGGACTCCTGATGGCCATATTGCCATCCTTGATGGACGCAATCTGCGCATCACAATCATTGACACTTTAGGGAAATACATTTGCGACCATCGTGTTCAAGGATATAAGGAGAATTTACAGATAGATCCTCTGGGCGGCTTCTGGTACGCTTGCGACAAGATTCCGGCAGATTATGAGATGACGGGCAATTTTACCATTGTCACGTACGATCGTTTTATCGCCAGAAAAAACAAATTGGGTGAAGACCCCACAATTTTTGGCCCCTTTATCGGTTCCCGCCACATGATGAAAGCTTCCCCTGGTGGAGGCATAATTACCATGGGCGCAAGAAACTGGCCCACAACCACCTGGTTAATTGGAGCACAGGGACAATTCATCAGTGGATACAATGCCGATTACATGTTGACCGTCCATGACAGTACAGGCATTCCCTTATACGCTTTTGGAAGACACTATTTACAGACTTCCAACCCCAACAGTGATAAAATGGGACAGACCGAGTGGCTGCCGGCTTTTTATGACAAAATGATATTTGATAAAGATGGGCATTTATGGCTGAGAATCTATACCGATGATGAAACGACGTATGTATATGATGTCTTCTCATTAAAAGGGCATTACCTCAGGCAGGTATTTGCCAATGAACCCATACATTTGTTTCACAACGGCAGTGTCTATGGTATCACACGCAATAACGAAGATGAGCCTATCATCCGTCGCTATAAAATGAGCATGCTCCCCAGGGAATAACGAATAAGGTTTGCACTCGACCTACGGCCCTGCGGCAAATCGGGACGTGAGTAGGATGCTGAAATATCATACATTCCGCAACCTGAAATAATCGGATATTGGGCATAAGGAATATTCTTGTACGAAGCGAGCAATAATGAGGAGCCTTGTGCGGGAACGTTGCACTCAGGGATCTGGGAGGGGACGGTCGGGTACGTTGGCCGTTCTACCTTGATTGTGGTTAGAAATAAATAATGTTGTGTGTATTGAAAAAATGTTTAATTTAAAGGTGACAGCATATCATGAGTACATTTAAAATTTGAATTAAGATTGATGCAAGGATAAATAAATGTCTAAAATAAGAAAATATGCAAAATCAGATTTTTTTGACAAAGTAGCTGAAACTTTAAAAAATGCTCGAATCAGTGTTGTTCAAACCGTTAATAAAACAATGGTTTATACATATTTTGAAATTGGTAGAATAATTGTAGAGGAACAGCAAGATGGTAAAGAACGAGCAGCATACGGTAAGAATATTATTCATGAACTTTCGAAACGCCTTACTTCAGAGTTTGGCAAGGGCTTTTCGGTTGATAATTTAGAGAACATGCGGAAATTTTATCTTGCGTATTCAATTTCCGAGACAGGGTCTCGGAAATTGGGTGGCAATGAATTTCAGCTTAGTTGGTCACATTATATAAAACTCATTAGAATTGCGGACCTTAAGGAAAGAAAATTTTATGAAATTGAAGCAATCCAAAATAATTGGAGTTTGCGGGAGCTTAGAAGACAATATGACAGTGCATTGTATCAAAGATTGGTCCTCAGTAGAGATAAGAAAGGGATTAAGGAATTATCCGAAAAAGGGCAATTGATAGAAAAACCAAAGGATTCATTGAAAGATCCATACATATTGGAATTTATAGGACTGCCTGAAAAAAGGAAATATTCAGAATCCCAATTTGAACAAAGACTTATTGATAAACTTGAACATTTTTTATTGGAATTGGGTAAAGGATTTACTTTTGTTGCACGGCAGAAACGGATAACTATCGATGATAAACATTTCAGAATTGATTTAGTATTTTACAACAGAATTCTTAAATCGTTTGTGATTATTGATCTGAAAATTGGAGAATTAAAGCATCAGGATATTGGGCAAATACAAATGTATGTGAACTATTATGATAGATTTGTAAAGTTGGATGATGAAAATAAAACGATAGGAATAATTCTTTGCCAAGATAAAAGCGAAACATTGGTAGAAATTACTTTGCCTGAAGAGAATGAACAAATTTTTGCCAGTAAATACCAGACTGTTTTGCCAAGTAAACAGGAATTGAAGCGATTAATTGAAAATAAGGAATATGAATGATTTATGACTATATTTTAATTCTAAAAGTGATTTACACATAACTAATAAGATTCACCCTCACAACCTACGGCCTTGCGGCAAATCAGGACGTGGAGTGTGGACGGAAAGGTTTTAATGAGATGCTGAAGTATCAACTCCATCCCGCAACCCAGAATAATCGGATATTGGGTTTAAGGAATGATCTTGTACGAAGTGAGCAATGCTGAGGAGCCTTGTGCGGGAACATCCCACGCAGTGATCTGCGAGTGGTAGTCCTACCTTGATTAAGGCATAAATTATAGGGGTAATATGTGAAGCAATCATTTTTGTTGATTTGTGCCTGTTTATGCCTTGCTGCATTGGGATGCGATATATGTAATATGTCAAACAATAATGATGAAGTGATTTCGTATGTAGATATTCCAATTCGCATGCTAAATAATGGTGTGATTTCCAAGATAACAGGTTTTAACTATGTTTATTCTTTAGATGATACTGTTTCTGGCCAAATGTTATTGATTAATAAAAATGATACAGCTGGTTTCCATTTATATGTAGGTAATAGTCCGCCAATATACTTTTGGAATGTATTCAATACTTTAGGAGAAAGATGTTATTCTTCTTGCGGTGACGTGGGGTGTTCTGTTTATAATAAAACATTGTTACCCGGAGATTCTTTAGAACGCTCAATCGTTTGGAATCAAAATCATATGCAAGGATTTAAAGTTTTTTCAGGTATTTACAAAATTGAAGGAAATTATATTGGTAATACTGCTTTTTGGTATACGGATTTAGTGAAATGGATAAAAATAAACGAATTGGGCAATCCATTGAGTACTGGTACAAATAGAGATTATGAGGCAGTTGATTCATTGAAAGTTGATTTTTTAATACGAAATCGAATATCTAATAATTATACATTGAATTTTTCTGAGAATAGTTTTTTTTACTGTATGTTTGTTTCCGGAACGGATACTCTCGTTTATAAAAAAATAAATATGTTTTCAATGTTTGGAACAGATTTGGAAATTAAAGCAAAGTCAGATATGCTATTTTTTTCTTTGGCAATACCCAATGAAGCTAGAGAATTAAAGGATTTTCAGAAGCGTTTTAATGTTTTGTTTTTACTGAATTGTGTTGGTAAACAAATTAAGGAATCAAGATCTTGTTATTTAAGGTAGTTAAAAAGCTTTTAACAAATAAGATTCACCCTCAACCAACGGCCCTGCGGCAAATCGGGACGTGGAGCATGGCCGATTGTTTATTTGGGAAAATATGAGTGAAAGATTAAATGTCCATACCGAAAGGGCGGTTTCGTTAACCGAATTTTATCTGTCATTGAGCTTTTAGAAACGTCTGGTATCAACATTTAAGAATGATTTTTGGCAGTATGTTAATAATCATGTGGCTTAATTGGCTCAACGAAAGATAAAATCCTTAAAGTTATACAGTAAAGGAGGTTACTGTTTCCAAGAAATTGTGGGCTTCAAATGATGTTCAGCACAATCTCTAAGAAACATATTAATTAATTTTTGATATGGAATGTCGGTTTCTAATGCCAATGCTTTGAAATAATTAATTGTTTCATTTTCGATGCGAATAGTAATTTGTTTTTTTAATTTTTTAGCATAGGGATTTTGGATTGATTTTGAAAAATCATATTCGTTTCTCATTTTGATCACCTTGAAAAGTAATACTTAGATTCATTTTTAGTTGCTTTACGAGCTGATATAATGCGAATAATATGATCATCATCCCGATAAGCATGAACAACGACCAGTAATTTTAAATGACTACTGTGCCCTAATAAGATAAATCGGTCTTCCTGTTCTGAATGATCTGGATCGTGCATAAGTCTTGCCTTATCATCATAAAAAACAGTTTTGGCCTCTGCAAATGAAACATGATGTTTTTGTTGATTAGCTGTGTTCTTTTGCTGGTCCCATGTGAAAGATATGTTGCTCATATGGTCAATATAATTATATGAACAATACAAAACAAGGGGATTGTACATAAAACTGAGAAAATATCAAATTATTGACTGATAGTAAATAGGAATTAGTTTTGTACGGTGTCAAAGTCATAACGAATAAGATTCACCCTCGACCTACGGCCCTGCGGCAAATCGGGACGTGGACCAGGCCAGTGAAGGAGCAGGGATTATATTGCATTTTCCATAAAATGAGTATCTGGCCGGAAGAGATCAAAAAGAGAATTATATATTCATACAACTCACAAAACGCAGAACTCGTTATGTTGCTAAAAAAAAGTTACTTGCATCTTTAGATGTGCATGTTTACATTTAGAAGTGTAAACTGTGTATTGGAGGTGTATTATGAAAGCAACAGCAAAGGATTTAAGATTTCATTCAAAGGAATTGTTGGATACAGTTTCAAGAGGAGAAGAAGTAGTCATTACATTCCGTGGTAAACCCCAAGCAAAATTGATCCCTATTGAATATGAAAAAGATGAAGAAATACTATCTTCTAATTTATTTGGAATTTGGAAAGATAATACAGATATGGAAGACGTCCCCAATTATGTCAGAAAAATGAGGAAGGGGCGTTTTCAATGATTATTGACACTGATGTATTAATTTGGTACATGCGTGGTAATGAAAAAGCGTATGACATTATAGAAAGTATTCCATCATTCTATCTATCAGTTATTTCATACATGGAATTAGTCCAGGGTATGAGGAATAAAACAGAATTAAATGAGCTCAGAAAAGCATTGAGAATATGGAATGCAAAAATACTATACGTAACAGAAGATATTTCTTCCAAAGCCATGTTTTATATGGAAAGACACTATCTCAGTCACTCTCTTGAAATAGCTGATTCTTTGATTGCTGCAACATCAATCACAAATGCTCTTACTCTGCTAACTGGAAATGATAAACATTACAAAGTAATTTCTGATCTTGATCTTCAAATATTCAGGCCATAAAAAAAATAGCAGCATCATCCGCGTTTGTTGGCGGGTATGCCAGGCCCGGTTGTACGATGTGGGCCAGTTCGGCTTGCGACCGCTTCACCGTCAACGACGCATACGTTCGTGTCTAGTTAATTGCCGGCATTGTAAAACATTTTCATTGTGGCCGTCCGATTAAAACCGACGTGGGCGCGCAGTAGAAGCGCAGAACTCGTTATTCAGCCAAAAAATACCTTGTGCTGGGCTTGATTTGTACCTTAATTTAGGTTGTGATTAAAACCCAAAAAGGAGCTAATGAAATGAAAAAATTCTGTGTAGCATCCGATATTATTCCAGTTGGAGAGTTTAAAACTGGAATTGCCAAGTATTTGAAAAATATTCAGGAAACTGACCATCCTGTAATTATAACACAAAATGGCCGTCCTGCAGGAGTACTACTTTCACCAAATGAATATGATAATTTAATTCATAGTAAGATATTTGTTGATTCAGTCAATCGAGGATTATCAGATGTCGAATCTGGTAACACATTTTCTACAGAAGAAGTAAAATCCAAACTAAATATATTGAGAGCCTCGCGGAGGCAAAAATGAAGTTAATTTGGACAGAAGAATCTCTGAACAAATTAATTGAGATAGAAGAATTTATTGCAGAAGATAATCCAATTATTGCTATCGAGTTTGTTGAATTTTTAATTGATTGTGCTGAAGAAATTGCAAACAATCCTAATAGAGGTCGCGCGATACCCGAATTCGGCAACCCAAAAATAAGAGAACTTATTCAAAAGAATTATCGAATTATTTATCAAGTAACTTCAGGTCAAATTGAGATCTTAACTGTATTTGAAGCACACCGGTTAATTCGGCGTAGTGAAATTATAAAAAATGGCTGAATAACGAATAAGCTTCACCCTCGACCAACGTTGCAGTGCACGGAATTGGATAATTGATGATGATAATATCATTCGTATTGACAAAGAGATGATAACGTAATTAGGGCATAGCTCCAGAGCGATTGAAGTTGGTAGGTAGTTGGACGTAGAGCGTCCTTAAAGAACATTCCCACGGATGTAATGCCCTTTGGGTAGGCCGTAGGAACGAGATAAATAAAGGGAAAATAAATATGTTGCCAAAAGGCACACAAAGTAGTACATTTATTACATGAAATATTTTGATTGGAATACTTTAAAGAATGATTCCCTAAAAGAATCAAGAGGTATATGTTTTGAAAATGTCGTATATGCAATTGAACATGGTTTTTTACTTGATACGATTGAACATCCAAATAAAGAAAAATATTCAAATCAATTTATATTTATAGTTGAAATTGATAATTATTCATATGTTGTTCCATTTGTGAAAAATGATGAAACGTTTTTTCTTAAAACAATTATACCAAGTAGAAAAATGACAAAAAAGTATTTAGGAGACATTAAGAATGAATCTAAATAAAGAGGAAAAAGAACTGCTCGATTCTGTAGAAAGGGGCGAGTGGAAAACAATACCTGATTTCGAACGGGAAAAAGAGCGATTTCAAGAAATTGCAAGAAATACCCATAAAAAAAATAAAAGAGTGAATATTCGAATTTCTGAGAAAGATCTGATAAATATACAAAGAAAGGCATTGGAAGAAGGGCTGCCATATCAAACATATATGTCTAGTATATTGCATAAATTTATTGGTGGTAAATTAATTGAGAAACCAATCGGTATATCCTAAGCAAAAACACCACTAACGAATAAGTTTCACCCTCGACCTACGGCCCTGCGGCAAATCGGGCCGTGGAGTGTGGCCGGAAAGGTTTTAATGAGATGCTGAAGTATCAACTCCATCCCGCAACCCAAAATAATCGGATATTGGGATTAGAGAATGTTCTTGTACGATGCGAGCAATAATGAAGAGCCTTGTGCGGGAACGTCGCGCGCAGGGATCAGAGAGGGGGCTGCCGGGTACGTTGGCCGTTCTACCTCAATTACATTTAAGAAGGGTAATATATGAGACTGTTTAGTTACTTATCAATTTTAATTCTAATTCTGTCCTGCTCCAGTGAACACAAGTCTTAGTCTTGGATGAAAAGTTTAAATCAAAAACATTAACGAATGAAGTTTTTTGTTTATGTCCTCACACAGGTGAGTATACAATATCCGAAACAGAAATTACTCACTATAGATTCCCAGCGGCGAATCAATTTATAAGTATTTTTTGTGATGAATTTTTGAAAGCCTACCCTGACAATTATTTAATAGTGCCAACTGACGTAGAGAGATTTTTTCCAGACATAGAAATAGAAATGCTTGATCATCGCGATTGTTTTAATAATATGACTCCAGAAGATTCTCTTTTTTTCCAGAAAATCCGTACTACTATAAATGCAGATTATTTTATTTATTTTGAACGGCTAGGTTTTGGTGCATCTGATGGATCTATGCCAGGTAGTACGATTATGACTTCAAAACAATCTCAAATGATAACCCAAATCTGGGATATAAATAATAAAAAGCTTGTTGCTCGTATTATTAGCAAAGGGGATGATGCTGATATTGCCGGACTACTAAAAGATCGGTCCACTCGTAATGCCGTAGCTCGAGCAGTAAAAAATTTATTAAAGCAATTCCCTCCAAAATCAAATTAAAAGAAATGTATAGCCCGTGTTTGCTGGCGGACATGCCCGGCCCGGCGGTTCGGTGTGAGCCAGTTCGGCTTGCGACAGCTTCCACCGTCAACGACGCATACGATCGTGCCGGGTTAATTGCCGGTGTTGCAAAACATTTTCATTGTGGCCGTCTGATTAAAACCGACGTGGGCGCGCCACAGAAACACAAAATTGTTATGTGTCAGAGTGCCCCATGAAAAGTTGGTACCATTTAGCTTATGTTAGGAATTTAATTTTGATAAATACCGTGCTCGGACCTATTACCAAAGAGAAACTGGGTAACACTAGAATTCATGAACATATTTTATGGGCCTGGACAGGCACTAGTCGGCAAACTTATGATAAAGCGGCACTTTTAACTGTGATGGTGCCTTATTTAAAAGAATTGAAATCATTAGGTTGTGATACACTTGTTGAAATGACTCCTTTGGGTGCAGGACGGGATGTTTCAGTTCTAAAAGAGCTGTCAGAAAAAACGGGACTCAATATCATTGCTAATTGTGGTGTTTGGGATGGATTAGACTATAATCAAGTTTTTGTTCCAACTGAATTACTTACAATGAAGTCAAATGATATTGCAAAACAATGGATCAACGAATATAAAAATGGAATTGATGGTACTTTGATAAAACCTGGAGTAATAAAAATTGGACTTGGTGACAATGATCAACTATCATCTTTTCAATTGGAGTTTTTAAAAGCAGCTTTTTTGACTAGTGAAGAAACTTCTTTACCAATAGTAGCACATATATGTTCTTCCTATTCAGCTCGTCAAATAGTGCGTATAATGAAAGAATTAAATTTCAATTTAAAGAAATTCATCTGGAGTCACGCTGACTTTTCTTTTGATATTGAAACAATTGTTAAACTGGTGAAAGATGGAATTAAAATTGAACTAAGCTGGCATGTAGGTACTGGTAAAAAAACGGATTGGTATAAAAATCTGTTTAAAGAATTATCTGAATTGAACCTACTTGACAATGTGTTCTTATCGCAAGATGCTGGTGGCTTTCATAATGGCAAAATTGTTAGTTATTCAGAGTTCTACTCTCATTTTTTGTTGGTTTGTTTTGACGATAATTTGGCTTCAACTGATATTATTTCAAAACTAATGATTGATAATCCTGCAAAAGTATTAGATATTTAAATAAAAGAATACAATACACATAACAAATAAGATTCACACTCAACCAACGTTAGAGTGGCAAATCAGGACGTGGACGAGGCCGGCATCGGGTGTCCCGGACAGTGTGGCATAGAAAAATAAACATGTGTGGCACGTAACACACGAGTGATTGTTCATTATCATGGTCACTCGTCGCAGAAATAAAATCGTTAGCCTTAAGGGCTGCCGATATAAAAAGTTATCTTGAAGTTTACGATATTTTTCTTACATTAAAGAAAATATGGGAATTTGTAAGATGAATAAACAAAAAATATACATTAATCCAATAATTTGTACACCTGAAGAATTAATGGGAGAATAATAAATGTGGACTGATGCGATAGTTGAAGAAATCAGAAAATATAGAGATGAACATGCCTCAAAATTTAATTATGATATAAACAAAATATATAAAGATTTAAAAGAAAAAGAAAAGATAAATACTAACAAAAAAATTACACTTAAACCTAAGATTTATTTGAAATCTACAGGTGCTTGATGAACACTCCTTAATTTTTTTGTAAATTATTTTATGCAGTTTTGTGAAACGATGTCACCGACCAGAGATAAGGCTAACGAATAAGATTCACCCTTAAGATTCCGAAATTTTATTAATCCGGCAATAAAACTTAAGGTCAATTATGAAACGATTGATGTTATTATGCCTGTTGATAATTCCGCTAATTTTTTCATGTTCTATTGTCTGATGTTTCTTAATCCTTTATCATAAAGTGAACGCTCTGCTGTGTGCCACGCACAGCTACTGCTGACTTGGGAGGAGTAAAAAACAAGATCCTGAAACAAGTTCAGGAAGACATATAAAATATTTCTTCATAACATCGCTCGAAATGGCTGTTTCCTGAAGAAAAACATTGATTTGCGCCAATAATTTTCTTATTATTAACGTCAATATGAATATTCATTTGCCCTCTGCCGGCCCCCTGGAAGCAGACCTGGTGATCGCCTTTGATTTTGAGACCACTGGTTTGAATCCGCGCCGCGATGAAATTATCGAGGCGGGTGTGGTGCGACTGAAAGCGGGCATTCCTGTTCATACTTTTTCTCAACTTTATAATCCCACAATACCTGTTCCTGATATAGTCACGCAGCTCACCGGGCTGTCTGATAAAGACCTGCAAGGCCAACCTGCACTTGAAGCAAATTTCACAGAACTATTTGAGCAATTTAAAGGTAATTGGTTTGTTGCGCATTCAGCCTCATTTGATCGTGGTTTTTTAAAGAACGCCTGCAAACTCTACAAGATCCCTTTCAAAGGTATTGATCCGACATTGGTTGATACACTTGAACTCTCCCGTTTGCTTCTGCCCTGGCTTTCAAATCATCGTCTTGAAACAGTTGCTTCTCATTTTGATGTTAGTCTTACAAAGGCACATCGAGCCGTTCATGACGCAGAGGCTGCAGGGAGGATATTTTATAATCTAAGCCTGCTGGCCTGTAAAATGAGTGACGCAGCTTTTGAAAGGGCATATAAATTAGCAGACGGAGCCAAAGATGGGCTCCGTTCGTATTTTGATTGCATACTGGCGTATCGCAAAACGCATACAATGATAAGTGCGCCCCCACCTGAAGGAAGGCCAATTTCAATTCTTGGCCATGAACCTGATGTGGATAGCATGCCCGGACATGGTGATACTGATCCGGTCAACTATTTCGGTCCCGATGGCATAATGGCACACCAGTGGCCACAGTTTGAATTTAGAGCACCTCAGCTTGATATGGCTAATGCTGTTGAACAGGCTTTCAAGAGAGATGAGTTTCTTGTTGCCGAGGCCGGTACAGGAGTTGGCAAGACAGTTGCTTATCTTCTGCCGGCCCTTTTTTGGTCTATGGAAGAGAAAAAGCGTGTTGTTGTTGCAACTCATACAAAGACGTTGCAAGATCAAATTTTTGCTAAAGACTTACCCTTACTCAGAGAATTACTGGGAGGAGGATTTCTGGCTGTACTGCTTAAAGGACGCCAGAATTATCTCTGCCAGAGACGTCTGGAGACGCTTATACAGAATTCACACTCCAGGCTTCGTCCTTATCAGCGTCGTTCATTATTACCACTTCTAATATGGGCTGAAGAGACTCTAACAGGTGATATTGAAGAGAATGGCGGTTTTGGCAAAGAACGGAATCTCGATGTATGGAGCCAAATCCATTCTGACGGCAGGTACTGCTTAGGCCCACTTTGTGAATATTACTCTTCCTGCTATTATCAGAGGGTACGGAAAGCGGCCAAAAAGGCTCATATAGTCCTGATTAACCATGCTTTGTTATTTGCAGATATTATTACCGGGCATGGTGTTCTGGGAGATTATTCTTCATTGATCGTAGATGAGTCTCATCAATTGGAAAGAGCGGCTACAGACAGCCTTGCAGTATCATTATACGAATGGGTGTTTAAAGATTTAATTGAAAAGTTAAAGGGAAAAGGCAGTCGTCAAAAAGGATTGATAGATTGGATATTTAACTGGGCCGGCGCAAAGGGACTAGCGCAGACTCGCCGGATGGATTATGATAAACGTTGTTCTGATTTAGCAGAGATTAATGAGCAGCTGGAGGCGGCCGTTTCAATCTTGTTTACCAAGCTTGGCAGCCACAAAGCATTGTCCGTACTGGGGCCCATGCAAAAATACAGGATAAGAGATAGACAAAAGTTTTTTTCTTCACTAAATGTGGAAATTACAAATATAATCGAGACTTTGAATCGGCTCCATAGCACAGCAGTAGAATTGTCCAGCTGGCTTGATATGGATTCTGATCTGGCAGATCCGGATGGGATGGATGCAGCCCGTCAGATGGAAGCCGTTGTACAGGATTTGCTTTCAATAAAAGAGCGCATGACTCTTATAATTGATGGTGCAGGTGAAGAAGATATATGCTGGGCGGAACATGGGCGGGGTAGAGAAGAGAATACAATTTTCCTGAAAGCTGTTCCACTGGACATAGCCAAATTACTCTCTGATCAACTATATCCAGGTATTGAACGTTGTGTAATGACATCTGCTACATTATCAATTCGTGGACGATTTGACTATGCACTACAGCGTATGGGGCTTCAATTCATGGATTCGGATAGAATTACAACCAAGCTGTTCGGGTCGCCATTTGAATTTGAATCTCAAGTGAAGTTTTTTGTACCTTCATTTATGACATCTCCCAAATCTCCTCAGTTTAGCATGTCTGTGGCATCATTACTGATACAGGTATTTGAAAATATTCATTGCGGTTCTATGGTGCTGTTTACATCCTATAAAATGTTGAAAGAAGTATATGCAGCTGTGAAGCCAACACTTTCTGCTAAAGGCGTTTCACTCTTAGGGCAGTCGATAGATGGCAGCCGCAGCCAGCTTTTAAGGCGTTTTCGTGAAGATCATTCATCAGTGCTTTTTGGGACAGCAAGTTTCTGGGAGGGTGTTGATGTGCCTGGTAAGGCACTTGAATTATTAGTGCTCACAAAAATTCCCTTTGATGTGCCCTCTGAACCGGTTGTAGAGGCAAGAACAGAAGCTGTACAAGAGAGTACCGGAAATGGTTTTATGAATTTTGCTGTACCTGAGGCAATTGTCAAGGTCAGGCAGGGCTTTGGCCGGCTCATACGTTCGGGTAATGATCATGGTGCTGTTCTTTTATTGGATCCAAGAGTGACACAGACACGCTACGGACGTTTTTTCCTTGAAGCACTGCCAGTTCGTGCGAGCAGTGTCCAATCACCGGAAGAGTTGATTCAAGGGATGCAAAATTGGTTTAATGAAAAAAAATTATAGATAAATCCGGAGGAATAGAGGATGAAAGAGAAAATTATCATGAATGGTGAAACATTTGATGATGTACTGTTAATTCCGGCAAAATCGGATATATTGCCCAATGATACAGATATCTCATCCAGACTTACACGTCGTATTACACTGAATATCCCCATTCTTTCAGCTGCAATGGATACTGTTACTGAGGCACGTATGGCCATTGGATTAGCCAGAGAAGGCGGTATTGGCATTATCCATAAGAATATGACACCGGAAGACCAGGCTGAGCAGGTGGACAAGGTTAAAAGATCTGAGAGTGGTATGATCTCTGATCCTGTATCTTTGCCACCGGAGAGAAAGGTCAGTGATGCCTTGAAGCTTATGGATCAGTTTCATATCTCCGGCGTACCGATTGTACAGGGTAGAAAGCTTGTTGGGATTTTAACAAACAGAGATCTACGTTTTGAGACCAATGTGGATCAACTAATCTCAGATGTTATGACCAAGGAAAATTTGATTACTGCGCCGGAAGGCACAAAACTTGAAGATGCCAAGATGATTCTTCAAAAACATAGAATTGAGAAACTGCCGATTGTTGACGGTAAAGGGAATTTATCCGGTTTGATTACTGTAAAGGATATTCAAAAACGGAAGGCATACCCCAATTCTGCCAAGGACGATAGAGGCCGCCTTATAGTTGGTGCTGCCGTGGGTGTAACCGCAATGAATATGCATAGAGTGGATCTGCTTGTAGAGGCCGGTGTAGATGTTATCTGTGTAGATACGGCTCATGGACATTCGGAATCGGTGCTGAAAATGGTAAGGCAGGTTCGTAATGAATACCCTGATCTGGATATTATTGGTGGTAATATTGCAACATCCGAAGCGGCCAGAGCTTTAATTGATGCTGGTGTGGATGCTGTTAAAGTGGGTATTGGTCCGGGTTCAATTTGTACAACCCGTATTGTTGCCGGAGTGGGTGTTCCACAGATAACGGCAGTCATGGAGACTGCAAAGGTCTGCCATAAATTAAATATTCCAATAATTTCTGATGGCGGTATCCGTTATTCCGGTGATGTGGCCAAGGCAATTGCAGCCGGAGCAGATACTGTGATGCTGGGTTCTCTTCTTGCAGGAGTTGAGGAGAGTCCCGGTGAGATGGTGTTACTTGATGGCAGATCATATAAAGTGTATCGCGGCATGGGGTCATTGGGTGCCATGAATGATGGTAGCGCGGATCGTTATTTTCAGAAAAATGATTCAAAGAAATTTGTTCCCGAAGGCATTGAAGGTCGTGTACCTTTTAAAGGACGGCTTTCTGATGTTATTTTTCAGCTAATTGGTGGAGTACGTTCTTCAATGGGTTATTGTGGTGTCTCAAATATTGAAGAATTCAAAGATAAGGCACAATTTGTACGTATTACACAGGCCGGCGTTGTTGAGAGCCATCCGCATGATGTGATAATTACAAAAGAAGCACCAAACTATCAAAGAGGATAAACAGAAAAACCGCGATTATTCAATATGCATAACGTTATATATGCAATTTGAATGATCCCGGTTTTAGAGAGACAGTAATGCAGAGGAACTTACGACATGGCGTTGACGCGAGTAGTTAGCTGGGATTTGAGATTTGCAGCCTTGTTGCGATGAATAAGTCCCTTAAGGGCCATGCGATCAAGTATGCTTATGGTATTGGTCAACTCTTTTGTGGCTACATCTTTGTTCTCGGCACCAAGAATACGCTTGATGGCGGTTTTCATGCGTGACTGTTTTGCCATATTACGGACGCGACGGCGTTCTGATTGGCGGACTCTTTTTACTGCTGATTTATGCTGTGGCATTGAATTTCCTCTTCAAGTTACCTGTTTTTATGTTCTTATCGTGCATTTGCACGAGTTTGATCTATTAGAATAGAAATTAATATACAAAATTGCTCTTTTTTTGTCAAGGAGTTAATGTATAAATTGTTATTAGCGTGTATAATTGTTATTTTATTTTTTGTAGTCATTTTTTGGATACTTGTTGCTCAATTGCATTTACAATGGCAAATTGAAGTCTCAACTTCTCTGTGGCAATGGAGTGTGATCATTAATGGCACTGCCAATTGCTATAGTTATGAACTGGGAAACAATGTTAGTTTTAAGCAGCCTGTTATATATATATTAGGGAAACCGGTGAGTATTGGTTCTTCAGTGAACACAAAAGCTACCGGGTCTAAGAAAAAGATTAGAAGAAAACGAAGTTTTTCCGGACAATGGATTGCTGCGGCATTGAAGGTACTGCCTCGCAGGCTGATAAAGCTTGTACAGCTGATTCAGTGGCAAGGTGGTTTTATCCAATTTTCCGGAGGCTTTGAAGATCCGGCTCTGACAGGATATTGTGCGGGTTTGGGACATATGTTTTCAGGTTATGGCAATTCTTTTAAAGTAAATATAGTACCGGATTTCAATGATACTACATGGAGAATCAGAAGCCGTGGAAGAATGTCAGTTCGGCCAATCCGGCTTATTTTCTGGAGTATCCGCTCATTATTTATGATGTGGATGACGATAGTCAAATGATCATTTAAGGAGATTATCATGGTGATAGAAGAACTGGTTAAAACGGTGTTGTCTGAGATGCGGCAGTTGGCCAAGACCGAGACAGTCATTGGAGACCCTGTTAAAATTGGTGATGTAACATTGATTCCGGTTTCGCGCCTGTCAATTGGCTTTGGAGTGGGTGGAGGGCAGGCGGGAAAGGAAAAGAATGAGGCTGAAGCTACTGGTGGTGGTGCTACAGTAGAACCTCTGGCATTTTTTGTGATAAGAGGGGATGAAGTAGAGTTGGTCTCAATAAAGAAACAAGAGGCTCAATGGACAAAGCTTTTAAAGCTGGTCCCTGATTTATTTGACAAAGTAAAAGATATTTCATCTAAAGACAGTCCTACGCCTACAGAGAAAGGTGAGAAAGAATGAGACGAAAACGGTCTGCCGGTCAGGGTGATTTATTCGCAGTAACTAATCAACAAGACACACAGAATCGTATAAGGGAACTGGATAAGTTAATTGCCTCAGCACTGAAAAAAAATGATTATCAGGCTGCAAAGAATTTGACACAGGAGCAGGAGATACTGATTCAAAAAATGGTGGAAAGCGGTGATGAATCCGGCGCAGATATAGGAGAGATTAGTTGATAGCTACATTGAAAATTGCCATTGTGGTGGAGGCTGATGCCAGGGATCTGCCATTACCGGTCTATCAGACCCCGGGATCTGCCGGTATGGATTTATTGGCAGCAGTTGCAGAACAAATTGTATTAAAGCCTGGTGAATTTAAACTTATTCCCACTGGAATTCGCATTGCTGTTCCTGATGGGTATGAAGCTCAGGTAAGACCACGCAGCGGCCTGGCGTTTAAGTATGGTATAGGTGTCATGAATGGACCCGGTACTATTGATTCTGATTATCGGGGGCCGGTAGGAGTCATACTCTTTAACTTCGGCCCGGAGCCATTTGAGATTCGCCGTGGTGACCGCATTGCCCAAATGGTCATTGCCAGGCATGAGCGGGCAGAGTGGGTACTTGCTGATTCTCTGGATGAGAGCCAGCGCGGTAGTGGGGGGTTTGGGTCTACGGGATGAAAATACTTGTATTCATCCATTTAATGCCCTAAGTTTTTTGAATACTCTCTTTGTGTTAAATATAAACAATTTTCTGGAGGCACTGATGAAAACACAGAATTTGATATTGCGTATGCTGACAGTGGCTGTATTTTTACTGTTTTCAGCTTCATTATTGGCACAGGATAGTGGTGGTAAATGGGACAAATGGAAATGGGGAGTGGGAATCAGGCCTGCTTATAATTTGTACAGCCTTGGTGATTTTAAAGATGCTAAAGACAGCTTTATGGACAAGGCAAATGATAATATGGGGGATCCGTCAGTAAAATCTTTTGGCGGTTCAATGACTGCCCAGGTTACAGCATTCGGCATCTATAAATTAAAAGAGAATCTTGATGTTGGATTCAGCCTTGGTTATTGGCATCTGGGTGGTGGTACTTATCAGTTTAAAAGAAATTTCTCAGAAGTTGGCAAGGCCATCTACGCTTCAAGTATATCGACATATAGTTACGGCCTCTCGGCATTTGCCATACCGTTTGAACTATTTGCAATGACGCCTGTTTCATTTATGGGTACTACCTTAATGGCTCGTTTTGCCCTGGGATTGATGTATGTCTCCGGTAGTATTGATTATAAGAATAGTTACCAATACGATAGTAGTGACTATACAAGTCATGGAACGTTAAAGGATTCACAACTTGGCAGTAATTTCAGTGCGGGACTTGAATACCAATGCACGGATTGCCTTTTTTTGAAATTCATTATGGGTTTCATGTGTGCCAAACTGGATGGTTTTGAGGGGGATGTAGTAAATGATAGTGGTTCCAAACAACGCCAGAGTTTAGCGGTATGGGATGATGATTATGGTTTCTCTGTAGGCACAACGGATGCTGATGATCCCTGTACTGGCAGCCGTCCAGCAGTAGTTGCTCTCTCCGGAATGTATTTCATGTTGGGGGCTCAGTGGTATTTTGATTGTTGTTTTTAGAAATTATGTCACTCCATGGATATAGATGCAGGAACTATTGCCTACGAAAAAGAGCGGAAGAGAGAAAGAGTACACAACATCAAAAGAGCTACAATCTGTTAATAAAAAAAGCCCCGACCGATTGGTCGGGGCTTTTGATATAGTAATAAAATTTCCAGTGCTTAGTCCAATGTAGTCAGGATTTTTTCAATTTTTTCAAATGCCCAATCAATATCTTCTTTTTTAGCAACCAGGGGCGGAGCAAACCTGATGGTGTTCTCATGTGTCTCTTTGCAGAGCATGCCTTCATCCATCAGAGCTTCACAGAAACGGCGGGCACCGCCGGCAGTTGCATGCAGTTCCACACCAATGAGCAAACCGCGACCACGGACTTCTTTGATATGTTTTGAGTCTATTGTGCGCAATCTGTCCATGAAGTAATTACCAAGTTCATAGCTGTTTTCGATGAGTTTCTCGTCAACTAATATTTTCAAAGCTTCACGGGCAACGGCACATGCAAGTGGGTTGCCGGCAAATGTTGAACCGTGCTCGCCGGGTGTGAAGACGCTCATGATGTCACGCTTGGTTACAACGGCAGATACAGGGTAGACGCCGCCGGAGATTGCCTTGCCCAGGATGTAGATATCCGGTTTAGCATTTTCGTAATCACATGCAAAACGTTTACCTGTACGGCCAAGACCTGTCTGGATCTCATCGGCAACCATTAATACGTTATGTTTTGTACATATCTCACGAACTTTCTTCAGATAGCCTGTAGGTGGAATAAGTACTCCGGCTTCCGCCTGGATTGGTTCAAACATAAATGCTACAGTCTTATCTGTGATGGCCGCTTCCAGAGCTTCTGCATCGCCAAAGGGTACAGATTTGAAACCGGCTGGATATGGTCCGAAGTACTTTTTATACAGTTCCTCAGTGGAAAAACCTACAATTGTAGTTGTACGGCCATGGAAGTTCTCGGCACAAGTGATGATCTCAGCCTGGTCCAGCGGCACATTTTTGTGTGTGTAACCCCATTTACGAACTGTCTTGATTGCGGTCTCAACAGCTTCGGCACCGGAGTTCATGGGCAGCAACATCTCCATGCCTGTGAATTCACAGACTTCTTTACAGAAATGAGCAAGCTGGTCATTACGGAAAGCACGGGAGGTGATTGTCAGCTTTTCGGCTTGTGCTTTCATGGCATCGATGATGCGGGGATGACAGTGGCCCTGATTTACTGATGAGTAAGCAGCAAGAAAGTCAAGATATTTATTGCCATCTACATCCCATACCCAAACGCCTTCACCTTTGGTGAGGATTACATCCAGAGGATGGTAATTGTGTGCACCGTATTTATCTTCAATTTTGATGAGTTCTTCAGCTTTCATCTTGTTCTCCATCTATTTAAAAGTAATTTTTTATTATTAGTGAAAAGGATAATTTTGCTTTTCCTGCTCCGTTCACCGGATCAGGTACCTAGGATAGATCACCTTTTTTTGCAATAAGAAATAAGTGCATGCTGGCAGCTCATGTTTATTAATGTGATGTTGTCGATATGATACTGAAAAAAGGATTGAAATGCAAGTTGAAAAGAGTGTAGTACAGGCCAATTTCAAGGAATTTGTTCTTGACTTAGGCCTGGCTTTTGATTATTTTATGTTTCCTTAATTGGAAACGAAGAAATCGGGGCGTAGCGCAGCTCGGTTAGCGCGCTTGACTGGGGGTCAAGAGGTCCGGAGTTCAAATCTCCGCGCCCCGACTTTAAAGCCTGAATCTGAAAAGATTCAGGCTTTTTTTATTATAATACTCCTCCCTGGGTGTATCTTACAGGCTTCTATTATTTTTCTTGCATTAATCATTTTCCTTTGTTAGATTGAAAATATTCTTTTACTACATTTTTGTTTTTCATTTTTTTAATATATGCTTGGTTGGCAGGCACTAAATATGCCTATTTATAAAAGTTAAATTTGTTATTTGCATTATTTTTGTGAAGGCTAAAAGCGGAGGTTACAATTGCCTGGTATGAGAGAACAGGATTATTATGTTGATTTAGTGTGTGAATTTTGTAAACTGCCTAATGAGACTGAGTGGGTTGAGTTCAAGGTCAACCAGTATGCACCAGATTTAATTGGTGAATATATCTCGGCTCTTTCTAACTCGGCAGCAATAAACAGAAAAGCCAATGCATACTTGATCTGGGGCATTGAAGATAGTTCCCATGAAATTATTGGTACTGATTTTCAACCTTTTTCTACCAAAAAGGGGAATCAACCTCTAGAAACCTGGCTACTCCAAATGGTGAAACCAAAGATTCATTTCCGGTTTCATGAATTAACCGTAAATGGAAATAGCATTGTACTACTTGAGATTGAATGTGCCTATCGCAGTCCGGTTAGGTTTGGTAGTGAGGCGTATATTCGAGTTGGTGAAGTCAAAGCACTTCTAAAAAGTAATGCTGAGCGTGAAAGAGAATTGTGGCGTATATTGGATCACACACCCTTTGATGCACTGATTGCAGCTGAACGGTTATCAACTGAAGATGTGCTCGCTATATTGAATTACCCAGTATTTTTTGATCTGCTTAAACAACCTCTCCCAACAAATCGTTCTGTACTAATGCAGGCTTTGGAAAATGATGCCTTGATCAAAGAGAATCTAGCAGGTGGTTGGGATGTAACAAATTTAGGAGCAATTTTATTTGCAAAAAGATTGGATGATTTTCCCGGGTTAAGCCGAAAGGCCGTCCGTGTTATACAATATGATGGTGACAATCGTATAAGAACAATAAAAGAGCAGATAGGCAGTAAAGGTTATGCAAGTGGTTTTGAAGGATTGTTGGACTTCATCAGTGGAATGATTCCTGAAAATGAAGTCATTGGTAGGGCCTTAAGAGATACCGCCCCTATGTTTCCTTCTCTTGCAGTAAGAGAGTTGGTTGCTAATGCCCTCATTCATCAAGATTTGTTTATCTCTGGTTCTGGTCCAATGGTGGAGATTTTTATTGATCGGATTGAAATAACAAATCCCGGATCTCCTTTGGTTGACCCACAGCGTTTTATTGATTCTCCTCCAAAATCAAGAAATGAAAAATTAGCTTCACTTATGAGACGTTTCGGTGTTTGTGAGGAGAGAGGAAGTGGAATTGACAAAGTTGTCTTTCAAGTGGAATTTTATCAATTACCTGCTCCAATATTTGAGGCACCAGGTGATTTTACGAGAGTTGTTTTGTTTGCCCATCGTCCCCTTAAGGAGATGAATAAAGTGGATCGCATTCGAGCTTGCTATTTACATGCATGCTTACGTCTAGTTACTCGCAAATCTATGACGAATACTTCTTTACGGGATAGATTTGGAATTGACAGCAAGAATGCATCTATGGTTTCAAGAATGTTAAAAGAGGCCTTAAGTGCTGGGAAGATTGTACTTGAGGACCCGGATGCCGGAAGCAAAAAACGGAGTTACTTGCCGTTTTGGGCAGCACCAGATCAATCAAATTAATTCTTATCCATTTTAATAGAGTGTTATAAAAAAGTTTTTCCAAGATATTTATCTAATAAGATAAATCTAAATAAAAAAATTGTTTGACTAGTGTTTGATTACTATAAAACAAAGTATTGTAAATTGATCATGATTTTGTGATTGTATAGAATAATGCTACCAGATGTAGTAGTTTGGATAGCCTGTATTTGTTTGACTGTTCTTTGATTAGAAGGAAAGAATTAAATATTGATACTTCTGAACGTTGCTGTGAAAGATTGATCTGTAAATTTCTTACGGAGTATCCTTGTTATCTTGTGCACCAATAATTGCTTCAAGTTGAAAATGCTCGGCAGGTACAATCTAGTAGCACTCAATACAGGATGGATGTCCGCAATTTAAAAAAGGACAAATAGTTGACATTTCCGTCCAATTAGTAGGGTGACTGAAAGTTGGACGGAAAAAAATTAGCTTAGTGGTTTGAACAAGAATTGAATATTCTTTAAATAATAGGATTTGCAATGCTATCTGATATTCAACGAGGAATGCAGCCAATACGAATCATTAGTGATAATGTTGAAAACAGAGATAATCTGGCCTTTGGTTTTGACGCCTATGCATTGGCGATTGCAGAACTCATTGCAACAAAGAGTAATAAAACTCCTTTTACACTGGGGATTTCCGGAAAATGGGGCTCAGGTAAAACTACTTTAATGAAAGAGATTGACCGGCAACTTGCTTCAATCCCCGTCAGAAGTACTGATAGTACCGGGAATGATGATTTCCGCCGCATAAAATGTGTCTGGTTTGAAGCCTGGAAATATAAAGATGAAGATGAGACTCTGGCGGCATTAATTGATGTTATCATACAGGCTATAAAGGAAGAAAACGGCAATTTTGCTAATGCAAAAAATGAGAAAAAAGAAATTGTTAATGAAGTTGCAGATGATCTGAAAACCAAGGTTGAGAAATTAAGTAAAAGCATTAAGTACCGTAAAATCTTCTCCTTGTTATCAAAAGCAGCCGTGAATGTAGATATAACTGAATTCTTTAATGATCCTGATAAAGAGAATAATCTCACCTATAAAGATTTTTAAGTTTTTATGATGTGTTTAAGAACTCATTTGATGAGGTTCTTTGGGAGTATCTCGAAGTAAAAGACAATGAGAAGGATAAAGATACTCAAGCAGCATTAGTCATTTTTATTGATGATCTTGACCGGTGTCCTCTGCCTAAAATTGTAAATATTCTTGAAACTATAAAATTGTTCATGGATAAAAAGGGTTGTATTTTTGTGCTGGGCGCCGCAAAAGAAATAATTGAAAAGGCGATGCAGAATGATTCACGATATGATGCAAAGGATGCTGATGAGTTTCTTGAAAAGATTATTCAAATAAACTTTCCACTGCCTAAAAAGATCAAAGAGAATTCCGGAGATTTTATTAAAGAATTAGTTGCCCGATTGGGCCTTGAAATTGTTCTTGATGATAAGATACTGAATGTAATACTGCCGATCATGGAATTCAATCCGAGACGGATTATTGCACTGTTTAATGATGTCAGTTTACAGCTTGCCATTGTGAATCACAATGAAAATGGTATAGCATACAAGAAATTATTATTATGGAAGACGCTGGAAAAATATGAAAAGGGACTTTTTAATACGGTTATCAAAGAGAGAAAGTATTTTATACAATTTTTAGAGGATCTAAAAATATATGAAGAAAGTACAGCCGGGGCGGAATATGATGAAGTGGAAATCAAGAAACAATTAAAAAATCCCGATTGGATAGTATATTTTAATGATACTGATATTCGTTTGCTGCTGAGTGAACTTGATTTTAATATGGAGCATATTGGTGATTATGATATCTTGGTGCATCATACTGCTACCCTTGAGCCGGAAGTTTCCGAAGAAGAGGAGTTGGAAGTTTTTCTAAAATATATAAAAAAGATTGAAAGATCAATAAAAGACGCTCCTGGTGATTATAAAGAGTTTATATCTGTTGCCGATGGTAAATATGATCTTGAAGAACTTGGCGAAGCGAAAATTAGACCATTTGCTCTTGGTAAGTATTCGGTTACAAATAAATGGTTCAGGGAATTCATGAACGAGGGTGGATATACTAAAGATAAATTGTGGTCACCAGATGGAATAAAATGGCTCAGAAAAATGAGAATAACTGAACCTGCTTATTGGCAAGATAAACAGTTTTATCATCCTGGTAAACCGGTGATTGGTGTTAGCTGGTGGGAAGCAGAAGCATTTATTAACTGGATTAACAGTAAAAAAAGTAATTTTATTACATCAGTTCGACTGCCAACAGAGGAAGAGTGGCTGGCAGCAGCAGGGAAGGAGAAAAGAACATATTCCTGGGGTAATGAATGGAATCCTGCACATTGTAATAATAGTGAGCTTGATATGGGCAGCACTAGTATTGTGGGTATTTTTGGAAATGATAATACACCTGATGGTATTTCTGATATGACTGGTAATGTATGGGAATGGACAAGTACCAAGGATTACGGGGCTTGTGTTATTTGTGGCGGCAGTTGGGGCAGTGATGCTGAGCTTTGCCGGGTCTCTGGTCGTGGCAGTTATCACCCCGGCGATCGCGGCAATGGTATAGGCTTCCGCCTTGCCCATGGTTTGTAGCGGTGCATTTTTTCGGTATTGAGCAATAGAACTTGCTTTGATTTTTTTAAACGGGAGCGTTGCGGAGCAGCGACCGCGGAAAAAATGGAAGCATGTTCTGTAGGATGACATTTGACGGAGGACGTTGTTGCCGTTTTGGTAATGTTGTTTTTGTTCTCTATCTATAATCTGAATATACTCCTGATAAGTTTTTACCTGAACATTTAAATTCCATTTTTATTAGCATTGTTTCCCCTTGCATTTTTCCGGTTGCCGGTTTAAATTTCATTTTGCTGTCCGAAGGACAAATATGTGGCTTCAATCCCTCCGGAAGTCGCCGGTTGTGAGTAACTTCCACCGCCTCTGCCTGTGCATCGTTTAATTTAATTATTGATCAGGCGATTGTAGAGTTTCATATATAAGGGAGAAAGCATGGAAAAGATGTTTTTCAGCCTTGTTAGCCCGCCACCGCCTGGGTTTGAGCAAAGACTTCCCTCCCGATATGAACTTCTTGAATGTCAGCTGGCCCTGTTTGCGGATAATGTGGAAGGTGTGTTCGCATTATTAGATGATTTTACAGAGCGTGTCAGTGGTCTGGTGATTACAGTAGATGAGGCTTTTATCCACAGATCCATAGGGCAGCAGCTTTGGCATTTGACTGTTCCTGATACAGTATTGCCATATCTTCATGGGATTGCCGCATGCTTTCTGGATATCATGACCGGCCAGAATGTTTCTTTAACTAATTCAGAAGAACTCTACAGTAGAATGAAAGACCTTGAGACCAAGTTGGCCCGGCAGCAACATACAGAATCTGCATTACAAGTCAGTAAAGCGCGGTTTCGGGATGTATTGGAAAATTCACATGATATGGCGTATAAGCTTAATTTGATCACAGGAACTTATGAGTATTTAAGCCCTACGTCTGAAAAATTGATGGGCTTTACACCGGATGAGATCATCGGAATGGGTTTTAAAGAAGTGGAGAAACGATTCCATCCTGAGGATCGGGAACGTTACAACAATCACTTCAACAAAGTATTGAATAAATCCTTTCTTGATGCAAAAGATATTGTCAACACCATTGAATATCGTTGGAAAAGAGGAGACGGAGAATATCGTTGGTATAGTGATAATAGAAATTTGATTTATGAAAACAGCGATTCGCCTGTCGCCATTGTCGGTAGCGTACGTGATATCACTGACCTGAAACAGGTGGAGGAACATCTGCATCATCTCCGTAATTTTTTATCTAATATTATCAACTCTATGCCTTCTATGCTCATTGGTGTAGATATTGATGGTCATGTGACGCAGTGGAACCGGGAGGCTGAGCTCTCTACCGGATTGTCTTTCAATGAAGTTGTCGGACAGCAGCTTGGTCTCGCTATTCCTCGTCTGGCCAATGAGATGGGTCGGATCAGGGAAGCCATTTCAAGTCGTGTTGAACAGACTGATTCGAAACGGATGTGGCTGAAAGACGGGGAGACATATTATGAAGATGTGACCGTTTATCCGCTCGTTGCCAACGGTGTTGAAGGCGCAGTCATTCGTGTGGATGATGCCACAGAACGGGTTCGCATGGAAGAAATGATGATTCAGAGCGAGAAAATGTTATCGGTTGGTGGATTGGCAGCTGGTATGGCTCATGAGATTAATAATCCGCTGGCAGGGATGATTCAAACAGCGGAAGTTTTGAAAAATCGATTGCTGGGGGAACTGTCAGCCAATGATAGGACGGCGGAAAATGTGGGGACGACGATGGAAGTCATCCGTCAATTCATGATTGCACGTGATGTTCCGAATATGTTAACAACAATTCATGAGTCAGGACTCCGTACATCGAAAATTGTGGATGATATGCTGAGTTTTTCCCGGAAAAGTGATTCTTTACTGACATCATGCCATATTTCCGAAATCATAGATAAAGCCGTTGAACTGGCCAGTAAAGATTATAGTCTGAAGAAGAAATATGACTTTCGGCAGATAGAGGTCGTCCGGGAATTTGAAGCCCGTTTACCCAAAGTCTCTTGTGAGGAGAGTAAGATTCAACAAGTGATATTGAATCTATTGCGCAATGGTGCCGAGGCCATGCAAAAAGAAAAGCTTGATGGTAGAAGGCCATGTTTTGTGCTTCGTCTAACCCATGAAATAGATGAGGATATGATCTGTATTGAAGTTGAAGACAATGGTGAAGGTATGGATGATGCCACGCGTAAACGGATATTTGAGCCGTTTTTTACAACGAAACAGGCTGGAGTGGGCACAGGGCTCGGACTGAGTGTCTCATACTTTATTATTACTGATAATCATGATGGAGAGATGAGCGTTGACTCTGTCCCGGGCCAGGGAAGCATATTCAAAATCCGCATTCCTGTTAAGCCCCTAAAAAAACATTAAGGGATGACATAGTTGAACGGGATACAAATTTCAATGAAATCACTAATTCATACTATCTTATCATTTTTATCATTACTGAATGTTTTGATTATCTTCATTCTCCCGGAATCAGGAGGATGTCAGTTTACTGGGGATTTTGTGCGCCGGCATGGAGATAGATTGGTTGCAGAAGCAGAGAGCGATGTTGTATGGTTGCGGGGCATGGGAGTCAGTAACGGGTCCTTCTATGATGATCAGGATATAACACTGCTGTATGCCAATTTGACAGAGACGGACTATCGTTTAATTGCAGAATCGGGGATGAATGTTTTCAGATTCAAAATGAATTACAAAACCTTTGAAGATGATAATCTCCCTTATGTGTATAAACAGGAAGGCTGGGACTGGCTTGACAGGAATATAGAGCTGGCCGGGAGTACCGGAATCTACCTGATACTGACAATGGCCTACCCCCCGGGCGGCTTTCAGCCAAATGGGTGCGGGCTGGATCTGTGGGAGCGTCCTGAAAATCAAGCCAGACTCCTTGCATTATGGAAAGCTATTGCTGGACGCTACAGCAATGAACCGATAATAGCAGGTTATGATTTACTGAATGAACCCACAACATCACAGTCCTTTGAACAGTGGCAGGAGCTTGCTCAACAGCTGGCTGATACAATCCGTACAGTTGATAAAAATCATCTTCTGGTTGTTGAGTCACTGGCCGGTGTATGGGGAGAGTGGGAGGTGGATTACCAGAATCCTGAGAATGTATATTTTTTGATTAACGATGATAATGTCATGTATGATTTTCACTACTACTACCCCCATGACTATACAGAGTGGTATCGTTACGGAGAAATTCAAAATTATCCTGATTCTGGTGTGATATATCTTCCCGATGATGCTGATTGGGATGATGCTATCTATAACAGTGCTGCTCTGTCAGCAGGGAATTCTGACTGGCACTACTATGAAGGTGAGTTGTTTCAGGTTACAGATACAACCCTGATAGCTGGCAGCCCTGCGCTAGTCAGTTTTTATAATACCGGAACAGTGTTCTTTGATGACGTTGTAGTAAAAGAATATAATGAAACGGGGCAATTTATCCGTGATCTTGTAAATACGAACATTGCCTCAGATTCCATGTGGTACTACTGGGACACCGGCAGCAGTGCTGTTTTTGCGTTGAGTGATCAAGGGCATAATGATAATCATTCCCTGGCGATTTCCAGTTCAACAGATTATGCGGGCTGGCGTAGTCTGGATTTGAAGTTTCCTGTATCAGTAAATCATTTCTATTCAATAAACGGCTGGATGAAGGGTGTCAATGTCAGTGATAATGCCTCTTGCCGGATGAAGATAAAATTCATCAAAAGCCCTTCAGGTAAAGGTCTTATGTTTCGTGACAGAGCTTTCCTTGAGAGTAAGCTGCGCCTCTGGACTGAATTTGGCAGAGAGAATAATGTGCCGATCAATGTAGGTGAGTACGGTGTTGATCGTGATCTGTTTGATGGGCATGGCGGGCTGACATGGACGCAGGATATGCTTGAACTTTTTTCTCTGTACGGTGTTCATCATACTTATCATACACTTGAGATCATCAGGCACAATCAGGCAGTCATGAATCTCTTTTCAGAGTACTTTAATACAACCGGCATTGAAATAGAATATAAAACAACTCAAAAATCTTATGTATTCCGCTTGAATCAGAATTTCCCCAATCCTTTTAATCCGTCAACCGCCATAAACTATACGCTGCATGAGCCTGCTGAAGTGACATTGAGTATCTATAATTTGAATGGCCAGCTGATTGAATGTGTACATAAGGGCTTTCTTCCGGCAGGCAGCTATACGCAAATCTGGCTTGCAGATGAATATGCCAGCGGTATTTATTTTTGCCAATTAGTAACTGATTCATCATGCAGTACAATCAAACTGCTGCTTCAACGGTAAAAAGACCTGTTCGATTCCGGTGTTATTTTCCATCCAGACTGTTTCGCAAAATCTCACGATATATGGTTGAGCGGTGAGTTCCAAGCCATTCAGCCATCTTAGATTTTGATATCCCTTAACTGTCGCATTTATTACTTGAACTCAGGTTTTTCTATTGTAGGTATTGCAGTAAAGAGAAGTAAGTTTTTTTAATTTTATCTTTTATTATGTGGTAATTTAGATTATATTAGCATCTGACTTTTCATGCCAGACCCTCTAAAATGAGCAATGTGCTGTTTCTGATACTAATCTGAAAGGAATCTCATGCGCAATCTCTTCTCTTTTCTGCTCTTTCTGTTGTTTATTGCCGGCTGTTCCAACCCCATTCAACATGAGACTGAAACTATTGATTATCAATATGTAGAACAGATTGATCTGGATGTGATGCACACCAGGCACCTATCTGTATCTCCTGATGGTATGCAGATTCTCCATACAGGCCCCGCACAGAAACATGAGTTCTATTGGCATGATAAAAAACTTGGAAACAGGACGCTTATTGGTCATTTCCTGACCGTCGGGAATATAAATAGCATTACTCCATCGCCATCGGGCAGACATATTCTTTTCAGGAAACATAATAGGGCATGTTATATAGCCGATCTGTTGACAAATGAGCTCGATTCCTTAGCCTTCGATCATGGCTATGACTATTGTTATCCCTATAGTTGGTCTCCAGACGGTTCTAAAGTAGTTTTTTTTGGTTATCATGGTTACAACCAAAAGGAATTATTTGTGCTTCATATGGATACATTCCAAAAGCAGATCTTTACAAGTCCTTTTGGATTTTATGATATTTCATGGTCGGATGACAGTCAGTCAATATTGTATACTTTTAGAAAAAATGATACAAAGATCTTTCACATTGACTTGAAAACAGAGATATGCTCACAACTTGTTGATGGAGACAATTCTTTTAAAGACTTTTATTTGTGTCTTGACGACACAGCTATTGTATACCAGAAACAAAGCCGACTCTTTGACAGTGTCCATCTATATTCAATCAGGAGCAAGACAACACGGACGTTGGTGGACAGCATGGATTATATTGGTAGGTTGTTTAAGATTGCCGGTAAAAATACTGTGTGCTTTGAAGGGCGGCATGATAGTCATCATGATAACGGTGTTTACTTTTTTGATTTGGTAAAAGAAAAATTAACATATGAGGAAGAATGGCCCTATGAATATAGATATCGCCAATTTATAGAATCTTTCGATGGTATCTCACACATAGAGTACTTTGTTCATAGTGAAAATACTCAGATACTGATGTCCTCGCTTAATGGTGGTGCTGTGAACGTTCAGCTGACTGACGGTTCTTTTGAAGATTATTATCCCAGGTGGTCTAATTCCAATCAATATTTGTCATTTCTCAGAGATAACCGACTTAGTTTTTATAATTTGGTGGATAAATCTATTTATCAAACTGCACATGTCAATGTTGCGCAGTGGACAGATCATCCGTATTATCCCGCTACAATCTATTCTGATAAACAGGGAAAAATGTTTCTATTTGATATAGTAAAGCAAGAAAGAGTCCATCTGAATGATTCGGATTATCCTTACTTGACCCAGCCTTGTTTCTCTCCGGACGGGAAGCAGTTGATATGCCTTGATGATAGCAGACGCATGTTACTGTTTTCTTTTGGCGCTTATAAGAAATCTCTGGAATTTATTCTAAGTTTCAATGGGGTTTTTAAAGAAATCTCCTGGTGTAGAGCTCAAGGCGATAAGGTTTCATTTGTGTATGCTGTTTATGAAAAATATTGGCATGGTTATGAGATATGGGTATATGATCCAGAGACTTGGGAAAAGTTTGTGGTTGCAGAGCGGCTTTATGATCCTGTGGTTACCTGGGATTATGATGGTAAATCTTTGCTATACATGGATCAAAGTAAGTTGTATAGAAGATCAATCATTGCTGAATTTTAGAATCAGATACCCATGAGCAGAGGGAATACAGTTATGACTTTACAAATCAGATTATGCAAATATTTGTCCTTTATATTACTTTTATCTCTGGGTTCAGCTAAGGCTGCTTGTGCCTCCCGGGATACTACTAATACAATAAATTATTCACTACTGAACGGATTAGATGACTTACCCGTTAATTCTACCTGGGATTATGTAGCTACGGATTATAATGGTGTTGTGCTCCCTGTAATAGGTGTACCAGATATACTTTGGCATAAACAATCGTTATTAATGGCATTGGGATTTAAAGAAGATGGGCAGTTAGGACCATTTAAAACCGGATCAATTCCTCTGCAAATGAATTTGCTTTCTTCTCCAATGCTCTCAGGTCAGGGGACAACACACTGGCTGTTTGCCGGTGATGCAGCCCAGTCTCAGTTTCATTTATTCGATCGGTTTAAAAAAAATAGAGGATATTTTAAGCTCTCCGTTCTGAAGAGTTATTATAATGATGTATTGAAAAAAGATGAACAACTAGCCGGCTACCCTGAGATCGCCTTTATTAATGGTAAGGTATTATTCAGGATTAACAATAGACATCAGCTTAATGGGTATTATGTCCAGGGTAGTGAGAATAGCTCTACACCTGAGATCGACCCGGATTATCCTATTATGAAGAGTAAGAATAAATACAGGCTGGCAAATTTGTCATGGCAGTATAACGGAGAAAAACACCGGCAGTCCATGTCAGTGATGTTCTATACTAATACAGTGCATTCAGATCTGTTTGGTGCGGTTGAAGATACTATATTTCGTTATAGTGGCGGAATAAGAACTCTCGCTGTCAAAGAGGATTATGTTTATAAATTGAGCAAAGCTCATGAATTTCAGCGAGGTATAACACTTAACCATTATCTACATAGTCTATATTATTTTTCTGATAATGATAATTATACATTTGGCCGGGCTGATCTGTTCAGAAGTGCATATTATCGTCAATTGAGTAATTATGTAACAGCGTTTGCAGGGTTCAATAACAGATGGAGCT
>JAGLOF010000059.1 GCA_023139105.1 bacterium
TTACAGTTTTGACTTCCGTTGACAATGGGGCCGAGGATATCGACACCTGACTTATCATCTGTCTCGCGGGCCTCATTTTTATCCCAGACATTGCGGGTGCCTTGGCCACGCGCTGCTCATGCAAGCTGTCCAGGGCTGACTTGCGCCAGATAAAATCGTACACGGGCACGTCTATCACGCTTACGGTATCCACGCCCACCTGGGCCATGGTGGAGTCTGTCTCCAAACACCGGGTGTTGAATTATTTTAATTCTGTGCGAACTATATATAATAGCTGTAATTCAACACCCGGTGTTTTATTCTGAGGATCTACTGAAAAAAAACAGTTTGCAGATCTCTGGTGTATCTTGTTAATCCTGTGATCCTGTCTAATTTCTGTTGTCTATTATTTCCTCACAAGATAAAACACAGACCCTGTTAAATATAGACCCCGGCCAAAAGATTACCGGGGAGACAATTTTTTTTATTTCTCCGGGAATCTGTTCTGATCCGTGAAATCCGTGTCATCCGTGTGCCATGCTCTGGGAGCTTCTTCGCTCTTTTTCGTGGACGTCGTGGACCAATGCTCTACAATATCCTTCTTGTCATAAAATAAAAAAAAGAGCCTTCTAATGAAGACTCTTTTTTTTATATGTGGGCGGTACTGGATTCGAACCAGTGACCCCCTGCTTGTAAGGCAGGTGCTCTATACCAGCTGAGCTAATCGCCCAAAAAATCTATTCTGTTTTCTGGCGTTTCTTGTATAAAATTGCCAGAGGAAAAATAACGCAATAAGTTAAAACTAAAATAACAGGTCCAACATTCAGAGACATCCAACTATTCCATTTTCCTGCAGACAGTGCCAGAAATCCCAAAATCAGCATTACAAGGCCGATTCCAAAAAGGATCCAGTTACTGCGTTCAAACGGTAATGCTGTCTTCCAAAATGATACTGTCTTACGATTACCCTTTTCCATGCGGGCCATATCAGCTCCTTTTCATAAGAGAAATAAATATAAGCAATTCATTGACAGGAGTCAAGGAAAAGGCGTAATTTAATAAAAAAATGCGCCGGACCATTGCCGGCGCATACTACTTCTATCAATAACCTCACACTCTATTTTTCTTTACGTACAGTGAGACCCCAGTACTTCGGATCTCTGGGAGGATCGTCATTCCAATCTTCATATGAATGTGAACTGTCTGTCCGGTAATATGCACGATATTTACCTGCTTTCAAGCGTATTACCTCATTGATGACACGATTCTTATTAACGCCACCAGCATGATCAGTGTCCCAATACTCCATTGTCCATACAGTTCTACCATCGTCATCTTCAATCCAGCCATAATCAAACATCTCGTCGTCATCACCTTCACCAAGACAGTAAATTCTTACACGTGTATCTTTTTCAATTTGAAAACGACCTCTGAGTCTGTCTCCGTCATGAGCTCTAATCATGGAGACCAATACCAATGGATCATCTTCTTCAAGATAGGGTTTAACCATGTTTTTATTAAAATCATCACCCGAGCCCCAGATAGCTAAACCGTATGATCTGGGATTAAATGGTGCCCCGGTATTCCAATCACGATATGCATGGGAACCATCAGTTACATAATAGGCTATATATTTACCGGCATCTAATGAAACAATTCCATCAAATATTCGATTTTTACTACCGCCGCCTGCATGACGAGTATTTCTCCTATCCATCTCCCAAACAACTTCACGTGTCTCAGCATCTAAAATCCAGCCATAATCGACAAAACGCCTATATGTACCCATCTCACCAACACATCTTACGCGAAGATCTAATTTCCTATCTAGAATAAATCCATATTCATCAAAAAAATCATCATCTGCACGTGTCATATCCACAATCAGCTTTTTTACTTCACTGGCAGGTTCGAATGGTTTTACATACTTACCTTGGCTACTGGTGGTAGTAATTGTCATACCCCAATACCGTGGATCACGAGGAGGCATAAGATTCCATTCATCATATGAATGGCTGTCATCTGTCATAAAGGCTACAAGATAACTACCTTTATCCAAGGTTATGTGTGTGTCAATTTTTCTGTTTTTTTCAGCACCACCGGCCCAATCTGTTTTGCGATAATTCATCTGCCATACAGTTTCACCGGTTTTCGCATTAATTACCCAACCATAATCAAACATCTCTCCATCTTCACCCTCACCAACCGCATAAATCCGCACTTCCATATCACGAGTCAGTGTGAAACCCTGTTCTTCATGTTCACCATCACCCAGGCTGATAAACTGTGCAAGTACATCTTTATCATTAGTACTAGATTGGATATTACCTACTTCGACATGCTTTTCTGCTTTCTTGTCAACAGCGAGAGACATTTTCCATTTTGAGGCATATCGGCGATAATCTCGACTCCGCTTCTTGCTGCCGAATATTTCAACGATAACATCACCAAGATCTTTAATCCTGCCTGATAATAATCCCTGAGGTGCTACTGCATAATAGACTTCATAAACACCTTTATCCAAGGTTATATCCTCAGTGGCTTTACGAAGGAAGCGTGATCCGGAGCGTTCTGAATTTGCAGTTGTAAGTTCCCATACAACTTCACGGGTGCTGCTATTTAATATCCAACCCATGGCTAGCATATCATCACCGTATCGGTCTGCAGACCCAACCGCTTCTATATGTATATCAACATCTTTATTAAGAGTCAATAACCTCTCTTCAAAATGATACCGATGAACATCTTCAATTTCAATAATTTTAACCTGGTCCGCACTTGCCGTAGCTATTCCAGCTAACAGAAAAACATTCAACATGAATCTCATAATCGGTGCTCCTATATTATCACTAAATTTTACCGATATAAATGTCGCCTTCTTCTGTTACGACTTTTAAGTGGCCATTGTTTCCTTTTCCTATACGACCATCTATTTTTTCTCCATCATCGGATTCACTCAGTCTCAAATTGAAGCTATTATCTATATGACCTTCATCAGCATAAAGATAGATTTTCAGTGATACTGACGCTGGTAATGCAATATCAACATCACCTTCATCCACTTCAATGCGATAGCTTCCATCATTCATGGGGGAAAAAGCAGCGTCTATATCTCCTTCATCTGCACTAATCCATAAACGATGAATTTTACTTTCCCGGATAATTATATCACCCTCATCAGCAGCCAGGTCAAGTTCATCAAATGTACCGCTGTCTAGTACAATCCGTCCTTCATCAGTATAAATTTTGACCAGGCCAGTAGTTTTTTGATTGCAATCTTTCAATTCGGCGTCACCCTCATCGAGACGTAGGTCCAGATTCTCCAGTTGCAATTTATCCAGATATACATTACCCTCATCCACATCTATAGAAAACTTACCCTCAAGATTGTAAAGCTCTACATCACCCTCATCACCCTTAATGCGCATGTTAATATTACGGGGAACCTTGAGCTCAAAATCTACAACCGGGCTGCGCCAATTCCAAAGCTCTTTATTAAATATCTTTAAAATACTGATCCTACGTGGGCCATCGGGGGCGATCTCACGAATAACTAAACGTCCCGGACTCTTCCGAATGGCCACTTCAATCCCTTCCAACATATCTTCAGCTTCCTGTCGGTTACGCCCCCATACTCTTTTAATCATGCGGATTTGAACTTCTTCTCTATCCCAGCTTTCTATATTAATATCACCTTCATTTGTTGAAAGACGAATAGTACCGCCAGCCTTAAATGCTATTGTCTTAACTTCTTCCTTTCTTATCTCATCTGCCATGGACAAGCCATAAGAAGTTAGTACAAGCAAAGAAACTGCATAAATCTTTAATGTTTTAATCATGTCTCTATCTCCAACTAAATTATTCCATGTGAACATTTAGTTCGCCCAAACCAGGGGTAATTTTAACTAAAAGTGCTGTTTCATCAGATTGGTAAACATCATTGATATATGCACTTCCACGTTTACGCAGGCCATAATCAATATTTTTTGATGATAGGAAACTCAATCCACCGCCGATATGAGCACGTACACCAAAATTCTCAGGTAAAATTACTGTCACTTCACCAATGTCAAGATCTACCTTGGCTCTTGAACCTTGAACTAATTTACCTGAAAAATCCACTTCCGTCTCTCCAATACCGGAATTTATATCCGCACGCTTGAAGCGCGCATTACCTAGAGAGATGAAATTGGATTCACCTACTTTGACACTTATATCCAGCATGTCCATGACAATTTTATTAGGCTCGCTAAAGGCCACTCTTACCTCACCGGCGAAATTAGTAAAATCAAATTCTTTAATAGTCAACCCACCAAGCTCCAGATCAATATCTCCGGCACTTATTTTGACAGTTAAAAAAATCTCAACATCATATGGAAGGCTGATAATTACTTTAGCCTGTGCATCGTCATTGGTGTTATAGCTTCGCCATTTTTTCCATTTTTTACTATCCAATTGAATCTTCAAGTGATTACGTCTCTCATCAAACCTAATATCTTTTTTAAACTCATCTTCGGTATAACGCATCTCAACTCGAATTTCATTGGGACTGTCAGCAGGTTCAAGAACAACCTCACCGACATCAATATCAATAACAATATCTATAGATTTTCCTTGAGGAGCAGTAAATGTCTCATCAGATTTTTCCATCTCCCAGGTCTGAGCCAGGAGAGGCATTTGCAAAACTATCAGCCACGCAACAATCATTGCGCTAAACGCTCTCTTCATAAGTACCTCCTGTGAACTTACCGGGCTTTGCAAACAAGCCCGGTAAATAATAATGTAGAGCTTTAGACTTTTATTCCGGATAGCAAAGTAAATTAATTATCAAATTCTATATGGCGAATATCTCTCCACTCAATGTATTTTAACTTCTTTCCCGATTGTACGATAAGACCGGCATTGTCATCATCAATATCCCGTGACTCCTCCAGCATAATTTTCCTGCCATCTACTAACACCACCTCGGATCCCCAACGACCATCGGGTATAATCTGCTTGACCGAACGGAAGGGAATAAGATATTCAACGTCACCGTCATTGCCGTCAAGAAGCTCAATATCCCATGCTTCATCAAGATCATAATAGATACGACCGTTAAACTTTTCACCATCTTTAGTCGTTACAACTCCCTTGAGTTCCTTACTAACCTTAAAATCAGTAAAGGCCATTCCTGAATTGGTAGATTTTTCAAAATCTACTCTGTCAAAATCTTTCCATCCTATTTTAACTTTGCCCATCACAGGATCTTTAACAATAACGCCTCTGTTCTCGGAATTGACATCATTGGAACCGGTTAAGTAATACTCGCGACCCGAATTAAGCACTACTTTAGAGCCACGACGATATCTTTCGATTGATTTTATAGTTTTAAACCTGATTTTCATAGAACCGTCTTCAGAATCACCATCCAATATATCTGTTCCTACAGACTCTTGATGATCCCATTGGATAAAACCTTTAAACGTACCAATGTCGGTCTTAACAGTACCGAATAATGGCTCGCCAAAAACATTATCGAGTTTGGATGGAGTTTTTGAAAATTCGACAGCATCTATGTGGCGCCATTTTAACTCTACTTCTTCCAGTTCGGGATCAAGCAGTATTAATGTAGCACCGACATCATTGGAACCACCGTCAAGACGAATAACCTCACCGTTTTTCATCTCCAGTCGAACAGATTCGCGGCCACGAAAATCCAATCTGGCAATATCACCAAAACGGCATTTAAATGAATGAGAAGTACTCTGGTTATTTATAACAATACGACCACCCCAGAAAGAACTTCTTCTGCGGCGACCTTGATCACGCAGACTACGACGTAGATCACGATACCCATCAGCATCTTCAAGATATGTTTCAAAAACATCTTCTGCTTTATCGGAATTAAATATATCTGTCCAGAAAGTCTCTTCTTTACCCCAACGGATCGGGCCTTCATATGTGTTCCCGTTCCTTAATATGATCTTGCCATAAATATAACCTTCGTCCTGAGCGGCAACATTTGAGATACAGATCACCACTAAAAAGCCCAGTATCAAGATGTTCATCCATTTTTTGTACATGCTTCCTCCTTAAAATAGGCACAATTCACAATTTCCGTCACAATATGTATAACGGGATAACTGCCTCATTAGTTACATATGAGTATTATCCCGTTATAAAAGCAGCTAAAATGGTCGATTTATTCTGAAGTAAAACCTGAATGGTCTGTGATTGGTATCAGTACGGCGTGCCACTTCAATCCTTACACTACCGCTGGCGTTAGCCAGTGCTATACCGATATCGCTCTTGAAATCATTCATTTTCAGGCCTTTAAAACCTTCGAAAAGGCCCAGATTCTCATCAACAAATCCAACCCAACCCGCATCTGCAAAAACGATAAAATTAAAGAGATCAAAGAGCCCAAGGTCTAAATCTTCAGGCCAATAACCTTCGCCAAGACGGTACTCAATTTGTGCCAGGATCATACGATTTCCACCACGCTTCAAAGGTCCTCCGGAGAGGCTTTTATAACGGAATGCTCTTACCGTTGAAATACCACCTAGCTGATAGCTCTTCTGCCAGGGCATGTGGCCTGTAGCTGTTCCAACTCTGATCCGTATATCCAATCCCTGATCAAATCCCAAAGATTGAAAACGTCTGATATCAGTTTCCAGCCTCTCAAACCCAAAGATTCCGCCCATACTCGGATCTGCTTTTTCATAAGATGCAGTTGCAAACCAGCCGCGTGTTGTTCTTTTGGTGTTATTCCTGGTATCAAAAGTGATATTGCCACCTATTGTACGAATATCCCCGGCATCCATAGCAGGGTTCGGACGAAACTTCTTATCCTTACCAAATAATGACCAGGAAGCATAACGGTCCAGAGAATCAAGCCTGTCATATGAATAGAAGGCTTTTAACTTTAGATCACGCCCAAGGGCTTGTGAAATATAAATTGATCCGCCTTCTTTCAGATAAAAGTCCATAAAATCTTCTTTGATAAGTAATGCAGCTAGTGAATTTTCTTCATCTCCTATAATCCAACGGTCAGGAGAATCAATCTGACGATGATACTCAGCACCAATGGCAAAACGTGATCTTTCCATGAATCCCTGTTCAATACCAATTTGATATTCCAACTCTTTTGCTGCAAATGCATAGCCGGCAGAACCAAAAACAAATGGTGAAGACGGACGCCTGTATCTCCAATAATCAGCATCTACTTTCATACCGAGAAAAAGCCCCTCAACACGATTATACCTATACTCAGGATAAATTTTATCCGGATGTCTGTCCCAATCATCATCCCAATCCCAATCCCAATCCTGTGTTCGTTTAAATGTATGAGACTGAGCCTGTACATTAGTTACAACCAACGCGCCAAGGATAAAAAAGAATATAAACGCCATGACAATAACAATAGAAGCTTGACGAAATGCCACTTTCTGCATGATTTCCTCCATAAACAATTCCAGGTTATAACTGTAGATAAGCAAAGCACATGCCATCTAGAATCAAGCCAGCTTAATCGTTTAATAACAATGGGTTATCAGTAAGGTAAAAATTAAAGAAAAATACAATCTATGTCAAATAGACACAGTCCCCGGGCTACAGTGAGGCACTTTGACACACCTACTTGATATTATACTGCTTAAGTTTTCTGTGCAAATTTGCTCTGTCCATAATAAATTCTCTTGCCAGCTTTGAAATGTTGCCACCTGTTCTCTGTAATCCTTCCCGCAGAAGTTGACATTCAAAATCTTCAACCTGATCTCTAAAAGATTTGGATAAAACAACTTCGATTTCAGATCGTTCCGGCCTTTTACTTTCAGTATTGGCAGGAAGCATCGTACGTATATCCTCTGCTGAAATAATCAATCCGTCACTCAATATAATCAGTCTCTCGACTGTATTCTCCAGCTCTCTCACATTACCCGGCCAACGGTAATCAGCCAGAGCAGAGAGAGAACCAGCTGACCAATTCCGTTCTGCTTTACCCGATTTTGATAGGAAACGCTTCAAAAAATGCGCTGCCAATAATGGGATATCTTCAGGGCGATCTCTTAGAGCCGGAAGTTTGATAGGTACAACATTAAGTCTGTAAAAAAGATCTTCTCTAAAACGACCTTCACTAATTTCATATTCCAAATCTTTATTTGTTGCAGCAATTACCCGGATATCAAATTTATAGCTCTTTGTACCACCGATACGGATAGCTTCATTTTCCTGTAAAACCCGTAATAATTTTGCCTGAACGTCCAAGCCCATATCACCAATTTCATCAAGGAATAATGTGCCACCATCGGCCAGTTCAAAACGTCCTGCTCTTCTGGTGACAGCACCGGTAAATGCACCTTTTTCATGGCCGAACAATTCACTTTCAACCAAGTCTTTAGGTATAGCTGCACAATTTAAACTGATAAATGGCCCCTGATTCCTATTGCTTCCGGCATGAAGAGCTCTAGCCACCAACTCCTTACCCGTACCATTCTCTCCAAGAATAAGCACACGACCATCTGTTGGTGCAGCACGCTCGATAACATCAAGGACTCTCTTCATTGATACAGAGCGGCCTATCATTTCCGTCGTGCCCAACTGTTGTTCCAGTTCTGAGACACGTTGTTCAAGTAGCAACTGTGTTGATATCTGCCGGGCTGCCAATAAAACTCTGTCGGGATTTAATGGCTTCTCAAAGAAATCTACAGCACCAAGATGTGTGGCCTCAACAGCCATGGCCAAATCTGCCTGTCCTGACATCATCAGAACTTTTAAACCATTCTCTTTTGGATTAATATCTCTGAGTACTTCCAATCCATTCTTGCCTGGCAGCATGACATCTAAAAAAATTGTATCAAATCGATGATTTTTCAACTCCTCCAGACCGGCCTCACCGGATTCTGCAGTACAAACACGATACCCCTCATCTTCAAGCAATCCCTGAAGTGAACTACGAATTCGGGCTTCATCATCGATTATGAGTATACGCATAATTTATTCCTGTTCTTCAGGTGATAATCTGTCCAGCCGTTCTTCCCATTGCTGAATCCTGATATGTGATTCCGGCTCGGTAGAATAATCAATAACGACATGATCTTCTTTGAAAGATGTATTGGTAACCCTGGCAATTTCATGAATCCGGGCCAGTCTTCGTGAAGCATCCAGAGGTAATTTGATACTGCCGTTAACCTCACGATGCGCAATCATTTCACATATGGAGCTTCTCAATTGCGCAAGGCCCAATCCTCTTGTAGCAGAGATAAATACAGATGGAGCAAATTTCTCAGCCAGTGGTGTCAAACGATCACGATGCGAGAGACGATCAATTTTATTGAAGACTGTAAGTATAGGTTTATGGTGAATATCAAAATCATGCAGCACATCAAGGACAGATCCTATCTGTTCCTCAAATGTCGGGTGGCTTACATCAACAACATGTAAAAGTATATCTGCGTCCAGTGTCTCTTCCAATGTAGACCGAAAAGAAGCCACCAGGTGATGCGGCAGTTTTTTAATAAATCCAACCGTATCAATTAATAAGATTTCATTATGATCTTCAAGAGAGACAGAACGGACTGTAGCATCAAGAGTTGCAAAAAGTCTGTTTTCGACAAAAGTTTCAGCACCTGCCAGAGTATTCATCAAGCTTGATTTACCAACGTTTGTGTAACCAATAAGGGCTACTTTGATAAATTTACTCCGATGTTTACGCCTGGTTGCACGTTGCCGCCCAATCTTTTCCAATTGCTGATCAAGATGACGAATACGTTTCCTGATAGCCCGGCGATCCGTTTCCAACTGCGTTTCACCAGGACCTCTTGTACCAATTCCACCCTCCTGCCTCGAAAGATGTGTCCATAATTTGGATAATCTTGGCATGAAATAATTGAGCTGTGCCAGCTCTACCTGTAATTGTGCTTCTCGTGAACGCGCTCGTCCTGCAAAGATATCTAAAATTAAACCACTACGATCAACAACTTTCTTATTGATCAACTTCTCCAGGTTTTTCATCTGTGTAGGTGAAAGATCCGCATCAAATATTATTGTTTTTGCATCCAACTCTTGCGCCATTGTTGCAACTTGTTGAATTTTCCCTTTTCCAATTAAGGTACCGGGATCAACATTTCTTCTATTTTGTATTATGCGGCCAACAACCTTTGCACCGGCAGTATCTGCCAGGGCGGCTAATTCTTCAAGACTTTCTTCTTCCCGCTGCCTGGTAAAACCTGGCAAAACAACTCCGACAATGATTACACGTTCGACAGCTTTTTTTATTATGACCGGTTCCGTAATCGGTCTCCTTTCCAAAAATAAATATATTCATGCTGAGAATACGAAAACGTATACTATGTTGTTTCCGCTATTAAACATTTAACTCTTTTGGCGTATGCTGCCTGCCAATAACATTTCTGTGACAACAAGTAGTGATATAAAAAACCAGATCCATGGTACAAAGGAAATACCACTTCTTTCCATCTCCAGAACCCGGTCTATCTCTTGAACAGAATCTATCCATCGCAATCCGGCAGAATTGTTGTTCATGTTGAAAGAGGCGCGTTGCTGCGCACGCAGATCACTTTCTACGGGATCAGTATTAATCGATACGACAGACAGAATAGTATCTCTTTGCATAAGAGTATAAAAGCCCGGCATCTCCGCCCTGCCTGCCATCAGCCTCTCCCCTCCATTAACAGACTCAACATGAGGAATAAGCCATTCTCCGGAGGGTGATTCCAGCAGAATCATCTCAGGATGAATTTCTCCATATGTGGGTATTTGCACAGTCTCACCCGGATAAAAAGAGCTCGCTGTTTCAAGACGATGAGCACTTAAAAAGAAAATGCTACGATGCATTAAAAATGCAAAAAACGGCATATGCACAAGATCAGTCCATGCTGTGCTGATATCCGATGCCAAAAGCAGTATTCTGCCGGAACCTATGGAGTGCTGCATAAGCCATGGATATCCATTCTCTGTTGAAAGAAGAACATTACTGGCAAGATTCTGCATATCCAATAATCGGTAAAACTCCGGAGACACAAACTTTCTATGACCTTCAGTGTACAATCCCTTAAAAAAAGATGAGCTCACAGGTGGGGCTCCAAGTTTGAGAATACCTCCTCGTCCATGCAGAACTGCTCCAATATGCGCAATATTCCATGGAGATGTTACATTGCTATCCCAGAACCGGAGATTGCTCTTATCACCCGGAATAATAAAGAGACCTCCCCCATCTTTGATGAAGGCTGATAAGGCTTCAACTTCAAATTGATCCATGTCCCGCACATTATGAAGGATTACAACTTTCTTATTTGAAAGTTCCTGAAGCCATACTTTTTTGGCCTCTCTTATAGAAAGTCTACTCTCATCAGTAGAATATCCTGCTGCATTAAGAGCCAGAATAATTGGTGCAGATACAGCAAGATCTCCGGATATTAACAATATTTGATTATCTTCGGGTATTTGCAGTGATAGATACCGGCGATTATCTTGAACAAAATCATCTGTCTCAATAGAGGCTAGCAAACGCCACCAACCTGCACCAGGCGAAGCTATTTCAAAACTGATAATTTTATGTGCTTCAGCATCCAAGTTGATTTGTTTCTGTGCAACTACATCATCATTTGATTGAATTCTTATAAGTATTCCCTCTGCCGGCACAGTAGAATAATTTGAGACCATTACTTCAACTTTAACAGTCATTCCTGGTTGATATACAAGAGTTTTGAGTCTAAATTGTGTAATTGCCAGGTTAGAGTGTAGATCATGAACAGGCATTGCATATATCATACAGTCAGATAGATTCGAATCAGCTATTGCAGCAGGCCAATCAGGATGTTGAAAATCTGAGATAACAACTAATTCTCTGCCACTTGCAGAACTCTCTGAAAGCCATTTAGAGGCAGAGGATACTATATCACCGGGAGATCCGGATTGCCATCGCGGTTGCACTTTTTTAATTCTATTCATGATTTCTACCGGCGATATGTCAATGATCGTTTCTTCCGGAGTTATCATAGAGAAAAGTGCATATTGGTCTCTATCATTTTGAGATTTTAAAAATGTATTGACCATGTCCTTTGCTTCATTCCAACGTCCACCAGCCTGCATGGAGAGGGACTGATCTAAAATAATTGCTACATTATGTGCGCCAGGACTACCCGGCCCCTTATTGGCTTTATCTCTCCAATACGGATGAGATAAAGCTAATGCGAGCATTGCCAGAATGAGTGTACGCAATAAAAGCAGGAGACGCTGTTTAAGGCGCAGCCAGCTGAGAGTCCGCGGCTCAAGTGCCTTGAAAAAGCGTAAAGTGGAAAATGGAATAAGCACCCTGTGCCTACGCGACAGGAGATGAATAAGAATGGGGATTGAGGCACCGGCAAGGCCTAAAAGCATTGAATAATTGAGAAATTGCAGCATAATTTAATCAGAAATTCCGTTATCTGCAGAAATCTCTCGTTGTACCAGTGCCTTTTCAACCAGATCACATATGATGTGCCCAATTACGCCATGGGCTTCCTGTATCCTTGGCGTCTCCTCTGATTCAACAGTAATTGAGATATCTGCCAGTATGGAAATTGGACTGCCCATTGGTCCTGTTAAGGCAATAGTATGCAGCCCGGACAATGCGGCCTGGTCCATTGCCTTAATAACATTCTCTGAAGAACCGCTGGTACTGATGCCAATCAGACAATCTCCCGGCCTTCCAAGGGCTTCAACCTGGCGGGCAAAAACCGCATCATATCCAAAATCATTTGCAACGGCTGTCAGTATTGATGTATCTGTTGTCAGGGCAATTGCCGGATATGCGTTACGATCCAATAAATATCTTCCAACAAATTCAGCAGCCAGATGTTGTGCATCGGCTGCACTACCGCCATTGCCACACAGTAGTATCTTGCCACCGGAAGAGAGGCACTTAATCAGTAATTCTACAGCCCTGGCAATTGAGTCGGTGCAAGATTCTGCTAATTTAATATGCACACTACTTACAACATTTAGCTGGCGTTTAATTTCCTTTTCCATGCTACCCTCTAAAACGTTTTAAGAACAGATTCTTCAGACCACCTGCGTCTCTCTTTATTTCTATTGGTGCCACAGTATGAATTGGTGCACCCTGAATAGCGGCTTTTGGATGCTTGACAAATAAATTTTGTGCAATCTCATCACCATATAATCTTGCTACTTTACGATATGCTTCTGCCATATGTGGTGGACGTGAACGGGATGAATGAGCATCACTGGCGACAAAATGACATAGATGATGCGTAAGAAAAAGTTCTGCGACTTGTTGTACTCTTTTTCCGAAATAACCCATCAAGCTACCTGCATTAATCTGCATTAGAACACCCTTTAATGCCAAGTCAAACGCCAGATTTGGCTTCTGCATCAACACAGTATTTCTCTCGGGATGAGCTAAAATTGGTGTTATTCCATGAAGTTCAAGATTAAATATCAGATCTCCAAAATCCATTGGAATCTGAGCCATCGGCAGCTCAATCAAGGCATATTTCCCATTGCCGTCCAAAGTCAGCAAAGGTGACGTCAGATTAATTACAGTCTGGCAGTGAAACTCACAAGCCAGCCAGAGATCTATTGACAGTCCTGCAGTCAGAGCCCGTTCCTTGAGCTCATTAAACGTGTGCCTGTAAAGCTTCTCAAGTGGTGCATCCAATCTATCAAATACATGTGACGTAGCTACCATACCTGTAATACCGTCATTAATAGCAGCCTGAAGAATTGCTATTGACTCTTCCCAATTTGTAGGTCCGTCATCAATACCGGGCATTATATGAGAGTGTATATCAATCATTCTATCTATTTCCAGTGAATACTATCGGTTAGTTGCCTGAGGAAATTATTATCGTCAGTCTCTTCTATTATAGTGCCGGTGACAATAAAATCGGCACCGGCTCTTGCGCATGCTGAAGCCTCTTCCGGAGTACGTATTCCACCACCTACAATTAGAGGCAGGTCTACATGCTTGCGAACAGCCCCTATCATTTTTTCCGGTACGCACTGCCGTGCACCAGATCCGGCTTCCAGGTAGATACAAGTAAAACCCAGCATCTCTGCAGCCAGTGCATGGGCTACGGCCAGATCAGCTTTATCACGGGGAATTGGCTGTGTATTGCTGATAAATCCTACCGATGTAGTAGCTCCGGATTCAATTAAAAGATATGCTGTGGCTACGGTCTTTAGCCCCATTGCCTTAATACGGGGTGCAGCAATAACCTGTTCACCTATTAAATATTGAGGATTACGCCCAGACAACAAAGAGAGAAACAAAAGGCCATCGGCATATTTAGAGAGCTGATAAGATCCACCGGGAAAGAGAAAGACCGGCAGGTCACAACATTTTTTCAATGTTGAAACATAATCATCCAGACCATCAGCCGCCATGAGACTGCCACCCATTAATAAACCATCAACACCACTCTCCTGACAGCGCATGCCTGTCTTTCCAAGCTCTTCCGGTGTGCCCTTATCAGGATCAAGCAGTACCAGATGACCACACCCTCTCTCTCTCACTTTATCAAGCAATTGATTAAAGTCTGTCAAAAGTTAACCTCTATTCCAATAGTGAATTAATAATTCCTTCAGATGCTTTCATTGCATCCTCAAGCTTGTCAACATGCCTGGCACCAGCCATTGCCTGATGAGGTTTACCGCCACCGCTACCACCGGCAATTTTTGCTATTTCACGTACAATGTCACCGGCTTTCAGGCCACGTTCTTTTATTAAATCATCAGTAACAACACAAAGGAAATTAACCTTTTCACCAATAACCGCTCCGACAACGCCAACACCGGAACCAATGGAATTACGTATATTATCGCCTAAATTACGCATAGCATCCACGGTCTCACCTTCGACAATGGCTGTCACAAGCTTAAAACCATGTATATCTATAGCACGTCCCATAAAATATTCGGCTTGATTGCCATGAGCCTCAGCCCGCATCTTCTTCAGAATCTTTTCTGCATGTTTACGTTCATCCAGTAATGCAGCAAGCTTGTCAGGCAATTCATCCTGGCGGCATTTTAGTAGATTTGAGACCTGTAACAAGAGACTACGTTCGGCAGAGACAGAAGCTTCTGCTTCAACCCCTGTAATTGCTTCAATACGCCGCACACCTGCTGCAATGCCCTCTTCTTTAATAATACGGAAAAAACCAATCTGACCTGTGCGATCGATATGAGTACCACCGCAAAGTTCCATGGAGTAGTCGTCAATCTGTACAACACGTACTTCATCACCATATTTTTCACCAAACAGAGCAGTAGCGCCGCGCTGTTTTGCATCATCTATTGAAGTTACAAACTTTTCAAGTGTGAGATCTGCACGTATTTTTTCATTTACCTGCCTCTCAACAGATAGTAGTTCTTCTGCTGTTACTGCCTCAAAATGTGTAAAATCAAAACGCATACGCTCTGCATCAACAAGGGATCCCGATTGATTTACATGATCTCCCAATACAGCTCGCAATGCCCTGTGCATCAAATGAGTTGCAGTGTGATTACGCATGATATCCATACGCCGGTCTTGGGAAAGAACTGCTTTTACATCGGTAGTAGTGATCTCATCACCCTCTGTGAATCTACCCATATGGATGTATGCATCACCCAGCTTTTGAGTATCCTCTACAGTAATTTTATAATCTTTACCGTTAATTTCACCCTGATCACCTACCTGACCACCTGACTCTGCATAGAACGGCGTCTCGGCAAGCAATATTGTGACTACACCCTCATCATCGATTCGATACTTACGTATAGCTGTATCTATCTCAAATACATCATAACCGACAAATAGAGAATCTTTACCCACAGACGCTACAGTCCAATTGCCCTGTTCTGTCAACACAAATTTACCTGCTTCACGTGCACGTTGCCGCTGGCTCTCCAGAGCGTCATTAAATCCTTGCTGATCAACTGACAGACCTTTTTCTCTGGCGATGAGCTGTGTCAAATCCAGAGGAAATCCATAAGTATCATATAATTTAAAGGCGTTCTCACCGGATATTACTTTCTCACCGCGTTTGATAGTGAGGCCGGCCATCTCTTCAAAAATATCAATGCCTCTGTCCAGTACATCATTAAAACGTTCTTCTTCATTTTTAATTACATGGGCTGCATGCTCATAACGTTGTCCGATTTCAGGATAGGCCTTGCCAAGCATATCAACCAGTGTAGGTACAAGGCGATAAATAAAAGGTTCATGCATACCTAGTTGACGTCCATAGCGAGCTCCACGACGAAGAATACGGCGCAGCACATAACCACGGCCCTCGTTTGATGGTATGGCACCATCGGTTATGGAAAATGTCAGAGCGCGAACATGGTCTGCAATGACCCGGAAGGCCGGAAGCAGTTCAGGATTGCCAGGATCCATTCCTGATAATTTTGCAGTCTCCTCAATCAGTGGCCAGAATAGATCCGTATCATAATTGGAAGCCTTGCCCTGTATTACGGCAACCGTACGTTCGAGCCCAAGTCCGGTATCCACATGAGTAGCCGGAAGCGGATTCAAGCTGCCTGAGCCATCACGGAAATACTGGATAAAAACCAGATTCCAAAGTTCAATATAACGGGAGCAACCGGCATTAACATTACAGACATGCCCTTTAATATGCTGCATATCACAACAGCCTTCACCCAGATCAATATGAAGTTCCGAACAGGGGCCGCATGGACCGGTCTCGCCCATCTCCCAGAAATTATCTTTCTCATCGAAGCGCATAATATTGCCATGTGCTATGTCAGTTACCTTTTTCCACAGAGCCTCAGCTTCATCATCCTCACGAAACACAGTTGCATAAAGTCTATCCTTAGGCAGGCCCCAAACCTTTGTGAGCAGTTCCCATGCCCATTCAATTGCCTCTTTCTTATAATAATCACCAAATGACCAGTTACCCATCATCTCAAACAAGGTGTGATGATATGTATCAATGCCAACTTCTTCCAGATCATTATGCTTGCCGGAAACACGTATACACTTCTGTGAATCAACTGCCCGTTTATATGGACGTGTACCGGTGCCAAGGAATACATCCTTGAACTGATTCATTCCGGCATTCGTAAATAAAAGTGTGGGATCATCCTGCGGTACTACTGGAGCACTCCGTACTATTTTATGGTCTCTCTCGGCAAAAAAATCGAGAAAAGATTGACGGATTTCTGCTGCACTGATCATAATAGTTTATTCCTGTTCATTTTTTCTTCAATAACCTGTAACCAATTATCAAAGACAACACATTGTTCACGCATTCGCTCAACGCCAATAGCTCTGGCAATTACAATACCTGTACTGGTCTTTTTATATCGCTTATAAAGATGATTCAAGCGTTTTGAAGGTGCTGTTTTTGATGAATCGTTTATCTTTTCCGGTTCTCCGCACTCTTCAAGAATGATAAGAATATCTTTTTTATTAACATTAAGTTGCCTGGCAAGTTCCCCGGAATCACTGAAAAGCAAAGCCTCAAACTCATGAACAATTATATTCGGTATAAAACGACGCTCAGAATCATAATCACATAATTTTGAGTCAACAGCTTTCTGTGTGGCGTCATTGATGATTTTGGCAATTTCTGTAGGTATTGTTTTGCTTTTCGCCGAATCAATGCCTGGCCAATCACCCTTGATACCGTAATAGTCAACAAAGAGCGATATGTAAGTATTAGATCTCTGTTTCAAATGTTTTTCGATATCATTAAAGGCACGACTAAAACGGACATCGCCACCTTTCTGTCCTGGTTTTGAAATAATAATAGGAGTCATAAAAATATTATTTTTAGCGAGATAAGGTGCAAGGATGTCCTTAATAAATATCTCCTCCGTTTTCCCTTCAACTATGACTACTATATTAATAAAATTACTCATATACAGGACCACCGGAAATTACATTTTTTTTCCAGAGTTCACCAACCGAGTAATCTTCAAGCCAGGAAATAAAACCCTTTTCTTCAAGTCGTTCAAAAGTTGAATATCCATTTTTACGATTGACTACCACAATATCTTTAATTTCAAAATTATCAATAAATGCTGACGATTGCGTTGCCACAATTATCTGTGTTCGCTTTGAGGCATCTTGAATAAGTTCGGCAAGAATTGAAATAGCTGCGGGATGCAAGCCCAGTTCCGGTTCGTCAATAAGAATAGTTGATGGCGGATTTGGTTGAAGAAGTGCTGTTGCAAGGCAAATGAATCTTATAGAGCCATCAGAAAATTGGTGGGGCTGCATAGGGTAATCTGATCCTTTTTGATTCCACTGAAGATTAACCTTCTGCCTCTTGCCAAATTCAACCGGCTCTAAAATAAAGTCGTCAAAAAATGGCATCACCATATAAATAGCATTTAAAATATCCTGATACTCATGCGAAAAATTAATTTTTAAATGTAATAAATAAGGAGCTATATTGGAAGCATCTGTACGTAAATATTTACAATCCTGTATAATTTCAGTATGACGCATTGCAGCATTTTCACTGGTATCGTGAAAATGATAAATCTGCCATGATGAGATTGTATCATAAACAGGTTTACTATATCTACTATCAGAATTGCCCGCATTAGCTTCTTTTACAAGTAATGAATCACTTCCATCACTATCACCTAGCTCCCACCACCTACTATTATGTTTGTAATAACGTGCCTCACAAGATAACGCGCACATATCAGAAGGTGTTGGAGTCAGTTTGAATCGGTAACCCCGTTCACCAAACATTGTTACAAATTCCATTTCTTTTGTGATCTTACGCCCATTATAAAGCAAATCTCCAGCACCACCACTATGCAAAACAAAATTATTTAAATCGCCTTCAATTATTTTTCGTAACATACGAAAAAAACTAATAAGATTACTTTTGCCGGCACCATTACCACCAATAATAATATTAAGATTAGTCAACTCAAAATCAACAAGTTCTTTGATTGATTTAAAACCTTTAATTGTCAACTGATCTAATGAACTCATTTGGGTTTGCTCCAACATTCCATTAATCTTAATATGAAACCTATTTTCAAATAATCAATCTGCGATCTTTACCACAATTTCATCAACAACAGGCTTAACCACATCCCAGGAAAAACCACGTCTCAGCAGAAAATCAGACAGCCGCTTTCTTGCTTTTAACTTGTCAGCAGGAAGCTGACGGCTGCGTTTTGCTGCTAATTCACTGACTATATCATGAATATTCAATTCAGCCAGGGTTGAATCCAGTGCAGCATCAATATCCGCTTCACCAACACCCTTCTGTCTAAGCTCCTGCCGCAGCAGTCTCTCACCACTGGGTCTTTGAATCATACGCGTGCGAATGAATGCTTCGGCATATTGCCTGTCATTAAGCAGGCCTACACGAATAAGATCTTCCACTGCCTGATCTATTGCTGCACCGGGAAAGTCCTTTTCCGTAAGTCTTTTTCTTATCTCTTCAATACTACGGAGTCTGTACCCTATTAAGGCCAGAGCCTTTGCCTTGGTCGATTGAACAGCTTCTGCAGCCTGGATCTCTGCCAAACGGCCCGGTGTAATTTGATCGCCCCTGGCAATATCAAATCTCACTAATACTTCATGGGACAGCCCAAATGCGAATTCTCCGTCAAGATAAATATTGACTCTATCCCTACGCTTTTTTTGAGCCTCGATCCGCGTAATGACCGTTTGTTTATTCTCCATTTACAGTTACTCTGAAGATTATTCTATGAGTTCAGCCTGTGCGGACTTGCCTGCCTTGACAGCTTTAGTCTTTTTGACTTCTTTTGAATCTTCAGGAACAGGCATTCCAAGTTTAATCTTTAAATCTTTATAGATCTTGTTGAAAATGTCTTGATTCTCTTCCATTTCCAGGAACTTCTTGGTTTTCTCACGGCCCTGACCTATACGGTCCTCACCATATGAATACCATGCACCGGATTTTTCAACAATTTCATTATCAACAGCCAGATCCAATACATCGCCAGTCAGCGATATACCCTTACCATACATAATATCAAATTCTGCCAATTTAAATGGCGGAGCAATTTTATTCTTGACAACCTTGACCTTGGTCCGGTTTCCAATAATATCCTGACCATCTTTTATAGCACCGATACGCCTTATGTCCATACGGACCGATGAATAAAATTTAAGAGCGTTTCCGCCTGTAGTAGTCTCAGGATTACCGAACATGACACCTATTTTCATACGTATCTGATTAATAAAGAGTACGCAGGTTTTTGATTTGGAAATTGCTCCTGTCAACTTACGCATAGCCTGACTCATGAGCCGTGCCTGAAGACCCATTTGAGAATCACCCATCTCACCCTCAATCTCAGCTCGCGGTACCAATGCGGCAACAGAATCTATCACAATGAGATCAATTGCTCCGGAACGTACCAGTGTCTCGGTTATCTCCAGAGCCTGTTCACCTGTATCCGGCTGTGAGACCAGCAAATCATCAGTCTGCACACCCAAAGCACGGGCATAAACTGGATCTAATGCATGTTCTGCATCAATAAAAGATGTAATGCCGCCCTGCTTCTGTGCTTCTGCAATAATGTGAAGGGCAAGAGTAGTCTTACCCGATGATTCCGGGCCAAACACTTCTATAATTCTACCGCGAGGCACACCACCTACACCCAGAGCCAGATCCAATGAAATTGATCCTGTTGAGATTGATGGAACCTGGTTCTTTGATTCATGATCACCAAGACGCATAACCGAACCTTTGCCAAATTGCCGATCAATCTGCGTTAAGGCCATATCCAGGGCTTTCATTTTGTCTTCACTGAAGTTTGCCATTAGATCTATCCTCTCAAATTAAACGTTTCCAGTATAGAGTACTCCGCACCTGCCTCTGTTAACTGACTCTTCATCAAATAAACTGTATCCACTGAAAATTTACCACCATCAAAGGGATGCATGTGCATAGTATCCAATAAAGCACTGATTCCTCTGGTAGATTTAACCCGGCCAATAGTCACATGCGGTTTAAAAGAACGAAGCTCACGTTGAAAGCCTAATCCTGATATAGCTGTGTCAACCCTGGAGGCCAGACGGATAAGCCGGGATGCACCCTGTGCCAATCCCAGCCATACTGTTCTTGGTGATCGTGTCTGCGGAAAGGTACCGCAACCCTCAAGACTTGCGGAGAATGATGTCTCTGAAGACAAGGCAGCTTTAAGTGCATAGTTAAGTTCTGAAATGCGGGATGCATCTACATCACCTAAAAATTTAAGTGTGATATGCAAATTTTCCTGTCTTACCCAACGAACACCTGTATCAAGTTTTTTCAAATATTCCTGATAGTTAGCGGCTTCACGGACAAGTCTGTCAGGAATATATACAGCAACAAAAGTTCTGACCATTTTACTTCTTTCAAAATAGGTGAAAACCGGTAATTATGCCGGTAGAAGACTTAATCTTAAAGATAATAAATTTGGATAAAGAATCAAACTGGAATTGTTAACAATTAAGAAGTTCCATACGAAGAAAATTTAACGCGGCCTGTGCAAATTTATTTTTATTTGACAGTCGGTCAACAGAGTACTGTGTGCGCAAGATCCTGCACCCTGCGGCATTGGCGCATCCGATAAAAACAAGGCCAACGGGTTTCTCATCTGAGCCGCCACCAGGGCCTGCAATACCTGTAATAGAGAGCCCCCAATCGGCATTACAATATTCCCGAACACCAATGGCCATAGCAGTGGCCACTTCTTCACTTACTGCGCCATACTTTATGATAACGGACTCGGGTACACCCGTCAGATCTACTTTCAATGTATTGGAATAGCTCATCACACCGCCAAGAAAATATTTTGATGAACCGGATATATTTGTGATAAGATGACCAAGTAATCCGCCTGTACATGATTCTGCCAGAGCCAGAGTCTCAGAGCGTTCAACAAGCAGCTGTCCAACTATTTCTTCCTGACTGATATCTCCGGTTCCAATAAAATATCTACCTATTTTTTCCGTCAAAAATAATTCAGCCGTATCAAGATTGGAATGTGCCTCCGAATCTGTAGAAGCAGTGATCCTGATTCTCATCTGAACACCGGTTCGCTGCGGTAAAAAGGCTAAAGAACAGTGAGGGAATTTAGCTTCGAAATCCTGCACTCTTTCAAATAAGGTAGATTCTCCGATACCCGTTGTCCTCAACACACGATATACCACTCTGGGCCTTCCCTCCATGCTGGAAAGAATGTGCGGCATAACAGAATCGGAAAATATTGCTTTCATTTCATAGGGTACACCTGGCAGGAATATAAAACATGTACCATCTTTACGGAGGAGCATACCGGGCGCAGTCCCCAGATGATTTGGAAGAATTTCAGCTGTTTCCGGTACATCTGCCTGAGCACGGTTGAGTGCAGTTAATTTGCGTCCAATATGCCTGAAACGTTGTTCAACAGAAGCCAGTACAGCAGAATCTCTCTGAAGCCTTGTCCCAAAAAAATCGGCAACAATATCTTTGGTTATATCATCTGATGTCGGACCTAATCCACCTGTGACAATTACATAGTCAACCTGTGCTACCTGACGTTCCAGTGAAGATATTATTGCTGCAGGAGCATCGGCGATTACTTCAGTGTATACAACTTCAATACCGGCTTTAGTCAGTTCACCACCTAAAAAAGCTGCATTTGAATTAATTATAAAGCCTGTAAGTATCTCATCACCAATAGATATCAACGATGCATTCAAGTGACAAAACCACGGATAAACATGCTATAGAGGAATTGAAAAACAATCCAGGCATAAACACCTGCCAGCACATCGTCCATCATTACGCCCCATCCTTTAGATAAATTCTGAAGGCGATTTATAGGAAATGGCTTAAGGACATCGAATAATCTAAACAGCAAAAATGGTAAAAGCGTCCAATACCACGCCAGACCGGCGGGAAACATGATTAGAGCAATAGCCATGCCGACCATTTCATCAATGTTAATCTGCTGTGCATCATGGCCGTGAATGGCCTCAACACCCGTTGCCGACCATACACCCAAGACAAAAAGCACGACAATTACTGCCCATAATACAGGTCCGTGTAATCCGGGAATAAGTAAGAACGCAAGAAGAAACAAGATAGTTCCTACAGTACCCGGTGCTGTCGGAGAATAACCGGAGAAGGCTCCTGTCGCAATAAAACGTTGGATCCATTGCATCCAGTATTCCTTTATTTTAATTAGATGGGATAAAAATACGGAAGAGTTCTACGCTCATTGATCTAACATGACGTCTGTTAACTATAAAATACGTAATGCCTGAAACAATCGTAAGAAAGACAACCAACACCATTAGCCCAATTACCAGATTTATGGATTGACACCATAGTAAAATTTTATTTAATAAACTACTATTTTGATGATCAGCCAGAAGATGCAGAAAAAATATAAGATAAATAACACTCATCTGGAAAAATGTCTTGGCCTTTGCCAGTAAGCTTGTTACAACCTGGCGCCCCTTTATCAGTGCATATGTTCTTAAAATAGTGATACCGATATCACGTACCAGGACAACGACAACCATCCACATTGGGAAATAGCCCAATAAACTGAAACATGCCATAGTGGATAATACTAACACCTTGTCTGCTAACGGATCAAGAAACTTACCCCATTTTGTTACAATACCCCATTTACGCGCCACATAACCATCATACCAATCTGTTAAGGAAGCAATAAAATAGACAGCAAATGCCGCCATCTTCCATGAATAAGTCTCACGGAAAAGCATCCAAGCGACAACCGGGGTCAGTACAATACGGAGTAATGTAAGTTGATTGGGCAAACTCATATTAAATTTATTCAGTCCTTAAAAAATATCAAGTTTCATATATTCCGACTATACATTGAATATAGTAAAAAAAAGCTTAAAGGTCAATGCGTCCTTCCATTGCCTTTGCAACTGTGACAGCATCGTTAAACTCAAGGGCTCCACCATAGGGTATGCCCCTGGCAATTCTTGTTACTTTCACCTTGTCTTTAGATAATTTGGCAAGATGTGCGGCCGTCATCTCACCCTCAACCGTCGGATTTGTAGCAAGAATCAACTCATCTGCACCACTATCAATTCTCAACATAAGTTCCCGAATACGCAGGTTTGATTCTCCTACGCCTTCCAACGGTGAAAGTGCCCCACCCAAAACATGAAAAACACCACGGTAAACACCTGTACGTTCTATAGCCAAAAGATCTTTTGGTTCTTCAACAACACAAATCAATTTCTGATTCCGCCTGACATCAGAACATATATCACATATATCATCTTCTGTCAAATTAAAACATCGTGAACAATGCCCTACCATATCTTTAAGATCGATTATGGCTTTTGCCAGATTTTCACATTCATCACGGCTGGTTTCAAGAAGATACAAAGCCATGCGTTGAGCAGATTTGGTGCCTATGCCCGGAAGCCGGTTAAAGGCCTCAATCAGACGCTCCAGACTTTTGGATGAATACTTCATCGGAATTTAGCTTAAACCGGGAATTTTTAATCCACCCGGAAGACCTCCCAGCATACCACCGGCAACTTTGGATGTCTCTTCCTGAGCCATTTCCTTAGACTTTTCCAGCCCCTGATTTACAGCTGCAACAATCAAATCTTCAAGCATTTCCACATCTTCAGGGTCAACTGCCTCTGCATCAATTTTAATAGATTTGATTTTCTGTTGACCATTCATCACAACAGTCACCATTCCGCCACCTGATGTAGCTTCAACAGTCATATCCTCCAGTGCCGCCTGAACTTTTTCCATCTCTTTCTGCATTTTTTGCAACATGGCAAACTGTCCGGCCATATTTCCCTTAAACATTATAATGTCCTCCGTTACTAGTCGACAAGTTCTGTGTCGAATGTCTCTATTATTTTTTGAATTATAGGCTGTTCATTCTCTAATTTTTCAAGTTGCTGAACCTTTTCTTCTTTGCTTGTAGGAATAGAATCAGCAGTTGGCAGCCCCTTTTTCCTTATGCATCTGAAAGAGATTGAGCTGCCAAAAACGTCTAATAATACATCTTTAATTAATGGTGCCGCCCGCTTAATGACATCAATATGGAATCCGGTATTATCACCGAATGCCAATTCAATGCCATTAACATCTACAGCGTTAATAATACCTTCCTGTAGAAACGCACCTACTGTCACTTTTTTATGTTTAACCTGACGAATTACTTCTGGCCATCTTGCTTTAACAGAGTCAAGGGTTATGGGCTGATTTTTTTTTTGCTCCGTAGATTGAACCTTGGGAGCCGGCGAAACGGTATTAGCAGGAGCTACAGTTGAAACAGCCGGCGCGGCAGCCCTCGGGGCAGATGCTGCCTCCCTCGTTCTTACTTTGGGCGCACTCCCTCCCAAAATATTTAACAGATCCTGCAAGGCTACGGTTTTTTCCATTTGAATCATCTTTACAACAGCAATCTCCAGAATCAGACGTGGATTTTCAACACGTTTCAAAGACATACGTGTATCGATAATTATCTGAATAAGCCGGAGTAAATCACCTTCTTCCAATTTATCTGCCACTTCTCCAAGACGTTTTTTCTGATCATCGGAAGCATCAATCAGATCTGTTGACTTCAGAGACCTGACAAGCAGCCAGTTCCTCAAATGCTCTGCCATTCCGCTTAAAAACTCATCAATATCATATCCGGAAGATACAATGCTTTCAACCAGATTTAAACCTTTGGCCAGATCTTTATTCAAGATGGCCTCACCCAGATCAAAAAAAAGTTCCTGATCAATAAGACCAAGGCCCAGGATTACTTGTTCAACGGTAATATGTTTATCAGAAAAAGATATTAATTGATCTAAAATAGACTGACTATCTCTAAGGCCGCCATCTGCCTTACGGGCAATCAATTGAAGAGCTTCTGCATCGATAGCAACACCTTCAGCTTCACATATCTTGCTCAAATGTGCAACAATTTCATCTAGCCCTATTCGTTTGAAATCAAAACGCTGACAGCGTGAAATAATTGTAGCAGGCAATTTATGCGGTTCGGTTGTTGCAAATATAAACAGAGCATGAGAGGGGGGTTCTTCCAATGTCTTAAGCAATGCATTAAAAGCCTGCATTGTTAACATATGAACTTCATCGATAATGTAAATCCGGTATTTACCGTGTGCGGGTATATATTTAATATTCTCTCTCAGATTACGAACTTCCTCAATGCCACGATTAGATGCGCCATCAATTTCCAGCACATCAACATTTCGGCCTTCTGAAATCTCAATACAGCTACTGCATTCATTACAAGGTGAGCTATTAACAGCATTTTCGCAATTAAGAGATTTAGCTAAAATACGGGCAGCCGAAGTTTTACCGACACCACGTGGTCCGGAGAAAAGGTATGCATGAGCAAGACGATTGTGTATGATGGCATTGCGCAATGTATGAGTAACATGATCCTGCCCAATTACTGTATCCCATGTATTGGGACGCCACTTTCTTGCTAACACCAAATATGTCATATTAGAGGTCCATATTAAAAAAAATGGCTGATCATCTACAATAGAGACAATAGATTACAGCTCCATTCCGGTAGTTGACTCCAGCCAAGCGACTCCGCGGCACATGTTAAAACTGCTTGCCGCTGCTACCTCCCGGTCCTGACGGAGTTCGGCAGTCGCACATTGCGCGGGACTCAGACCATCAACGACAACTACCGGAATCGAGCTGCAAAATTTAATTAGAACAGTTGTCTGCGCTGTGGAGCAGAGCGGAATCGAACCGCCGGCCTGTACGTTGCGAACGTACCGCTCTCCC
>JAGLOF010000006.1 GCA_023139105.1 bacterium
CCTGGGAACTTGGGAGAGCCAGATGTCTCCATGTAAACGAAAACCGGAAACAGGGGCCTACCGGTTGACCAACACGCCCTGGTGTTAAATGGCAGCTTGTCCGCCAGTTAACGAGTCCAGTAAATGGAAACACACGAACAAGAGACAAGTAGCATGGTATCGGTGAACGAGCGAGGAGCGAAGTGACCCGAAACGGACATTTGGCAGTCTTAGTGGATCATAGTAGCGCAAGTCAGAGAAGCTTGTACTGACTGATAAGGTGGGGAAGTGAGACCCAAGCGACCCACTATAGCGAAGGAGAAGCCGGGCATAACATCTTGGTGAAAGGAACTATGGGAGATACTCGGAGATCACAAACCATCTCAGCAAAACTTCACCAGCTAGCAGAACAGGCAAAGCAGCATCCAGACAGGATATTCACCTCGCTTGCCCACTTGATAGACGTAGATCTTCTCAGAGAAGCTTTTAAGAAGACCCGTAAGGATAGTGCTACAGGCGTAGACGGCATCACGGCTGCAAAATACGGCAAAAATCTTGAAGCCAATTTAGTTGATCTTCACCGCAGACTGAAGGAGAACAGCTATAAAGCTCCCCCGGTCAAACGGTGTTGGATTGATAAGGATGACGGCAGCAAGCGTCCTCTCGGTTTACCAACATTTGAGGATAAGATTGTGCAGCGTGCGGTAAGCATGGTCATGAGTGCAATCTATGAGCAAGATTTTCATGATTTTTCCCATGGTTTCCGTGAAGGACATAGTCCTCACCAAGCCATAAAAGAAGTCAGAGAACAATGCTACAAGCAGAATATCCGATGGATAGTGGATGCGGACGTGAGCAAGTTTTTTCGATAGTTTGAATCACAGCGTACTGCAAGAGATCAACAAGAAACGAATCAAAGATGGCGGATTAACCCGGTTGATTGGCAAGTGGCTGAAAGCCGGAGTAGTAGAAGACGGGGATCTCACACGCCCTGAAGATGGAACACCTCAAGGCGGCGTAATATCTCCTCTTTTAGCCAATATATTTCTCCATCATGTATTGGACGAGTGGTACGTCAATGAGATACGACCGAGGTTGAAAGGACGCAGCTTCCTGATCCGGTTTGCAGACGACTTTATAATCGGCTGTGAACTGGAAACAGATGTCAAAAGAATAATGACAGTGCTTCCGAAACGGTTTAATCGATACCATCTGACAATTCATCCAAAGAAAACGGTACTTGTAGATTTTGGTTCGTCTGAGAGAAGAAACGGACAAGGAAAACAAAAGCACACGTTCGATTTTCTGGGATTTACCCATTACTGGGGGAAGTCCAGACAAGGAAAGTGGATAATCAAGCGTAAGACATCGTCAAAACGGGTACGACGGGCCACGAAAGCAATCTGGTGCTGGTGTCGGGATCAACGACATTACGATCTTCCCGAGCAGTATAGAATAATCAGCTCCAAGCTTAGAGGTCATTATCAGTATTACGGTATCAGAGGCAACTATAAGATGCTGGAAGTGATATATGAGTACGTACTTGAGGCATGGCGTCGCTGGCTTGGCAGACGTAGTCGGAATAGTTACATCACATATGAAGTATTTGAGGAAAAGATACTTAAAGTGTTTCCGTTGCCACTGCCCAGGATAGTTCACAGAATTTAAGTTTTGCCAAAAGGGTAGCTAACGTTATGCGCCAAACAGGGTCGTGCCTGTTTGGTTTCTGAGAAATCAGAACTGAGGAACCGTATGAGGGAAATCTTCACGTACGGGTCTGTGGGGGGAGCGGCCGGGTACGTCGGCTGCTTCTACCCGGAAATGGATGTGGCAGTGAGTTATCTCTTTCATGTTTTAATTCCCAAGTGGACGGCCACAACCGCCCATGAAAAATTCGAGTTGCGGACAGTTCCGCTGGATGCGGATCAACAATTAACGCAGCTTCGGGATCGTGTCTTGTTGCCACACCAATTATGCTAACGGGTTAGAAGCAAATAGATAAATCATGAAACATAAATTAAGGTGGACAAATGAAAAATAATTATGAGCATTTGAAAGAAACAGTTGGGCCTGGAGTGTTTACTGAATGGCAGGAAGTAGATGTAGAGATATATGCTTTTACAGATTTGGGAATAAAAGTAGCGATAAATGATGAGTATATAGGATTGGTTTATGGAGGTCAGGTTTATAAAGAGTACCAAGAAGGCCAAAAACTCAAAGCATATATAAAATTTGTTAGAGAAGATGGAAAGATAGATATTTCCTTTCAGCCGCGCCAAGGCAAGCATGTTTTTTCTACTACTGACAAAATCCTGGAACATCTTAAGACAGCTGGTGGGAAAAGTGGGTTTAACGATAAAAGTTCCCCTAAAGATATAGAAAATGAGTTTCAAGTGAGTAAAAAAGTTTTTAAGCAAGCAATCGGAAGGCTATATAAATTGGGTAAAATAAAGATTACAGATAAAGGGATAGAACTTATTAAAAAAACACAATAACACAGAGAGTAGAAAAGGCCCGCCCTTGACATGGGACATATTAAAGACTTCTAACGAATAAGCTTCACCCTCGACCAACGGTACAGCGGCAAATCGGGACGTGGAGGAGGCCAGAGGTGTGGGGGCTATTTGTATTTGTCACTGCCGTTACGAATCTGTTTCATTTTTCCATTCTCAAGAGGACGGCTATCGCCGTCCATCGGCGAAAAGATGTTGTGGACGGTTTCGCAGAATTCGTTTTCATTATTAACCGAGCTTTGGGATAGTATCTTGTGGCGACGCAAATGAGACACATTTTATACTTACAGAAGGAGGAAATATGTTACGGAAAAATAAATATAATATGTTATGTTTTGTAATGTTGATATTTTTATCCATCCTTTTCATGAGCTGCTCAGAAGATGTTCAGATAAAGAGTGAAGAGAATATTCTCGAATATAACTATAATGGTTCTTCACAATTGGGGCAACAGTTTAGAAGCGTGATGAAAAATATAAGTGTACAAAAGTTGCTTTTAGATCTTTCACATAATCCACAATCGGAAAAATATCTATTAACCGCATTAAATGATACAAATATTACAATAGATCAACTTATAAGATTGGGTCTCATTCACAAAAAGAGTGAAAAATATCAATTGTCATTTTCGCTGCTAACCCATAACGATATGAAATTGATTTATAGTGCTGCTGAGAAAGAGGGGTCAATACTCGCCCAGGAATTGCTAGAATATAAATCTGATATTAGAGAACTTCTTTCAATTCATGATATGCCGCATGTTGACTGGCAAGCGATGGCTTACTTTATTCTTGGCTGTGTATCACTTGATTGGGACGGACTTAATCTCATGGAAGAAAAAGGTTATTTATATGTTTCAAGTAGTGACACTTATTTTCCTACGGCCGAACAGCCTACCCCAAAGAAAAATGTCCGAGAACTTTACTGGGGGAGTCATAATAATCATGATGATATAACAGTAACAACTTTTGGGGATCACTACGCACTACCCAGAAATGGTCTTCCTGATATTCTTTGGCAATTTGACACTGATGTCAATAATCCTTTGGGCTCACAGTTAACAGAAGCTGCCCGTCAATCGCTTCGTAATATTACTGGGATTATTATGCTTGAATTTCGTGACGGATCCAAATCTATATCTCAATTAATAAAATCAACAGGTTTTGATGAAAACGTTGTTGAATCAAATCTTGATTTACTATTAGGCCTGAATTATGTGAATGAAACAAGTGGTAAATATCATGCAATAATTCCAATATTAACTGAACGTGATAAGCAAATGGTTGTCAAGCTACGACTTATTGGGCGAAAAGTAATGACTAAATGGCTTGCTGATCGTTATGGTGTTTTTTGTGAAAAAATAGCAGACCTTTCACCCAATCAATATGGAATTAAACTGGATAAAAGTTTTTATATGATTTGGCATTATATTTTTGGTGTGGCAAATCGCGAATTAGTAAAAGAAGGTCTTTTTGCTGATCCATATGATATGCCTCAGGGTTTCAAGGGGTTTATTCCAGCGGTTTATAAATTAAGTGTAGTTCAGAGTGAATTATAATTGTGTGTTTGAAGCATAACGAATAAACTTCATCCTCGACCAACGGCCCTGCGGCAAATCAGGACGTGGAGTATGGCCGGAGGCAGAGCCGGGACTATCTGTATTTTCCATAAAATTAGTATTTGGCCGGAAGTAATTAGCGAAAAAGATATGTGTTAAAAATGGAAGATCGGAAATACTGCTTTAAGGAAATTGAGCAAATGTAAGTTTATATTTGATCCAAAAGCAATTGTGAGTGATAGAGTATTTCTCCCTGCCAGATTAGTGGGATAAAAAACCTTCCATAAATCGGCCCATGATAATTATCATGAGCCAAAAGAAACCTAAAAAGACGAATAAGATATGAAAAACAGAAACCTACTTTTTGTCATAATCACTATATCATTAATATTAAATTGTAAAAAATCTTCATCACCATTTGATCTTAGTAACCATGTGGGAAATACTTGGGATATTGTATATGAATTCCCAGTTGAAAGAAATTTTAGTGCTATAGATTTCATCAATGAAAATGTTGGATGGGCTGTTGGAGATTCCGGAATGATTATATGTACAATTGATCAGGGCAAAACTTGGAATAAACAGGTAAGTGGTGTGTCATATAAATTAAATGACATTCAGTTTGTCAATGAAAATGAAGGATGGATTGCCGGATCAAATAATACAATGTTGAAAACAGTAAATGGAGGACAAGACTGGATCGCAATAGAGATTTTTAGTGATACATTAAAAACATTTATGTCATTACATTTTATTGATGCAAAAATAGGGTGGGTGGCAGATAGTCGGGGAGGCATTTGGCATACATCGGATTCCGGGGATTCATGGACCCGTCAAGAGAGTCATACGCATTGGGCGATTACAGGGATACAATTTTTAAATAAAGATGAAGGATGGGCAATTACGACAAATAAAATTGCCCTGCATACTACAAACGGGGGCCTGTCTTGGGAAAGCATCTTAATACCAACAATAGATGATCATGAGGCAATTGTTTGTGATGATATTTTTTTTATTGACAAAAATCATGGTTGGATAGTGGGATGGTATGCAGGTGCATGGCCTAGAGACAATCCAGTATATTATATGAAAGATGCAAGTTTGTTCTGGGGTACCAAAGCAATTGTACCTTGTTCAATGATTCATTCAATTATATTTATTGATAGAAATATAGGTTGGATTGCAGGAAACGGTAAAATTTTATTTACATTTGATGGCGGTAGCTCATGGCATATTCAATATGAAGATGATACTGAACATTTTCGTGACTTATGCTTTACTGATGAGCGTAATGGTTGGGCAGTCGGATTTACGGGTAAAATATTTCAATATATGTTTGATAATTAATGGCCCTTGATTTTAATTTATGTATGCATATGACTGTTTCAACTAAGATCTCACATCCAAATGAGATTGAAGATTCATTAAGAAAAAAGACTTTAAAAGCTATCGAAACATGCCCCGTTAAAAGGAACCTTGGAGCAGAAATTAAGATAATTGTAGAGCTGGTATAACAAATTAAACGTATTTTTTTACTGGGTTGAATGATCGGTGTAGCAAAAACGTTTTTTTGATTGCATGTTTGCAACCATGCAATTCCTTCCTTATATTCTACTGTGGCTTTTAATGCTGCAAATTTTTCTACTTTCTGTTGATATGGCTTAATATAGACGAGCATATTAACATTATCATATTCACTCTCTCAATAAAGGGAATATTATATGGAATTAGATTATCAGTTTTCAGCTGTCTCAGACAGACTAGTGAAATCAGAGATCAGAGAGATACTTAAATGGACACGGAAACCTGGTGTTATTTCATTTGGTGGAGGTCTGCCGGATGCTTCATTATTTCCAGTAAAGGATATTGCCAGAATTACTAATCAGGTACTGGAAGAAAAGGGATATCTTGCATTACAATATGGACCCACGCATGGTGAAGCTGAAATGTTAGATGCCCTGGTTGATCATATGAATGCATATGATGATCCGGCAACTACTGAAGAAGTCTGTATTACATCTTCCTCTCAACAGGGGATTGATCTTATTTCAATGCTGTTTTTAGATGAAGGCTCTGTAATTGTAATTGAAAAGCCATCATATATGGGTGGAATTCAAACATTTCGTCGGTGTGGTGCTGATATGCGTGGTGTACCTATTGATGAAGACGGCATGGATATGAATGCATTACGGGAGGTTCTTGATAAATTGGAACAGGAAGGTAAGAAACCAAGCTTCATATATACTATTCCTGATTTTCAAAATCCAACTGGTATCTCCATGAGTCTTGAAAGAAGAAAAGAATTATTGCAGATTGCCCGAGACAGAGGTCTGTTGATTGTAGAAGATTCTCCTTATCGTGAACTGAGCTTTTCAGGAGAGGTATTACCCTCAATATGGAAACTTTCAGAGGGTAAGGGCGTGATAATGCTTAAAACATTCTCGAAAATGCTTTTTCCCGGTATGCGCATGGGGTGGATTTTAGCTCATCCTGAATTGATAGAAAAATTTGTAACACTTAAACAGTCTGTAGATCTTTGTACACCTTCATTTAATCAGCTTATCATGGCCACTTTCCTTAAAGAAGGCAGAATGAAATTGGCAATTGAAAATGCTATAGCCTGTTATGGGCCAAAACGTGATGCAATGCTTGCTGCAATGGAACGGGAAATGCCCGGCGAGCTTTGGTGGTCAAAACCAAAGGGGGGGATGTTCCTTTGGGTCAGGTTACCGGAAAATGTCGATGCTAAAGATATTTTTATGAAAGCTATTAAAAATAATGTGGCCTATGTAATTGGCAGACCATTCCATTGTGACAATAGCGGATCAAATACATTACGTTTGAATTATTCATTCCCATCCATTGAGCAAATAAATGAGGGAATTGCCAGACTCGGTAAAACTATAAAAGAGATTATGGGTTAAAAAATGTTGAAACGGACTCTGTTTTTTCGCAGAGTCCGTTTATATTAATCTTGTTATGGGTTGGAATAAATCAAAATTATTGTAGCAAATGTAAATAAATATTAGAGATTAAAAATTAATTTCACCTCAAAATTCATATAATTTCCTCATAAATTTGTTTTTTAACAAAAAAAATCGTATATTAGCTATCTTATTGTGCTGATAAAAATATATATCAGCATAAAATAGTAATGTTGATTCGAAGTTTGATTTCTTTGACTTTCATAGTTTTATAATAAGAAGTCACTTTCAATAAATAATATAATATCCGATTTGACGGATAGTATTTACACATTGGAGCAATTATGGTATCATTTCAGTTTCATCTTCCCGTTCAGATTCGTTTTGGCAAAGGCCGAATTCAGGATTTGCAAAGTATTATTGGTGATCGGTTTAAGAGAATTCTTATAGTCACAGATAAAGGCGTGGCTGAGAAAAGCAGGGCATTGGAAGCAATACTGCCTCAGATGCAGGATTACCATGTGACTCTATTTAATCAGGTAGAACAGAACCCTTCCTACAAGACATTGGAAAAAGGACGAGAGGTTGTTCATAGGGATGACATAGAGTTAATTATAGGCTTGGGTGGTGGGTCGCCCATGGATGCAGCAAAGGGAATTGCCGTGCTGGCAAAGAATGAGAAAACCATGCAGGAATATATGGCTGGTGAGCCTTTAGATGCAGATCCATTACCAATTATTTGTATTCCAACCACATCCGGTACAGGTAGTGAAGTTACACCGTTTGCAGTATTTACAGATACTGAAGAACAGGTAAAAGATGCTTTTTCACATCCTCAAATTTTTCCTGCAGTCTCTATTATTGATCCGGAATTGACATATACAGTGTCCAAGACTGTTATTGCGAATACTGCCCTTGATGTATTGACACATGCAATTGAAGCTTATTTTTCCAAAGATGCTCAACCTTTTACTGATGCCATGGTATTAGAGGCTATTCCGCTGGTTCTTGAAGCATTGGCACCAGCAATTAAACATAATGAAGATGCTATGGAGAAGATGGCATATGCTTCATTATTAGCTGGTATGGCTATTGCTCATTGTAGTACAATTTTACTGCATGCCATGGCCTATCCGCTAACAACAATGCATAGAGTGCCTCACGGCAAGGCAAACGGCATATTATTACCAGCTTTTCTTAAATTTATGCGCAAATCTTCCACTATTAAAGAAAGAGTGGCTGTCATTGAACAGTTATTTGAAACTGTGGGAGGTGTTGAAGCATTCCTGGATGGTCTAAAGATAAGCCATAAATTAACTGATTATGGTGTAGAGAGTTCTGAGCTGGATATTTTTGTAAAGAAAGTTATAGTTAAAGAAGATTTAAAAATTACTCCTGCCAATATCACAGAAAAAATTATTAAGTCGATATATGAATCGACTATGTGATGATTCTGCTAATCCTGTGATCCTGTCTGGTTTTTATTTGACAGGATTAACAGGATCTACAGGATTAGCATAGCACAGAGCATGAAGGATATCTGAAACATCCCAGGGGCAAGAGGTGTAAGCAAAGAGCACTTGCACAAAGGACATCAAGCTCACAAAGGAAAAAAATAAAAGAATATAGATGATATCAAGATTTTAGTATATTTAAGTGATGGTGTTAGTTTTTTTTCGTTAATTCCTTTTTTTTGTAGGCGATGCTCCTGTTTTTCTTCACAGGCAGTACTCCTGCTCTTCTTTTATTTTCAATTTTCTAGCCGTACATATCTATTGATAATCTATGGTATAATTTTGTATTTACCCACTCAAATCGATATTGTTGCAAAACTATTTTGTAATTATAAATAAAAATTGAAACTTATTATCGGAAAATCCGATATAATATTTAATCGGGATTTCCGATAATAACAATGGGGTACTCATTGAAAGATTTAACCAAGATTGAAGAGACTGTCATATTGGCCATATGGCGTCTGGGAGAAAAAGCATACGGAGTAGAAGTACGCCGTGAAGTTGAAAGAGCAACAGAGAAATCTGTTAATTACAGTACGCTTTACGCGACATTGGAACAAATGGTACGCAAGGGTTTAATCTGTAAACAATTTGGTGAACCGACAGCAGTACGTGGTGGAAAAAGAAAAGTTTTTTTTAAGCCTGCACCAGAAGGATTAGGTGCCTTAAAAGAAGCTTTTGAAAGACAGAAAAATGTCTGGGCAGGTGTAAATGATGAATCCTTTAAAAGGGGATGTATTTGACACTGATTTCAAAAAAGAGACGTCCACGCATTCGTCTTGAACTGTTAGCACACTGCTATCGATTGAGCCTTGGTGAAGGTTTTGCCGGTGACCTGGAAGAAGATTTCAATTATCTTCAACTGAATTCTGGTAATCGCTCTGCCAGCCTGTGGCTTTGGGCTCAAACTTTTGAATCGTTCCCAACATTCATACGAATCTACTTTCAATGGGGGTGGGCCATGATGGTCAACTATTTCAGGACATTTTTTCGTAATATCATGCGTTACCGTTCTACATCAATGATCAATCTATTGGGGCTATCTTTAGGAATGGCAGTTTTTTTGGTGATCTTGCTTTTTACGCGGAGTGAACGCCAGTTTGACAGATTTCACAAAGATTATCAAAAGATATACCGATTGGTCTCCAGGCATCCTGCCAGTAAGGACAGTTATGCCGGTACACCAGCACCTTTGGGACCAGCGTTAAAAGAAGCCTTTCCGGAAGTTGAAGATTATTGCCGTTTGAAACAGAGAAGCTATGTTGTAAAAACAACTCATCTGTCAGTGCGTGAATCAAGAGTGTGTATGGCAGATTCCAATTTTTTTGCGTTTTTTACGTTTCCTTTAATTGCCGGTAATGTTAATACACTACTGATTAATCCCAATAGCGTTGTTATTACCGAGAGTACGGCAAAAAAATATTTTGGTGACGAGCCACCAGTTGGTAAAATCATGAATTTTCATGAATTAGGTGATATGATTATCACTGCTGTTTGTCAGGACCTTCCTGTAACATCTCATTTTCATTTTGATCTGGTTATCCCATTTGTTCATGAAAAGAATCGTTACTGGGGATCATGGAATTATAAGACTTACATGCGTTTCCATCATGCCCTTTCAGGTGATGATTTAAAAAATAAAGTTGATTCGTTTTTTAAAGGTAAGGATGACTTAGAGCAAATGCTGGAAAGTGTACACTATCAGCCTATTACAGATATTCATTTTCAGTATAACCGCTCTAATTGGGAACCTGCAGTCAATGGACAGTTCCTGCACATTTTCCAGGCTGTTGCTGTGTTGGTTTTATTATTAGCTTGTCTGAATTATATCAATCTGTCCACGGCTTATGCACAGCGTAGATCCAAAGAAGTGGGAATAAAAAAATCTGTTGGTGTCACCAGAAATCAAATTCTTAGACAGTTTCTCAATGAATCGATGATGATGGCAGTTTTTGCTGAAATAATTGCTCTGTTTTTGACTATGGCAATGTTGCCACTGTTAAATCAATTTGCCGGACATGCTCTTGATATCCCATGGCATGATCCTGTTTTGTATTGTGGAGCTGCTGCATTGGTAGTCATTGTTGGTATATTAGCGGGATTTTATCCGGCCTTCATACTGGCATCTATAAAGCCTGCTGTAGTTCTTAAAGGTCAGACCATAGTAAAGAAACGTTCGCATTTACGAGCTGTGTTGGTTGTACTACAGTTCACAGCTTCTATTATTCTAGTTGTATGCACCTTATTTATTAATCGTCAATTGCATTTTATTAATAATGTAGATCTGGGCTATAATCGTGAAGCTTTGATCAATATACGATTAAACAGCGCATTATATGAACGTTCTTCTCAAATTAAAAATGCTATGCTGGGTCTGACCGATGTATCTGAAGCATCTTTAAACAGTTATACTGCCAACTCCATGAATTGGAATCAGTCTGTTTATTGGGAAGGCCAGACCGAAGATCAGCGAACATCTATGTGGTTGTTTAGTGCTGATACTGATTTTTTTGAGACTATGGATATCACACTTCTGGAGGGAGCTGAGCGAGTTCTGAACCATCATCCCGGCAAAGATAAGGCGTATTATGTTTTAAATGAGGCAGCTGTCCGTGAAGTGGGTTGGGAAGATGCTATTGGGCGCATGTTTGATATGAATTCCGGTGAAAATATGAACGGGGAAGTAATAGGTGTTGTAAAGGACTTCCACTTCCGCTCTCTGCATCATACAGTTGATCCACTGGCTATTTACATCAATAAACGGGGAAGATGGTTGTCATTAAGGGTAAATGCAGATAATATTTCACAGTCATTAGCAAATATTGCCCGTTCATGGCAGGAGCTTGCGCCGGGTTTTGAATTTGAATATGAATTTTTAGATGATAGAATCGCCAAGTCATATCGAGAAGAACAGAATCTTGGAGTATTGTTAAATATTTTTACTGCATTATCCTTGTTGATTGCATGTATGGGATTGATCAGCCTTGCATCCTTCACCGTTTCACAAAAGACCAAAGAAATTGGTATTCGTAAAGTATTGGGAGCATCCACTAAAGGCATTGCTATAAATCTTACGCAACAATTTATAAAGTGGGTGCTGCTTGCTAATCTATTGGCATGGCCAGTGGCTTTGTGGGGTGTACGCGCATGGTTGAATAATTTTGAGTATAAGATTACATTGGATTGGGAGATCTTCCTCCTTGCGGGATTTGGTGCTTTGGCTATTGCAATTTTGAGTGTCAGTATACAAACAGTAAAGGCTGCACGCACAAATCCTGCTGAGAATTTATCTTATGAGTAGATTGCAAAACTTAAACGTTGTGGCTTAATATCTTCTGCGAGAATCTGTGTCATCTGCGGAATAGCTTTTAATAGAGTTATCCGCAGATAACGCAGATATCCACAGATGAGGTGTCAGGGATGAAGGTGCGTAGGTCCATGTATTCAGTGGTTCTGGCTCTTTTTTTACACTACAAGTAATACTCCGTGTTAATCCGTAAAGATTTGCTGCGTCGCGCTCTTTATTATCACGAGTGAGTGGTGTTAAGCATCACTCACTCGTTTCAACATAACAAATGCATAAATCCTTTTGCATTTGTGGTATCCAGTATTTATATTCTGAAGCAAAAATAAGATTTTTAAAAGCACAGGCGGCAGGACATCTGCTGCCCTGATAATAATAATGAAAATTCAATTTTGGAGCGACATTGGATATACTCGCTTATGGTGAATCAAGATCAGTGAAATTACAACGTTTTCCTTTGCGAAAAGATAATTCTTTACGTGCTTGGGATAATGCCGATAGATTCATTTTGCAGACATGTGAAGAACAAGAGCTGCTTTCCGAAGATCTCCGCATACTCATTGTAAATGACTCATTTGGTGCTCTTTCTGTTGCACTTGCCGGATATCAGCCATACCTGTGGAATGATTCATTGATATCTCTTGAAGCTCTACATCACAATCTTACATTGAATAATTATTCGCATGATCTGATCTCATTTATACCGGGGCATGAACAGCCTGAGGGAAGGTTTGATCTGGTGTTACTCAAGTTTCCCAAATCTATGGTATTGTGGGAAGACCATTTATTGAAATTACGCCCGCATCTGCATTCCGGCACAAAGATAATCAGCGGCGGAATGATAAAGCATAGCCCAAAAACAGCTTTTGATCTGTTGGGAAAATGTATCGGACCAACAACGACATCTTTGGGCTGGAAGAAGGCGCGTCTGGCTTTTTCTGACTTTGATTCATCATTAGAATGTGCCGAACGTGTTGATAATGTTGAGTACGTCATCGATAAATTTAAATTGACTATGACTGACGGAGCTAATCTCTTTTCCCGGGGAAAATTAGATATGGGCACAAATTTGCTTTTATCTAATTTACCTGAAACGCAGCGACAATTGAGAACGGCAGATCTGGGTTCCGGCAATGGTGTTGTAGCACTGGCTCTTGCCAGACTATGTCCTAAAGCAGATGTATTTGGAATTGATGAGTCTTATCAGGCTGTAGAATGTGCCAATCAAAATGCAATTGCCAATGGATTGGAACATGTAAAATTCAGAGTCGCCAGTGGAATAGGGGATATGCCTCAGAACAGCCTGGACTTGATTGTCTGTAATCCGCCCTTTCATCAAGGACAGAACGTGGGCGATAGTTTAGCCTGGGATTTTTTTACACAGGCTAAGAGAGCTTTGGACGATCGTGGAGAATTGTTCATTGTGGGTAATCGACATTTGGGATATCACATTAAACTTACGCGGCTTTTTGGTGAGTGCAGTGTTGTTGCGTCTAATGCAAAATTTGTTGTTCTGCGGGCTGTGAAGTGATTGTTCAAGTTACGTCGTATATTTACTATTGCTTATTGTATTTCAATTAGATATATTTATGTTTGAATGGTTTACTTCCTTTAAATGAATTCTATCCGATTTAGATTGTTAAAATAGTAGCTCTTTACATAAATATGAATCACTAATACAACGCATTAAAGATTATAAGAGATTTATGTATTTTTTAGGTACCCAATATTTTTTATAGTTTTAGTTCTTTTGTTGTATCTAAAGTATCTAATATGAAGTGGAGTGTTTTGTGCTTTTATTATATAGAAATATAATGATTGTTGTATGTTTTTTTTGTACATTAAACACGGTATTTCCACAAACTACATTGCGTTTTGCTACTGCACCTGAAGGTGGTGGATATTATGAAGCAGCAAATATTTTAAAGAAAATTTTAGAAGAGAATAATCAGAATATTCGAATCGAGATTGTTCAAACTAGCGGTTCTGTCGAAAATGCTGAAAAAATTGCATCTGGATCTGTCGATTTAGCACTTATTCAAAGTGATATTGCATATTATTTTAAAACAGGCGAAAAGATTTTTAAATTTCCAGCTGATCGATTGAAAGGTATCGCTGCACTCTATACTGAACCAATTCATATAATCATTAATGCGTCATTAGCAATTGAAGACCTAAATGGCTTAAAAGGAAGAAATGTATCTGTTGGGCCACAGAGAAGTGGTACAGAATTTAATGCCACTTCTATTCTTAATATTTTTAATTTAAGTTATCAAGATATTGAAGAACAATTTCTTCCTATTGGTGATGCTGTCACTATGTTAGAGCAGGGAACAATAGATGCTGTTTTCCTTACATCTGGTATTCCATCGCCTATTTTAACCAATTTTAAAAGTAATTTTAAACTTTTGCCTCTTAAAACACAAACTATTTTGTCATTAAGACAGTCATACCCCTTTTATGTCGGTACAACCATCCCAGCAAAAACTTATAGCAATATTAATGAGGATGTCTTTACAGTAGGTGTCCGTGCTTTGTTAGTTTGTCATGAAGGATTAGCCGATAATATTGTTGATCAATTGCTTGATATATTATATGATAAAACGAGAGGATTATCAAATAAGGGGCCAATAGGTAGAATTCAATTTACAGACATCAGCAACTCTGTTGATGGAATGACAATTTCATTACATAAAAGGGCTACTAGTTATTATGAGAAAAATAATGTGTTATCAAAGTTTTTTAGTCCATATTTGAGTATAATCTTAATTATGACATTTTGCATTGCTATTGTATTTATTATAAAGAAATTCAGTTATTTTTTTGTCAGGTCATTTTTTGACAATATGTATTTTAGGCTAGTATTACTACTATTATCATTATTTATTGTAGGTTCTATTGGAACTTTTTATTTTGAACACAACATAAATGAGAATTTTGATACTATAAATAAAACATTCTGGACATCTATTGTTTATATGATAAGTGGTTTTGAAGGTGCAGGGCCAATAAGTTCTGGAGGGAAGATTGCTTCTATACTAATATTTATTGGTAGTATAGGTATTCTAGGTTCAGTAACTGGTAAATTCGCTTCACTATTTATAGATCAAAGGAGTAGTAAAATGCCAAAAAGGATGAATGAGCATATCGCAATATGTAATTGGAATAATAAAGCTGATACAATTGTTAAAGAATTGCATCACCCTGGAGCTGAGCCAGAGACAGAGATAATTATTTTGGCAAATACAATGATTAATGAAGAAGAGTTAAGAAAAAATAGTAGATACGAAAATGTATATTTTATTAAAGGTGATCCTATATTACATGATACACTAAAGGCTGCTCGTATTCATCACGCAAAAAGCATTATAGTTTTAGCTAATCCAAACATCGATGATCCTGATCCATGTACAGCTATTATTTGTCTTGCTATTAGAAGATTAATAATGAATGCAGTTACACCTCATATAATATGTGAAGTAATGAATCCCAATAAACGTAAACATGTTCTTGATGCCGGTGCAAATGAAGTTGTAACTGCAGGTCTTTACCGTACTGGAATTATGTTACAGAGTGCATTAAATAAGCATCTTTCCGATGTGTATCATCAGCTGTTAGTGATATCTGACGATACAAATGAATTTTATTTTATTGACAATAGGAGCTATCCTGTATTTTTACTGGGAAAAACATTTAAGGAATTAGTCATGCTATTAAATGATAGGTGTGAGAAAAATAATCCCTTAATATTAGTTGGAATTCGAAGAGGTAATAAGGTGATGCTTAATCCTAAGAACTCAAGTAAAGATACTGAAAAATCGTTTAATGTTTTAAAAGAAAATGATGTATTGATTGTGATGGCATTTAATAAACCAAATTTGAAAAAGATGAAACTTACTAAGGTGTATATATGATTCGTCAAATCTCTAAATTTTTCTTCATCAGGTGCTTCCGTACTCTTGTTCTAGTATTTGCTGGATTAATGTTTGCGCTAACTTTAAGTTCAATAATTAATGTTGATGTTGTAAAAAACTTAAATAACCAAATAAAAAATCCAATTCTCATTTTATATGCTGAATTATTAGGCTTTATTGCCCCAGGGCCGAGGTATATTTTGTATCCTATTTTAGTGCAATTAAAAGAGTATGGTGTTGGATATAGCATTATTATAGCACTAATTTCTGGACATGTTTTAATTGAACCTTCTACTATATTTATGGAGTATGGTTTTATGGGATACCGGTTTCCATTAAAACGTTTTATCGCATCATTTATTGTTACATATCTGGCTGGTTTATTAACATATTTTATATTTGGATAACTAATGAAAAAAAACGTAATTCCTTTAGATTTTAAAATGGCCTTCATATTGTTCTTTACATCATTTGTATTGTTGCAAGTATTTCATGGAAATTTTTTAATAATTATTAAAAATAATGTTGGGTTAATAAATAAAACCATGGGTTTAACAGTAATCGCAACACTTATTTCTTCTGTAATCCATTTCTTAATTCCAGTTAGCTATGTTGAACAGCATCTAAGGCAAAATAAGTTGAAGTACTTCTTTTATGCTACTATTCTTGGTATTTTGACTCCAGGCCCGGTTTATGCAATTTATCCAATTGTCATTGCATTGAAAAAGAAAGGAATTACAGAACCACTTCTTGTTTGTTATATTACAGGTCAAACAATTATTGGGCCAGCTCGTATTCCATTTGAATTAGGTTTTTTCGGGTTAGAGTTTTTCTTATACCGTGTGATATTATCTTTGTTAATGGGACCGCTTTGTGGGTGGATATTCCTGCTATTATCAACTTCAATAAAAAAGCCTGTTGATAATTAGCTGGTAGTTGATTTTTTAAGTGTGAGCATTGGTATAATTAGTATCCATTTTAAAAGACTCCAAGTAATTTGACAGCCATAATCAGAATGGCAATTATCAATACAATGCGAATTATTTTTTCACCGCCTTTGACAGCTGCATGTGCGCCCCACCATGCTCCCAATGCATTACCGCCAGCCAGAATTAGTCCATACAACCAATTGACTTTTCCATTAATCATAAATATAATTAATGCAGGCACAGTATAGATAAGAACAATGAGAACTTTATTCATGTTTACTTTTATCAGATTAATTCGGAGTAGATGATATAAAGCAGCCATCAAGAGGAAACCAACGCCCACTTGAATAAACCCGCCATAGAAACCAATGCCTATCAGTGCCGGATATAACCAGAATGATGGCTTTTCGTTTTCACCCCATGAAGATGCTTTCTTGGATGAATTAAAGATCATGGATATTACAATGACTATCATTATAATGCCTAATATCTTTTGAAACCAGCCATGAGGAAGTTTGACAGCGAGTATTGCTCCGGCAATGGCACCCGGGAGTGTGAATAGAGCCAATTTGCTGCTAAGTTTAAAATCACTTAATTTGTGTTTTTTAAAGGAAGCAACGGCAAATACATTCTGAATGGCAATAGCCACACGATTAGTACCGTTTGCCATTGCACCGTCAAGTCCCAGAAAAATCAACATAGGCAGCGTGAGCGAAGAACCTCCCCCGGCATTGACATTTATAAATCCGGCTATTGAACCTAGTCCGAATAATAAAAATAATTTCATCCATTCCTGCATATTGTTCTCCGCATTGAAATGTTTAGAACCATCCTGATATCTGTCCCCAATACACAAATCCAGCCATTGTGAGAATTGCCATTGCCGTACTTACAACAATAATTTGAGCTGTTAGATTCTCATCTGCACCCAGAGCTTTGGCCATCACATAACTTGAAACTGCAGTAGGTGAAGCCAGCATAAGTGTGATGACTCCCAATAATTCACCGCGAATACCTATCAGATAAGCAATAATCATCTGCAGTACCGGTAGAATAATGAGTTTTAATGCTGTTGCCAGGGCAATTTCATTGCAATATTTTTTGCTAATGTGTAAACGTAGTTTAGCCCCTATGCTGATAAGTGCCAGCGGCAGGACCATTTTAGCCAGACTGTTCAAAGCGGAATTAATATATATAGGAGGTTGTATCTTTAAAAATGAAAATATAAGGGCTATGAGCAGAGCCAGTATTAATGGATTTGTAAAAAGTGTTTTAAAAAATAATCCCGGTGTCATGGTGTGCTTTTGCCCTGCTCTGTTAAGCAGGATAACGGCAGAACTGTTATATATTAACATGATAAAGATAAGCAGCATGGAAGCGTGTGTCAGGCCGTGTTCACCAAAATGGTTTTGAATAACGGCAAATCCTACAATGGCGCAATTACTACGATAGCTGGCCTGAACAAAGGCACCCCATATTTTTTTATCCTTAATCCGGAGTTTTGCAAGATGCCACAGAATAATGATGATTACCAATGTAGATATGAGAATAAGAGCTACTGCCTTGCCATTCCACAGTGTCTTGAGATCTGATTGTGAAACTTTAATAAATATCAGTGCCGGCAAGCCCACTCGATAGACCAGGTTTGAAAGACCTGTGTTTACAGTATCTTCAAGCAATCCTCGATTTTTCAGAAAAACTCCCAGTAGAATTAGAATAAATACTGGAGCTATGGCATAAATAACAACATTAAACATAATGAGCATAATCCTAAAATTTATTTGTGCTATGCAGGACTGGAATATACGGAGAATTTGTATCGATTGCAATTTTCAAAGAGTAAATGTTTAGTAAGCATTTCTTGTTTTTGAAGGATTAATCCATTACCTTATAAAATATTTCAGAATAGGATGAATATGATTGAAATCTTGATATTTGATTTAGGCGGCGTATTCCTCCACCTGCACATTCAAAGAATTCAACAGCGGCTTGACCGGTGGCTTTCTCATATCGAGCCAAAGGATCGCCAACAGAAATATGATACGCTAAAACCAATCCAAACTGCATATGAAAGTGGGCATATTGGTACTTTTGGTTTTATCCAGCAACTTGAACGTCATTTTGAAATAGAAATTAATGCTCTACTTTTTAAGAATATCTGGCAGGACATGTTTACTGTTAATCATAGTATGGTAAATGTTTTGTCGGATTTGTCAAATCGCTATCCCTGTCATTTGCTCTCTAATACAAATGCTCTTCATATGACATATTTATATCAGAAATATGATTTCTTCAAGTATTTTAAAGCACAGACTTTATCTTATGAAGTAGGATTGTTGAAACCGGATATAAAAATATATAAACTTGCGGCAAAAGCGGCCGATACAGAGATTGATGCATGCCTCTTTATCGATGATAATGCGAATAATGTTGAAGCTGCACGCAGCATCGGTATGCAGGCAATACACTATACAGATATGAAATCTTTTTTAAATGAGATGATAAGGGATTATGCTATTGATCTTCAACTATAAGATTTTATAAGAAGGAACGATAAATGCAGGCATTGGTATTTAAAAAAAAATTAGAGCTTCAAAATGTCATAAAACCACAGGTAGATGATAATGAGGCCCTTATTTCTGTTTTATATGCTGGTATTTGCAATACTGATCTGGAGATACTCAAAGGCTATATGGGATTCAAAGGTATTATCGGCCATGAATTTGTTGGCATTGTCGTAGATTGTAATGATACTGAATGGATTGGTAAAAGAGTCGTAGGTGAAATTAATCTTGGCTGTGGACAGTGCCGTTATTGCCTTGGTGGTATGGCCCGTCATTGTGGTAGCAGATCTGTCCTGGGTATAGTGAATCAATCCGGATGCATGGCTGAATACCTTTCACTGCCCCTGAATAATTTACATATGCTGCCAGATTCTGTATCTTCACTTGATGCTGTATTCGTGGAACCTCTTGCTGCTGCTTGTGAAATCATTGAACAAATACATATTTTTCCAACAAGTACTATAGCCGTTCTCGGTGATGGGAAACTTGGTGTATTGATTGCTCAAACACTCAGTCTTACAGGTGCTTTTGTTAGCGTATTCGGACATCAACACTCAATGTGCAAGAAATTACGTATGCTGGGAATAAATGCTGTAGCAGAGCAAATATCTTCGGAAAAAAAATTTGATATTGTGGTTGAGGCAACAGGCAGTATTCACGGATTGAATGAAGCCATAAAAGCTGTAAAACCATGCGGAACCATAGTCCTTAAGAGTACGATAGCAGAATTATACAATATTGACTTATCTCCAATTGTAATAAATGAAATTAAAATTATTGGATCCCGGTGCGGTCCCTTTAAACCTGCAATAAGATTGTTGGAGAAAAAACTTGTCAGTACGCAGCAATTTATTTCTTCTGTTTTTCCTTTTAAGGCATGGGAAGATGCTTTTTTAGAAGCGTCTCAAGGCACTTCAGGCAAGGTAATATTACAACTTGAACCTTCAAATTAATTGGTGATTTCAGAATGACTCTAAAGAAAAATTTTCAATTGATTACAGATTTGTTTAACGCTCATCCTGATCCTGTGGTATTAATAGATAATTTTTTCAATATCCAATGGATGAACCCGGCATTCTCGCGTTGGCACTCCAGTTACGTTACAGATGCAAATCAAACTGTGAATAAAGGTGGTGTTAACCTACTCTCTTTTTTCAAGAGTGACATAGCAATCAAAGATCTGCAGGATGCTGTTCAACAATCCAAAGGAGAACGGCTGTGGGCACAAGTTGCCGGGCAAACTATAGAACTGACAGTGTCTCCGATTCAATCCGATGATATACATACGATTATTTACATTAAACCATGGCAGACTCCTAATCCTGAACATCTGCCTTCCGAATGGACTGCATATGCCAGCCTGCTCCATAATCCTTTTATCGGTATATGGAAACTTGGTTTTGAAGAACCAATTGACATTTCTAACGGTTCACGTGAGATTGCCGAGCAGATGTTTGAAACAGGTATATTTATTGAGTGTAATGAGGCAATGGCTAAGATGTATGGTTTCACCGATCGTATGAGCATGCTGGGCCAGCCTGTAAAAATTCTTTATTCGGATAGAGAACCTGCTATTCAAAGAATTATATCTATGATTAATAATGATTTTAAGAGCGAAATGAAAGATTCGATAGAGATAGACCAACATGGACGTACTTGTGCATTCAGGTCTGCATACTATGGAAATATTGAAAAAGGTAATCTTGATTGGGTCTGGGGTTTTCAGATGGAGATTTCAGAACAGTATAAAACCGAACTGCTCTTCCAGGTATTATATAGAATTGCTCATTCTGTTCTCATTACCCCGAATTTGAGTGAATTATTTAAATCAATTCAAAAAGATTTAGCAAGAATTGTTAATACCACTAATTTTTATATTGTAACAGTAGATGAAAAATCAGATGAAATTATAATGCAGTATAATGTAGATAGTGCCGGTAATTTGAATCCTCCGTCTTTACAGAGTATGGTAGCAAAAATAATATCAGAAAATAAGGCCAGACTACTTACTAAACCTGATATTTATAAATTAAAGGAAGATGGAATCATTGAACTGGAAGAACCATATCCTAATAGTTGGCTTGGAATACCCCTTGTTCTGGGAGATAGAGTTATAGGTGCCCTTGTGCTTCAATCTTATGATTTAAGGATATATACAGATGAAGATTTAAAGTTACTGCAATTTGTAACAGATCAAATTGCTCTTGCTATTGAGAGAAAGCAGGCGGCAGAGAAGTCAGAAAATTATCGACTTAAATTAGAGTCATTAATCCGTAATGTTCCTGAGGCTATATATACATGTCTGGATAGATTGGGATCAACAACGTTTATATCTGACAAATGGGAGCGCTGGACAGGCCTGAGTACTGAAGAATTGATAGCTGACCCTATGAGCTGGAGTAACTCCATACATCCTGATGACAGGGACATGACAGTACAGTTATTCAAGAAGGCCTGTGATCAAGGCGAAGACTACCTGCTGCATTATCGTGTTATCCATAGGACAAGTGGAGAGATAACATACTTGCGTGATCATGGAATAAGGATAAAAGATAATAAGGGTATTCATTATGAAGGTATTATAAGTGATGTTACAGATTACCGTCTAACAGAATCTAGGCTTCGGGCTTCTTTAAAAGAAAAAGAAATTCTATTAAGAGAAGTACATCATCGTATTAAGAATAATTTGCAGGTCATTTCAAGTT
>JAGLOF010000060.1 GCA_023139105.1 bacterium
AATTTCCAAGGAGTTCTTACTTCGACATTGGATATTGGATATTCATCATTTATAAGGACCATAAAAGATTCATCAGTCCAGTGGCTATACTTTGCTCCCGGGGAATCAGTGGAAGAGCAGTGTTGACACTCACCGGGGCTAATTTAAAACAAAAAACGGTGCATGATTAGATGTAAATACCTTTGGGGTACGGCGGAGAATTGCAGCAACAGCCGGGTCCCTTTTCCATATCCTGTCCAGAAAATGTCTTACTTTTTTTCTATCCCAACCCAATGGATGCTCAAAGTTTGTATATAGAGATAGATCGCCATGTGAAAAGGGTATGCATTCAACTGTTTTTTTCCATGGACTGTGATGCGGCATCAGAAATATTGCAGAATTTATAAATGTAATGGCATGGTGATGCTTCCGGACAAACTTTAGAGTCAGCATTGCATCGGAATCATTTTCTACAGGTGTTCCAAATAGCAGATAGACAAATGTTGCAATACCTGCTTTATGGAGATTATTGAGTATTATGCCGGCTTTTTCAATGCAAATACCTTTATCCATGGCATCCAATACATTTTGTGATCCGGATTCTAATCCCAGTTTCACCATTATACATCCCGATTTCTTTAGTTCAAGACAGAAATCAAGATCCTTTAATACCTGCTCAAACCTGAAGTAGCCGTACCATGGTGTTCCTGGTGGGTTTTTTGATAAATCGGCGGCCAGACGCGGTGAAAGTGCCGAATCAACAAAATGGATCATTCCTGGATTATGATAATTTGTAAGTATGTTTAATTCATCTCTTATCTGAGCAAAGGGAAGAGCTGTATAGCTGTTGTTCTCTGCTGTTTCCGGACAAAAACGACATCTATGCCACAGACATCCTCTGGATGTTGCATATGGCAGTACCGGCATTGGTGAGAGGTAGTGCTGCAAGGGGAACTGTTGATAATCAGGTGGATTAGTATTATTGGGATTTATACCCAGGTTTTTTGCAAGACGTTCTTCACCGGGGCCGTCAATACACATGTCAACCAATGCCCCAAAGGGATTATTCCATGAGGGAAGTGCCATCCAGCTGGTGATCAAGCCTCCACCAATTATTAATTTGATATGAGGCCATCTAGATTTCACCAGGCCAATCAGTGCAAAGGCAGGCAATGCCTGGCTGATGAAGTTTATTGATAATCCAATCCATGCAGGGGCATATCTTTCAATTTCCGGGAGTAATTCATCAATGTAATAGTCATGGAAAGCATTATTTTCAGGATTCTCAGCCTCAGCAAGCAGGTCAGTGCTGCTTATGGGATTGGCGCGAGCATCAATATAATCAGCCAGTCCCACTTTGGCTGCATGCCCGGAGGCGAGAACGCGTTCTATTTCGGAAATAATTCTATTGTAATGATCAATAGACTTGAAAGCCGAACCATTGCGTAATTGCATTATGTTGTTATTTCGCTGAGACCAGATACGCAATGCCTGGGGGCCATCATCCTGTGGATTGTGTTTTATGAGATAGATGAGTCCTTGCAAGTTGGCATCAATTGCAGGGATATCACTATCCAGACTGCCAAGTAATGCAGGAATACCCGGTGGTGGTTCTGAAGGTTTTGCAACTGGGGGATGAATCAGCATTTTAATTTGTACTTTCAATTTAAATAAGTGAAGGTGTGTAGATTAAGGAAGATTGATTAAAATTGCAATATTTTTTTTGGTTCTCCCGGCAATTGTGTGGAATTACTGTCAAACAATAATAGAGCCACATAAATTTTTGTGTAACCATAACGATGTTTTTTCGTCTCAATATGTATACGGCAATTATTGAAGAAGAGGAGATTGTAATGCGACATATTAAAGTTGGAATAATCCTGATGCTCATAGCTTTGACTGTTGGTGCTCAGGCACAGGAACGTCATCATCGTCGTCATAGAAAAAATACTGATCATAATATTGATTTTGGATTTAGCAAAGGTTTTACTGGTGTTGAAAATGTCAGAATAAAAGTTAAACGACATGAAGTGCGGATAACTCCGGACTATGATGATTATCGGGATAGAAGAGATTATCGTGGTAAAATTGTAATTACCGATGATTATGACCTTTTTATTAATGGCGATAAAATCAAGGTAAATGACAGACAGCGTGAGATGTTGGAGTCCTATTATGAATTAAGTCAGGATATAATGCATCAGGCTAAAGAGATCGGCTATGAAGGTGCCAAGGTAGGTGTAGAAGGTGCAAAATTAGGGATTGTTGCTCTGGCAAGTGTAGTCAAGTTATTATCTCCTGACTATGATACAGATGATCTCGAACGCGATATGGAACGTAAAGCAGAAAAGATTGAGAAGAAAGCGGAACGCCTTGAAGAAAAAGCCGAGGAAATTGAAGATATAATTGCTGATCTGGAAGATGTTCATGTTAAATTGCGCCGTGACATGAAGCAACTACGAAAATTGAAGTGGTTTTAAAAAAATCCTTTTAAATTTGCCCCCAGGGTGCCAGTGCTGCTCTTCCGCTGATTCCCTGGGGGCAATTGTATCTCCCACTGGACTGATGAATCTTTTAACGATCCTTATGAATGATGAATATCCAATATCCAATATCGAAGTAAGAACTCCTTGGGAATTCGATATTCCGCTGTTCAATATTCGCTCTATTACGGGTATTAAAAAAATTGGTTCTTCCGGCAATTGTGTGTAACTATCAGTCAAAAAAAATCGAATATCAATTAACGAATAATGATTTAACTGCAAAACCCGAAAGAGAAAAAGATATAGGGAGTGGCAACGAACAAAACGAACAAGAGAGAAAAAGATATAGGGATTTTTACAAATAAGATGTAAAAAACCAATAGCGTATGATATTTTTGTATTAATGCTAAGTAAAGTATTTTTGTTTTATAATTATGTTTTTTGTTGTTCGTCTTGTTCGTTTTGTTAGTTGCTGAATTTTTGTTCTTGCAACATTGAATTGAAATACCAGCCTTC
>JAGLOF010000061.1 GCA_023139105.1 bacterium
TCTCTTTCATTTTACTGTTCGACTTTGGACGGCCTCGGCCGTCCGTGAAATAGAAACGGTGCGGACTGTTCCGCATGATCAGTTAATTACCTTAACGTGGCTTCGGGACCGTATCATTTTGCCACACCAATTATACGGGTTATGCATCTAATTTTTTCTTGTTGATTTATAGGTATAATATGGGCATGTTGTGGGTATAACTGTTTAATTTGCATATTTTATGGGTGTATTATGGGTGCTTTTGAAAAAAAAATGCAGTTTAGCTATGAGAACTCACAGAAAATTATCAAATTAGTTTCTGAGATTGATATGTTTAAAGGGAAATGGTCAGCATTAGAAAATAAGAGAGAATCTTTCCTGAGCGAGCTGAAAAACATTGCAACTGTTGAAAGTATTGGTTCATCAACACGAATTGAAGGTGCTACATTAACTGATCAAGAAATAGAGACACTAATTTCTAATCTTGATATAATGAAGCTTGAAACACGTGACAAACAAGAAGTTGTTGGATATTATGAATCATTAGAATTGATATTTGATAATTATAATGATATTGAATTGACGGAAAACTATATCAAGCAATTGCATTCAACTTTGCTTAATTATAGTGTGAAAGATGACCGACAAAGAGGAATATATAAAATCAGTACAAATAAAGTGGTTGCTACATATCCTAATGGTACAACCAAGATCATATTTAATACGACGAAACCACACTTGGTTCCAAAAGAAATGGAAGAAGTTATACATTGGACACTACTGAATATTAATCAAGAATATATTCATCCATTAATTGTTATTGGGCTCTTCATCTATGAATTTTTATCTATTCATCCCTTTCATGATGGCAATGGTCGGCTGTCGAGATTAGTCACTTCACTTTTACTTTTAAAACAAGAATATGATTTTATTAAGTATATTTCATTTGAACATCTAATTGAAGAGCGGAAAAAGGAATACTATTCTTCATTAATGGATTGCCAGAAAAACAGATATTCTGATTCAGAAAAAATTGACAATTGGATTATATTTTATTTAAGTTCGCTTAAAAAGTTAACAGCAAAATTAGAAGTAAAACTTAAAGAAATACAGCAAGAAAACCAAATTTATTTGAACGACCGTCAAAAGCAAATAGTTAAAATTATTAAGGAAGAGCAACCTTGTAAAATCGGAGATATCCATAGGATAATCCCTGGAATTTCAATTAATACACTTAAAAAAGATATAAACTTCTTAGCTAAAAATCAAATAATTTTGAAATATGGGCAACGAAAGGGTTCAGTATATAAATTAAATATAGGTGTTTAGTAGTGGTGCGCAGAACCCATGCATGAACGCGGACAAAACCGCTTGTCACGCCTTTTGTGCCACAAGTCGCGCCAATCGGTTTTGCCAATTATGGAGAATGTTATAGCATTATTACAGAATTAAGCTATGCTCTAAAATTTTAATTTTGTATAAGTCTTGATATACAACAAATATAATAAGGAGATATAACAATGAAAAAGCTACTGTTTGCGTTTTTCTTGATACCATCGATTATGATGGCACAAATAACTGAGAAATATTCAGATCATTCTGATGGTGCCAAAATTTTCTCAGAAGGCGGATTAACTTTCAATGCAACCAGTAATCTGGAAGTTGATATTGTGGCGGCGTGGGGATATGATGATAATAATTTTATATCTAATTTCGACAGTCCTGTTGCTGGTGGCGGTTCTGTAGGTTCCTTTACCATTTCATCCGGAAACTTTAACGTGCATGAATTATATTTAATTCCATTGAACAGCGGCAAGACAATTGAACAAAACAATAATATCTTAGTAAGAGGAAAGCTTGTGGGATCTGAACAGTTTACTCACACAATACCATGGAACACTATCAATACAAGTTCTTCCAATAATTACTTCACCTATGTGGATTTAAACAGCTATTCAGCTTATACTCTTGATGAAATAGAATTCATTATTGAGCCTTATGGTACGAATAGCGTGGTGTATTTAATGATTGATGATTTTCAGTTTGAAGCTGACGCTTCACTGCCTGTTGCTCTCTCTTCCTTTTCAGCCAGCTGTGAGGGACGATCCATTTTTCTGGAATGGAGGACAGAATCAGAAACGAACAATCTTGGATTTATTCTGGAGCGGTCAACCGGAGGTAATGTGTGGACCACCATTGCTTCATACAAGACAGACGATGCCCTAGAAGGTCAGGGCAACACATCGTCTGCAACCGACTACATGTTCATGGATTCGGATGTAGATGGCGAAACCGCCTACTCCTACCGTCTTTCTGATGTCAGCCTAGACAGTGAGATTAATACCTATGCATCTCTGACTATCATTTCAGAGCCTATGCCAAAAGCTACTGAAATGGAAAAAGCCTATCCAAATCCTTTCAATCCCAAAACATACATCGCCTATCATCTGGCTGAAGATGCGGATGTGAATATTGCCGTCTTCGACATGCTGGGCCGTCAGTTGAAAACTTTGTACACAGGAAATCAATATGCCGGAAGCTACCATGTTTACTGGACTGCCACAAATTATTTAGGTCGCAAAGTCCCGACAGGTACCTATTTCATCCGTATGCAAGCAGGGGATATTCAGAGAGTTCAGAAAGTCATATTGATTAAATAGAGAATAAATATTAGAAAAAGGAAGACTCTCTTTGTGTTGTGTTTCCTTATTGTGAGGTTTAAACTTTGTTAGATCTGGTAAAAGATTGAAGTGTAGTATGGGCAGCAGTTTAAAAAACATGTTAACCCATGCATGAAATGGATGTGGCAGCTGTTTGTCTCCTTCATGTTTAAGTTCTCAAGTGGACGGCCCCAGCCTCCCATAACAGAAAAGCAATGCCGATGGTAATGAGAGATCAGTACTAACAATCAACGCAGCTTCGGGACAGTGTCTTGTGACCGCGCCGAAGCCCCACATGTTATATGTTAAAGAGGCACCACTCACTAACAATTTAGAACTATACATATGGGAGAACTATGAAAAAGAAAACACGAAAAGCAATTTCCGAAAGTAGTATGGTATTTATCTTTTTTTTAGTGATTGGAATTTTACTTTGGCAATCCAAGGGTCATATCTTTTATTTATTCAATTTTGCGTATATTGGATTGGCTGCGTCAGCAGGTGAATTATTATTTAACATTCTTCCACGAGAAAAAAAAATATGGGGCAGAAAACTTAGTCAGCTGTTGATTGGGCTTTACATGTTAGGTGTTTTAGGCTTTCTCGGTCGTGAGAATATGCAAATGGAAGGCTTCTTCTTTTATTTATTGGCTGGCACATTTTCCGGCCCGGTTTTACATTATTTCATAGCAAAAATTGCAGGGCCATTTTTCTTTGGTCGGGGTTGGTGTGGTTGGGCTTGCTGGACAGCTATGGTTCTCGATTTTTTGCCATGGATGAAACCCGCTCATGGCAGGAAAAAATATTGGGGTCTGATTCGTTATTTGCATTTTATCATATCATTGGCAATCGTTTTAATTCTTTGGTATACATTCAAAATAAGAGATTTTGACCAACATACTCATTTTGCTTTAAATAGCTTAATAATTGGCAATCTTTTATATTATGTGATAGCAATTACCCTGGCTGCATTTTTGAAAGATAATCGAGCATTCTGTAAATACCTGTGTCCAGTACCAGTTGTTATGAAGTTTGGTGCCCACTTTTCAGTATGGAAAATCGAAATTTTTAGAGATAAATGTACAGAATGTGGAAAATGCGAGAACAATTGTCCTATGAACATCCAACTTTTGCGTTATATGAAAAATAATCAACGAATCATGTCAACAGAATGCATTACTTGTCAACAATGTATTAACGTGTGCCCCGAAGGTGCGATCGAATATAGTAAAAAATTTGATCTGGGCTTTAAAGAATTTCTAACTTTTGATAATGACAAGTAACTATTTAAAACACAAGAAAGTCTTATAGAAAAACATCAAAAGGAATAGACCAATGAAACAACTACTCACAATAATTTTAGCTTTATTCTTCAATTTCGCCAGTACTGTCCTGGCTCAGACATGTGGGCCTAATTGTCCTGCCTGTTCAGGAAATGTTGATGGAATCATTGTACCCGCAAAATCAATATCTCTACAAGGATTATTTATTCCAACCGGAGAAGATGAATTTGGAGTAATGGGCCTTAGGTATGGTCTTCTGGATTGGATGGATATAGGAATTGGCTTTACTTTTAAAGCTCAAAAACTAATTTGGAATGCCCGCTTGCAGCCATTGAAGCAAAATAAAGACAATTGGCAGCCTGGTATTATTTTGGGTACAGGAAGTATTCGAACTGGCAGCGGTGACCAATCAATTTATCTGAATCTCCTTAAATCAAAGGAGTTTTCAGAGAACTTTGCCATAGGTATTTCGGCTGGTGCGGCAAGCCTGGTCTCCGACTTAGAGAAAATTTATGGTATTGCCAATATTTCACTGAGTTTCCAGGAAAAGTTTACAGCATTTGTTAACTTTGACGGCGTTAGTTTTCATCAAGGTGTTACCTGGAATGTAAACGATTGGTTTAACGTGGGTTTTATGCTGCTTGAAAGTAAAGATCCGGCCATTACTGTCAATATTATTAAATCCTTGTTTAATGCTAAAACACCTGACAGCCCATGAATAATAAATGATCTGTCAAATTAGATTCCCGGGAACGCTTACAAGGAGAAAGTAATGACAGGAAAATTCTATTGCAGAGGTATTTCTATCCTGATTATATGTATGGCTTTTGTCCCTGCTTTTTCTCAGGAATGGCTCCAATGGGGCGGCTCTTCCGGAGATTTTAAGATAGATTCTCAAAAACTCAATTCAAAGTGGCCTGAAGAAGGCCCCCTGAAGTTATGGCATCGGACTCTTGGCGAAGGCTACTCATCTATATTGTTCAAGCAAGGCCGTCTTTATACCATGACAAGTAATGGTAACGAAGAAATTATCATTTCACTGGATGCAAAAACCGGCAGGACAATCTGGGAGCACAGCTATCTACGGAAATTCTGGCCGGATATGCGCATGGCCTTTGGCCCCGGCCCCAATGCAACTCCCATAATTGTTGATAATAAAATTATCGCTATCGGAATTTCCGGTCAAATGCGCTGTCTTAATCTGTCAAACGGAGAATTAATCTGGAAACGGCACCTGCCATCAGAATATGGCAGAAGAGGGCGTATGGAAGAATATGGTTATTCCGCAAGCCCCATTCGTTATAAAAATAGTATAATAGTACAAGTAGGAGGCCATGACCATGCTGTCATCGCCATTAATCCTGATGATGGATCAACTCTCTGGGCAAGCTCTCCGGGCGGAGTAAGTTATGCCCAATCCAGCATTATTCATCTGGCTGGAATGGATCAGTATTTATATTTTTCACCTGAAGGTTTAAATGCACTTGACCCTGCAAACGGCAGCTTGTGTTGGCATCATAATATTCCTGTAGATAATGGTAATCACTTAACCCCTGTTGTTCAGTGTGATGCCAATCATATATTCGTTTCCAGTCAATTTGATTCAGGCGGCGGTCGTCTATTAAAAATTGAGAGTATAAAAAATGTAATGTCAGTAGAAGAACTTTGGTTTGATTCTGATTTAAAAGCATCATGCTGGACTGATGTATGTATTGGTGATTATATTTATGGCTCCTCTGGCGGGCATAATTTTTCATTCCTTACTGCCTTTAACTGGCATACCGGGAAAGTGGCCTGGAAAAAACGTGGACACAGGATGGCGCAATGCCTCTTTGCAGATAAGAAATTGATTTTTCTTGATCAAAGCGGGACCCTGGGCATTGCGACAATTTCTCCAAAAGGTATTAATATTCTTGATACTGCCAAGGTGGCCGGTTCTGTAGCATGGACTCTACCCACACTTATTTCCTCCACTCTTTATGTACGTGATAGAAACAATATTATGGCATTAGCCTTATAATATACCTTTTGATAATTTTTATCCAATACTTCTACTGCACTCCGATCAGGGGCTGTATCAAAAGTCTAATTGAATGTCCTTGCGAGGATCGAAGCGACGTGGCTATCTCCTCACTCATGCAGGAACGCCAGGGGATTGCTTCACAAAGAAACGCTCGCAGCAATGACAGGTGGCAGACTTTTGATACAGCCCCGTGTAAAGCAATGATTCAACATCATAATACCCATCCGCTCTAATCCGTTAAATCCACGTCATCCGTGTTCCAATGCTCCTGCACTTTTAAACAATGTCAAAAAAAGTTGAAACCTTTCTACGATAAGCTTCGTACTTAACTACGACATGCTTCGTAGTACGACAATCAACGTAGACCCATAAGGGAGTCGAAATGAAACATAAATCCATCAAACCCACAGGCGCAGAGCTGAATATTTTGCGTGTTCTCTGGGATCAAGGTACCCAGACCGTCAGGCAGGTACACAGCATTCTGAATCCCAATAACGAATCAGGCTATACTACTACCCTCAAAATCATGCAGATTATGACAGAAAAAGGTCTGTTGGAACGAGATTCCTCTCAGAGAAGCCATATCTACTCAGCAATTCTACGGGAGGAAGACACTCAGAAAAAACTGCTTGATACTCTGGTGGACACTGCCTTTGGCGGATCTGCCATGAAACTTGTAGTACAGGCTCTGGGCAGTAACTCTGCATCCAAAGACGAAATCTCACAGATTAGAAACATGCTCGACCAGATGGAAAAGGAGAAATCATGAACTGGCCCATATAATGCGTCATGATTATCTTATCAACCTGCTGCAATCTGTTGTAGAGCTCATCTATTTCTATCATCCCGGTATCAGGTGGATCTCTCATCATGCCCGCAATGAAAGAGAACACTGCTGCGATGACATTGCCATGAATTGTGCAACTGGCCGTCTCAACCTGGCCAAAGCCCTGCTTGCACTTCAAGATTCCCCGGATTCACTACCTGCCATGGCCTTCATTGGCCAAAAAGGAACATTTATACACCGTGTAAAACGAATTTTAGCACCCCGGCGTCATGCTGGATTTTCAGAAGGATTTTCAGCTGCCTGCCTGCTTTTTGTTGCAATGCTGATATTGGGACTTGGAATTCACAGTGCCAGAGCCACCGTGCCAAAATCTATTGCGCCCAATAAACTTGCCATAATACAGAAACAATTGGACACACCAACAGAAGAGGATGAGGATCGGGTAAAGATGATGCATACTCCGATTTCCATGAAAAAGTCAGGACGCCTGGAATTATCCGGCGAAGCCGAAGCTGAAAACGGAGACCGCCCTCAACTGACCAGCTGGCTTATCAATGACCAATCAGGCGAAGTTGTATGGCATCTATTGCCTCGTAATCTGGAGAAAAAAGGACGCAATTACATTTTTAAAGAAGTCATTCATCTCAACGCGGGTAAATACAAATGGTATGTTCCCCAGCTGGGCATAACTATTTCACGGCATCTTGATGAAGATACTGCGTCCCCTGTTCAAGCAGCTACTGCTGCACCACCTGTCTTAAACAGTGCTCCGGCTAAAGACATAATAGAACCGGCTCCTCCTTCCATGGTTACACGCACTACCAAAGATTATGACGGATCTGAATCCATAAGAAAAATTGACTCAAAAATACGTGAAAGTGGCAAGGAGCGCAGGCGCATTCGAGCCACTATCATCAATGGCTACGTTGAAAAATTCACTCTCAACAATATCACATTCCTGGAGGAAGATATTAACAGCAACTGGGAATATGTCATCAGGGTGCTTGGAGAGATAGAATCACATTATCCGGATGTAGGTTCTCCGCAAATTAAACTCTACCTCTCAGGATTAAACTCTGAAAGCATTACATCATTGCGCAGCCGCATCGTTCAGCTTTTGACACACGAAGAAACATTGCTTCGCCTGGAGAGAAAGATGCCTTCTATGGACAGAAGATAAAATACCGGACTCTAGGGAACATGCAAAGCCTTTATCAGACCACCGGCAAAGCCAGTGGTTTAATGGAGATAATTAAACGTCAATTCTCAAAAAAATTCTGATGGGAATATATGGCCGCAACAGAAAAAAAACCTGGCAAAGCCCCGCAAAAATGGGGCTTCGCCAGAATTGGGAGAGCGTGTTAGTTCAAGGGGATTACTTCTTCAAGAAAGCTATGATTCTAAAGTGTGAAGATCCAATTCCTTTTACTTAAGAACAGTCATTCTACCACTACAGATCTCACCAGTGCTTATCTCCCGTAATTGATAGAGATATATACCTGATACCAGTTGAGCACTATTATAGTGAATATCCTGTCCGGACTCTGACGTTCTGTCAACAATTTGTGACTCTACAGGTTGTCCCAAAATATTAAAAACTGTCAATTCCACATTGGATTCATTCTTCCACGGCACAGAAATCATTGTATAACTTTTAAAGGGATTGGGGACATTCGTACTGATTAAAGAAACTTCATCAACATCTTCCATTTTTACAGCACTGCTAAGAGGATACCAACTCTGCATAATCGTATTCCAGCCACCAGCAGCCCGATGTTGCTGTCCCAGGACAGTATACCCTCCATCATAAAGCATCAGATGATGATGCCAGGTATCTCTGAAATCATTGTTCGTCAATTTTTCTATCACTGTACCATCTTCATCAAGCTCTATCAACAATGCATCATGCTGGTTATCACTATTGCTCTTGCTATTGCCCAGAACCATAAGCCGTCCGGCCTCATTAATGCAGCCCGATACACCATAATCATAGAAAGAACCATTACCATAACGACGCTGCCAGGCCACATTTCCTTCAATCGAGATTTTAACAACGAAGACATCCATGAGACTTTGATATATTGTTGATCCGGACCCAATAAAATATGCGGCCTCAGTGCCATCCACCACAACAGCTTCACCACATTCATAGTCAGCTACACCCAACTGTCTGGACCAATTAACATCACCTGCATCAGAGACAGAAAGGGCCAGCATCTGCATATTCTTATTAGTAGTTCCCTGACTTCCCGCAACCATATAGCCGTTACCATGAATGGGACGTATTGCACTGCCCCAATCCGGGAGAACGGAGCCATATACCAGCTCCCAGACCTGATTCCCCAAACTGTCCAGTTTGACCAGCCAAAGATCTCCCTCACCATCTCCTTGTGAAAACGTCTGTCCACAACAGATCCATCCGCCATCAGCAGCACGACATACAGATCGGAAATCATCTCTGGCTGCACCTCCAAAAGTTTTATGCCACGTCACATATCCATCAAAATCTATACGGATAACAAGTCCGTCCCGGCTGTCATTGACTCCTTCAGAGGTCCAGCCTACAAGAAGATAACCTTGAGCATCTTCAACTATTTCTGCACAATATTGTGCACCGGGCATTGAAATAATCTGGTCGAATACAATGTTGTCTTCTCCATCAAACTTCAACAGTACAATATTACCTGCATTTGATCCCCGCTCAAATGTCTCACAACATATCAGTCGCTCTCTATTACTTCTGACCAAACCATTCATGGCCTGGGTACTTTCATAGCTCTCTACCACCACAGGATCATCAGAAGCAAGCTGTGCAAAGCAAGGTAGTGCCAATAGCATTAACATGCAAAGCTCTGTGATTTTCAACATGTTAATTCCCCCTGGCGTGAATGGCATCGACAATGGCATCAATAGCGGCTTCATAATAGAACTGACCGCGTCCCCAGGTAATAATCTGCCCATCAGTTACAGGATAGTGATTTGGCCCAACATACTCTGCACCTGCGGCTTCATATTCAGATTGATACTGCTCATTACCTCTTACCTTACAATTGGCTATTACACCAGCCCTGGCCATCAAGCGGACTCCTGAACACCAACTGGCCAATACAGCACCATGGTTGTGGCATTGCCTTACTAATTCCAATGCCTCTACAGATTGTAAAGTTACTTGCAATGGAGGCGTTGTTGACCACTTGGTAGCAGTAATAATCAACAGTAAATCATATTGACCAAGATCTTGGATTTCTGTGACCAGAAAATCTACAGCAATGCCTTTACAGCCATAACGTGCTGCATAAGACGTACACGCGCTGATATTACTAACCACGCCTGTGGTAGTGAGATCAAATCCCAACTGTTTTAACTTGTCACTGAGCAGATGATAGTTGGCACCATATCCATGAGACATCAAAATAAGTGCTTTGGGCTGCGCCAATGACATACCTGCACCATAGAGAATAAAAACCAAAATAAAGTTCTTAAAAAATCTATTCATAGAACACCTCAATAATGATGGCGATATTCATCTCAACAGAATACATACACTTAATTCTATCTCACATCAAAGCGAATAAAACAATAAAGATGTGAGAATTAATATTCCATCCATTCTTTCATTCCACCTACCTTACACACTATCTATCTACTGTCTTTAACGTTCATATACTCCATATGCATATACATAACGATCCAGATTACAAGTATTATAAGGTATATTAAAATAGCCCTCTTCGCCCCACGAATCACCGTCTGAATTTTTAACAATCCAATATCCGCCCCGTAAAACATCAATATCATCCTGCCAACCAAGGAGCACGACCCAGTGTCCTCCTGCAAAATAAGCAGAAGCAGATGGCACATATATGCCACCTGTATATTGGAACAGATCTGACTGCAAATCCATAGCCACTGCCAGTGGTCCATGGTCAATTAAAGCCTGTTTAAGAAGCACTCTTGCCTGTTCAGCTGATTTATCTTCCAATGCCAAAAACCCGAAAGAGCTCAACTTATAATCAACTTCTCCTTCAGGTAGTGTATTTGATTCCTGCGCCTCATAGGGTAGCCTTGCTTCCAATACAACCCCACTCTCCTGTAAAAATTCAAACACCTGTATTGGATTATTTCCAGCGGCAGTCCAGTCAGTAGATAAATTCACATAATATTGTTCTGATAAATCAACTTCTACTCCTGTTTCCCTTTTTATTAACGCCTCAAATACTCCCATGGCAGCAAAAACACCACAGGTTCCATATGCACCCTGCTGCTTTGCCGGCGTCATTATACCTTCATCACGCCAATTGAATGACATCTCAAAACCATCATCCAGCGGCAAAAGCGTTTCAGATTTTGTTGGGCCGTCATCACATATGGATGATGACATGAACATAGCCGCCATTACAATAAATAAAACTTTAAAGCACTTCATAATATTTTCTCCGTTTCAGCATTAACCAAGATCATTCATCCCCAAATATCATCAATTCAACCAACATGGAAAAATTGCTTAGGTTATTGATCACTTTCATTGACCTGTTGTGCATACATATCCGAAGTGATCAACCATTTACCATTTTCTTTTACCAGGGTCATCTTATCATAACCATGCCATTCTGGAACCTTTGTATCATCAAGATCAAAGGCCATATCAATTTCAAATGTTACAATTGCAAATAAACCATTACAATATAGTTTAACATCAGGATCAAGTTCATTGAAATGATGAACCGTTGCATGATCCATCCAGTCTTTTTGATAACTATTTAAATACTCTTCTTTCCCTGTTATTGGCTTTTTATATGGTGGTGAGATAAAGACGATATTTTCATGTACATACTTCTTTTGCTCATTTATATCTTCCAATTCCGCCCATGCCCTGTTGTGAGCATATACAGTCTCCAGAACTTCTGCCTTTATTTTCGCAGTGTCATAACTTTGTGTTTGATTGCAAGATGTTAGAATCATAGCGATAATAGCTATTAAAATAATTGGAATTTTACTTTTTTTGAAATTAATTATTAAAGTAGATCTGGTTTTAGTCTTCATAATGTGCTCCTAATAAATAGAAATATACCACCAATAAAAATTTTCTTTACTATTTTCATAATATTTCACCTGTTTTTTTATTATTACCCATCCATAAATCCATAATACATTCAACACATAAACTATATTATTTTTTACTTTCCAACATCAATTTAGCTACAGCAATCACTCCCGCATCTACCCAATACACATCACCAAAACCCCTGACAAAAAACAAGTATTTCCCATCCGGTGACATCCAGGGGAAACGTTCGATGACATCAGTATTGATTTCATCACTCAATGGTATAGGATCGTTCCAGCTTTGATCCGGATTTCTGAAACTTATAAACAGATCACAGCCATTATAATCACCAGCATCTCCATCACGATCAGATGAAAAAATCAGATAGGATTCATCAGGGCTGACATAGGGCGTCCAGTTCACTGTAGATGCATTGAATACAGCTGGCATTAATTCCGGATCATCCCAGCCATGTCCGTTAAACCTTGCATAGTGCAGTTGAAAACCCCGGCTCTGAATATCCGATTTACTTGTAAAATAAAAATCACCATCTGCAGTCTGACAGCCATATATCTGCCACTGACTGAATTGAGGAAGAAAATCAAACTGCTTGGGAGTGGTCCAGCCTTGTTCCGATTTTTCAGTGGACCAGAAAGTTATATTGAGTGAGTCATCCGCTCGCGGCCCTTTCCTGGCAGAGTGAAAGAACAATTGATTCCAATCTTTGGAGAAAAAAGGATTTCCATCCTTGAATTCATCTCCGAAAATAAACTTGGCCGGTGTAGTCCAACCGCCCTTCACATACTCCATATGCATAATAGCATGCTCACCATCATCATAATAGGACCAAAACAGTTCATTGCCGTTTTGAGAGAAGATAGCAGGAGAATGGTTATTCACATCAGTTGACACAATGCCCGGAGCAAACGGCACTGGTATGGAATCAGGAGGTACGAGCCCCAAATAGGCATTCTTACTATTCAAAAATGAGGACTTTTCGACTTGTGTGCAGCCCGACAACAGTCCAAGTGTACAAAATATTAAGATATAATTACGCATTTTCTCTTCCCTGTTTGAGATGATTATCCATCAAACAAAATGACAATATTGGTTCTTGCCACTGCCATAGATCTTCATTTAATTCCGGTCAAATCAACTACCCATAAGTGATGCTGCTGCGCAAATACTACTTTATTACCATCAGTAATTTGCGTAAGAGGAAGATCCAACTTGAATATTTCATCAGACTTGCCCGGCCCATTATCAGAGCTGCATATAGAAAATATTAACAAATTCAACATACTTAAGACTATAACAATATTTTTTTACAAAACATGCGATTCACACCAAACACCCCAACAACTCTATTCTAATATTTATTTTGAAATAATGTCAATTTTTAATACACCTAACGGATATCCTATGCGTTTTGTACACTTTAAAGAGCATGACATTAGAATCACAGTGCAATGTAGTGACACGAACTTCAGCTCCACTATCCGTAGAGCTCCAATAATGTGTCCCATAGCCAACGCCCTCATATTTATCATTCGCATAACCTCCTCCTGCAGGCAGGCCGCTGAACCCTGTTTCGTTGGTAGCATTTTCGGTGAGCTCAACCCACAATGTATGACCTGTGGATTTCAGTTTTGCACCAGCTACAGCACTACCTCCCAAAAAATTGAATAACACATTCCACTCAGCATCGGTGGGGATATGCCAGCCATCCGGTGCAATGCCCTGACACCCCTCCTGGCTTGAGCCGTTCATTGTAGCCGCCCAATTATATAATTTTCCGTATATAGCCTCGTGTTCTGCATTATTATCATAAACAAAGCTTTGGATGAGATTACCCTGAGCATCATGTGTAGTTCTTAGATTCTCAGCCATCCACCACTGATTACCAATTTTTACAGTTGTATATACATTGCCATCTATATCAGTGACAGATGAAACATTATCCTGAAAAATAATTTGTACGCTGTCTGTGGCTGTCTCATTATCGGCATCTGTAACAGTAACCGAATACATGCCAACCGCGAGATTGCTAATATCCTGCGTCGTAGCCCCATTAGCCCACCGATACTCAAAAGGAGCGGCCCCTCCATCAACTTGGAGATCAATGGCACCATCACTTGCTCCTGCTGTTGAGGCATGTTGCACAATAAATGACAACTGTATGGGATCTGGATCTGGTTTTACCGTTTTTTTGTCACAGCCTGTTGTAGCAAACAACATGGCCACACATATCAAGATAAATACATTAGTCAATTTCATAGTTTTTCCCTTTATTAAGTAATTGTCCACGGGTGATTGATTTTTTGATGCTTAATTATTATTATCCTATTAAGTTTTTGCCTACCAGATAGCAATGCGCTCACTGGGGGATATATACATTTTGTCCGCCGGTGAGACATCAAAAGCTTCATAAAATGCATCCAGATGGGGCAACGGCCCCAAGACCCGATATTCACTGGGCGGATGCACATTGGACTTAAGCCGGCGTATCAATGATTTTTCACGGTGCAGCTCATGTTTAGTCTGGGCATAGGCAAGAAAAAACCGTTGTTCGGGTGTAAATCCATCAATCGCCTCTCTCTGCCCAGTGGTTTTTAAATGTTCTTTCAAAGCTTGGAAGGCGATGGTCAGGCCGCCCAGATCAGCAATATTTTCACCCAGGGTTAGCTGGCCATTAATATGATGACCTTCAATAACCTCAAAACTATTATAGTAGTTAATCAACGGCTCAGTAATGGCTGCAAACCGTTTCTCATCTTCTTTTGTCCACCAGTTACGCAATATACCTTCAGGATCAGAGTGTCGTCCTTCATCGTCAAATCCATGGGACATTTCATGGGCAATGGCCACACCAATTGATCCATAGTTATAGGCATCATCAGCCTGAACTGAATAGATTGGCGCTTGCAAAAAAGCCGCAGGAAAAGCAATTTCATTCAACACAGGGTGATAGTAGGCGTTCACGGTTTGGGGCAACATTTCCCAGGCATCACGGTTGACAGCCCCCCCAATCTTGGCCAGATCTCTATTAAAGGCGAAAGCGCCGGCCCTCAAACGGTTCTCCACGTAAGCGCATTCACCAACCCCCATGTCGGTATAGTCTACCCTTTGTTCTGGAGACCCCACCTTGACTCGCAGACGCTGAAGTTTTTCCAGAGCCACAGCCTTGGTTTCAGGTTCCATCCATTTAATTTGGCAGATGCGCTCTTCGAATACGGTCTTTATATGCTGAACCATCTGATCTAACTCGCTCTTGGCTTGAGGCTGGAAATAAGTCTGCACATAGATCTTGCCTAAAGCTTCACCCATGTACTCACTGAGGACATCTAGAACTCGATTATGCCGCTCTTTGGGTTTCTCTATGCCACGGAGCACAGTTTTGTTAAAGTGAAAATGGGCATCAGCAATAGGTTGGGCAAGAAAAGGCGCCAATTCTGAAAGTAATGACCAAGTAAGGTAATGGCGCAAGTGGGTCAATGGCAGCTCCTTTAACAGACTATCTAGCTGAACAAAGTACCGGGGTTGACTAACATTGATAGACCCTACATAATTGCACTCAATCTCCTTAAGATAGGCTGGCCACTTGAAATGCGGCATAACTTCAGGTAAATCAGACATGGAGTAACGGTTAAACACTTTTCTGGGATCTCTAAGATCATGGCCTCCCATACTGATGGAAGCGAGGGACTTTTCAATATTGAACATCCTGACGGCAATAGCCTCAGCTTCAACCATATCATGACCCAAAAGTTCAAAGGATGTTTGAATATAGCCTAAATAAGCCTCTTGAATAACCTTGGCGCGGTCGCTTTGACTACTGAAGGTATGATTATCGGCCAGTCCCAATGCAGCCTGATAGAGTCGTGGTATCACATCATCAGTTCGTTCTTCATCCTGTGATGAAAAAAAGTAAAAAAAGGGCTGAATTTCCAAAGCGTGCATTTTCGCCATCATTTGACAGAAATCATGATGCGACTCGATGGCATCAATATCGTCAAGTAAGTGCTGAATAGGGCTTAGGTACAATCCGTTAACAGTGATTGTGTCCATTCCTGTCAAATAGAACGTTTTTATTTTGTTTTCCTCAGACCCTTCAGGCCAATCATTCTTGATTATTCTATCGACAATACTCTTCATCTGCTGTTGGGTTTTAGCATGCACTTCATATAGCGCCCCCCACCTTGAAGCCCCTTCAGGAATGGAATTAGCCTTGAGCCAGGCACCGTTGGCATACTCATAAAAATCATCCCCAGGTGAGACAGCAGGATTCATGTCGAACAGCTTGATGCCGGCATCTGACTGCTTCCTTCCACAGCCCAAGATCACAAAGGCTATGATCCATATCACGATGATCAGTTTATGCCTGTTTTGCATTTGTTTAACTCTCCATTGATGCTTAATGTTACTTGCCATGATTATGCATCTATTGTACACACATTATACCATGATTTAAACTAAAAATCAGACTGGAGGGTCGCAATATACATCCCGCTTTGATTGCAATAGACCAGGCGTCCATCGGGCAGCCAGTCTGGATTGCCTCCGTCCTGAACAATCTCAAAATGTTGCATGGTGGGCAGATGCGTCACCCAGGTGTCCACGCGTCCGCTGATGAAGCGCTCATAAACCACCATTGTCCCATCAGGTGACCACCGTGGCCGATCCTCTCGCCCTTCAAATGACGTGATCTGTGTCTTGCCGGTGCCATCGGGATGAATAGTATAAATATCTTTACTTTCTTGGGGACCGGAAGTGCAGACCAATGTTGAGCCATCATGTTTAAAATGTGGACTACCGCAGCTAGCAGAGTTGGGAATGATTGTACTGTTGCCTCCTTGTATATTGTAAAGACGAAGCTGACTTCCGTCAAAGCAGGCAAGTTGCGTCCCATCAATGGACCATGTCGGGGTCACGGTATGATGGTTAAGTTGTGTGAGCTGATAGACTGTATCCTGTTCTAAATCCCTCACCCAGCTCTGTAGGCCATATCCGGTTTGTGGATACGCATCAAACACTATCCTCTTGGAATCTGAACTCCAGTTTGGTGTCAAATCTCCTTGGACACCCTGCACAGTTGGATAATGGGTCTGTGTCTCGGTATCCCAAATCCAGAGCTCATATTTGCCATCATATTGGGCGGTATAAACCAGCTTACTCCCATCAGGTGACCACCGTGTATGATAGCCTCCATGGGGCGATGCAGGAAGGGTCTCAGTCCCAACGACAGTAATGCCGGGTTCATACTCGGCATAGAAAAGAACAAAATCATCAATGCCACATCTATCGCCATAAGCAATATTGACAAATCCGTGCAAGCCCCACTGGCTGCCCCATGAATTCTTGCATATCCAGTATCCGCCACTTTCTTCACTATCATCATCTAACCAACCAACAACAACAAGCCAATGTCCACCCAATTCAGTAGCAGATTCCGATACTGTATAGACACCGCTTCGATAAGAATCAAAATCACTGTAGATCCCTATAGGTGTTGCTACCGGACCATGATCAAGAAGGGCCTGTTTGAAGGCACATCGACGTAAATCCGGAGACATTTGATCTACCTCTATTTGCCCCCAACCTGTGAGCTTAAAATCATATGCATAATCCGGTTGCTCACCGATCTGTCCAGTGCCGTAAGGAAGAGCCGCTTCCTCTACAATACCATTATCTTGCATGAACTGCAAAACTACTGAGGGAGAAACACCGGTAGCATTGGACCATTTATCACTCATATTTATAAAATGCTGTTCAGATAAATCCACAACTTCATCCGTTACCTGCTTGATAACTGCTTCAAATACAGCCATGGCCGCAAACACACCGCATGAGTTCAACGGACTTTGATTCTTTACAGGTGTGACAATACCCTCTTCCCGTAGATCATATGACATCTCATAACCGACATCCAGGGGTTCATCCGGATCTGGTGCCGGAGTAGGACAGGCACAAAATAACAAGCTGATTAATAAAACAATAACTGCATAATATTGAAACTTCATCTTAGCCTCCATAAAAACACATCTGGCAACTATTACCAGCTTCCAATTAATCTGAATTTCAGATATAATATATAAAAAAATTACTGCTCCACGCCTTCTTCTATTGTAAAAATTGCACTACCGATATAGTCTTTAGTCAAACTCATGGCCTGAACATAGTATTCTGTTCCAGGCTGTAACTCCATGGCATAGAGGACAGTATCTCCATCAACTATATGTAAGGAATCATCTAAAAACTGAACACCATTTTGCAGCTCGCCATAGCGAATAGGAGAACGAATACCATCTCTGCCTGGTGTAATTATTCCCCACATAAGTTGAGTCGGATCATCCGTTGGTGACACAAATAAACGCCCAATCGGCCCGGTATTCCACCATATATCAGGTTCAGCTCCCCTGGTAACAACCGAAATTTTTATAACTTTTTCAGGACCAACCTTTTTCAATGGAGAAATAAGATCACATGAAATTAAAACAAGCATTATCATACAAATCAGGATTGTCCCTATTTTGATTCTTTTATTTTTCATAAAACTCCTCATATTTATAGGTATTTTTCCGTAATATAATTATACAACCGCGTTTCAAATTCTGTCTCAGTCATCTCTAAAACACCATCCACATTGCCGTTCTGCCGAATCAATTCAACCAGGGTCGGCTGTCCCCATGTCTCCACAATATATTCTGCTATAACATAACCCAGTTGATAGATATAGTGATTACTATTATTGAAGTCTGTATTCAATTCGTTAAGTGTCGGATACGCACCATTCCGGATATAAGATAAATTTGCAGGATTAGTAAAATCTCCTGATCCATAAATAGCAACAGCCTCCCACAACCAACGTGGATTATTTGAAATTGTCGGATTCACTGCCAGTGAAACAACATGAACGAACTCATGCACAAAAGTCATTTCATTAACATATGGGTATAACAGCCTGATCTCATGCATACCATTCAGGTACCCGGTTGCACCTTGATAGACCAATCCATTAAATGCTACGGCCATCTCTTCATAAAAGGTGGCTTGGTTGGACCATGCTTTTACCTTGATCTGTGGAAGATTTTCTACCTCAAGAGAAACTAGAATACGCGCATAGTTGGCTTCCAGTTCATTAAATGCCCTATGCATGCTTAGCGTATCTTCATCAAGACAGAAGCATTGAAAATTGGTAGATTCAAATTGCATAGCCAGACCATTCTCAACCACTGACGGAGGAGTTGGGACAGGTGGATCTGGTATAACTGGCTTGTTTGGCCCATCTGGATTACATCCACAAATCATGAATCCAATTAATAAAACACAACCTATTTTTTTGAGCATAGATGCTTTTTCTCTAACCATTGCTTGCATTAAATCTCCTTTTTATATACTAATATACCAATATGCCTATCAAGAATTATAAGACATATTAATTCCGGTTTTATAATTCTATGCCTTTCGATGATTAAGGATAATTTACTCGTTAAGCACCCGAAGTTTTTTCTTTATCTGTTCAATGTTCATATCCATAATCCATATATCAAAATTCTCTGACCTGGTACTGGTGAAGGCTATCTTCTTCCCGTCCGGAGACCAGCTGGGGTCTCCATTATAATTCTGAGGTGTGACAGCAAGGGGCAATGAAATTCCACCTTCAGTGGACATGATATAAAGTCCCAGATATCGGCCTTCCGCCACCGCATAAACCAAAAGCGAACCATCGGGAGAAAGAGCAAGATGACGATAAAAATTTTCATGATGCCCGATTATTTGTTTTCTTTCTTTTCCATCTGAAGAAATTTTCCAGATAGTTGATTTTCTGGATTGCATGTCCATAAGTGCTATCAGGACACTCTTTCCGTCATCCGACCAGCATCCGGGAAGGGGCAGCATGCCTTCTTCACTAAAAATACTGATATTATTGCCGCTTTTAACATTATAAATATACAATGACAATGTTGAACCTTCCAAAAAAGCAATTTGTGATGCATCGGGCGACCAACAGGGCAGTCCACCATTCTCAATACGAATTGAATCGGGAAGGAATATAATTGGAGCGCCTCCTTCAGCCGGAATCATTTTAATACTCTTGCCGGTGTCAGCATCAAAAACAATATAGCGGCCATCAGGTGACCATTTAGGATGTTCAGCTATACCAGTAAAAAGTTGTTTGCCTCCGGTTCCATCTTGCGAGATTTTCCACAAACCGTTTTTCCCTGTTGTATCGTTCAGGTTTGTGTATTGGTATATAATAGATTTTCCATCGGGTGACCATGTAGCAAATGCTTCCTGAGCAGGATCGAAGGTTATTCGCCTTGCATTGAACATATCCTGAGCATTAATACTGATATTGTAAATCACCAATACTATAATTATTAGTCTGATACAAATAACTTTATATTTCATAAGTTGCCCCATTTACAATTGTCTACTTCAAAGGAGCCTTCATAATGATGATCCCCTTTTCACCTTTTCCCTGCGTATCAGCAATAAAATAGAAATAATCATCTACAATCACTCCTGTGGTGGGCTTGTGCAGATAGGGACCATTTCTCTCAATTATGTCGCATTTGGCCAGATGAGTGGCATTTTTATTCAAAGAAAACCGGGTGATTTTATTTAAACATATCTGAACAGCATAAAGCCTATTGTTTGAATAATACAAACCATCGATCCCATAGGGGTAAAAATCTGACTCATGGGACAGGCGGATACATGTTTTTGTTTTAATATCTATTTTATAAATCCCTACTCTTACATCTGCAACATAGATTGTGTTGCCGTCATCGGATAATGTAATACCATTAGGAGAAATTAAAGCATTATCTCTCAAGAACAATTCGAGCGTATCCGAAGAACGGGGAATTATATAGATTTCAGAACTCGTACTGGCAGAAATAAAGACATCACCATTGGAATGAATAACCAGATCGTTAAATCCGGTATCTGTAGCCAAGGGATTTGGATATTTTTTTATCAGCCTTCCGGATGAAAGATCAAACTTATATACGCCGTTCCGATTTCCTTCATACGAGCAAGCCCATAAGACACGGCGGACGGGATCCACATGGATGCCAAGAACCAAATCCAGCCCAGTCTGCCCTTTTTGCGTAAAATCAGTGCAGTTGCCCTGTTGATCCACTTTCACAATTTTTTTCTTGGTTTCACTCCCCAGATAAAACATTTTTTCAACCGGGTCATAGGCAATGCCTTCTGGTAAAAAGTCTTTATCCGGTAATGTAAAAGCAAACTCACTATGATGCACCGGCTTCTCGGACTGCTTCAATAAATTTATAATGTCCTGAAATTCCTTTTTTCCTCTTATAGCATCGAAAGCAGAATCATTCAATTGATGGATTTTATCGAATGGCAATAATGTTGTATAACCCGACTTTGTCGCTAATATCAGTTGCTCCAAAGCAACATCTTCATTTCCTAACTGTGTATTCAATCTTGCTGCCAAGTAATTGATTATAGGATGATTCGGTTCATCAATCAGCACTTTATCACAGAATCTTAGAGAAGATTGATACTCAGCAACGGAGCTGGCTGCCAATGCTTTTTTTTGATTTTCTCTATAATGACTATCAATTTGTCCAATTGCTGGAGAAAAAGAAGCTAAGAAAAAAATTCCCAAAACATACAATTTAATTATTTGCATAATATCTCCATCTAATTCAATTAATTGACTTCAGCGGGGCCTTCATAACAATCACACCTTCTAACTTATCGCCTTTACCTTGCGTATCAGCGATAAAATAGAAATAATCATCGACAATAACTCCTGTAGTAGGGAAATGCAAATATTTTGAATTTCTTTCAAAAACTTCGCACCCATTTACATGAGTGCCTTCTTTGTTTAATATAAATCTGTCAATCGTATTAACTGCATCCTGAACAGCATATAAGATATTATCTTTAAAATATAGACCATCAATCCCGAACATACTGAACCCCGGTTCATTAGAAAGCAAAGAAAATGATTTTGTTTTAATATCAACTTTATAAACCCCGATTAAATAATCGGCGACATAGAGCGTCTGTTCATCTTTTGTCAGTGTAATCCCATTCAATCCGGAAAATGATTCCTCCCTTAAAAACAATTCCAGATTATCTGAGGAATGAGGAATCGTATATATTGATCTATTTCCACTGATATAGATATCTCCATTGGAGTGAATGACCAGATCATTGAACTGACGTATGTTACTGTCAATCGGTAAAGCATATTTTTTTATCAACTTCCCAGAAGAAAGAGTATGCTTAAATATCTCTGGCCTGTTGCTTTTACTGTTTGAACAAACCCACAAAGTGCGGCGGACAGGATCCACATGAATTCCATAAACACTTTTTAGTCCATCCTGCCCTTCTTTTATAAAGTCAATACTATTGCCATGATGATCAACTTTGATAATTTTGTTTTTGGACAGACTACCCAGATAAAACATCTTCTCAACAGGATCATATGTAATACCTTCAGGATTTAATGTCTTATCACTGATAGTAAAAGCAATTTGAGCGTTATGTATAGGCTTTTCTGCCTGTTTCAATATCCGTAAAACTTCCCTAAATTCCTTTTCACTTCTAAAGGAATCAAATGCTGGATCATTCAAATGATGAATAGGGTTAAATAATAGTTTGGTTGTGTAGCCCAATTTTGTTGCTTTTATTAACTGCTGTATAGCAATTTTATTATTCCCCAATTGTGCATTCAAACGCGCAATAAGATAATTTACAACTGGATGGTGGGGAACACTTTTCAGCACTTCATTACAAAACGTAAGAGAAGATTGACACTCCTCAACAGAACTGGCAGCATAGGCTTTTTTCAGATTCTTTCGATAGTTTCCGTCAACTTGCCCACTTGCTGGTATACTGAAGATCATCATTAATCCTGCAAGTAGAATAATACTTTGTAGTTGTAGTTTTATTTTCGTTTTCATCATATCTTCTTTTTTATTTAATAGACTATGTTTTTATATCAATTTTATAAATTCCTAAATGGGAATCTTCTAAATATATCACTCGCCCATCTTCAGATAAGGTAATTCCATTTGGCTCAACAACTGATCTACTATTCCCTGCTTTCCAATTGTCTAATATAGTCAACATAAAAACCACCCGGATTCAAGCAAAGTGCTTTCTTATAAGCTTCAATAGCAAGCTTCTTTTTTCCCGCTTTCTTGAAAGTGTATGCCAACCTGTTGAATACACTAACGGAATTTGGAAATATTTTCTCACACATTTTTAATATTATTATTGCTTCATTATATTGTTTCTTTTCCTGAAATTCTCTAGCGAAAGAAATCAAATCACCTTCCCAGATGAAGTATTCCTTATTTTTGTTTATCAGATACTGATTTTCAAAAATTTTTGCTGCTTTCTGAATACCAAATTCTGAAATCATTGACCTTAAACTATCAACAGCACTTTTTTTTTGCTGCTGCTCATCCCTCATATTTTTTAAAGAGTTATGGAACTCATATAGAGCTCTCCCTGGTAAAACACCAACATGATAAGCAACAACACTTTTTATTTCTCTATTGCTTTTTATTATTTTATTGAGACAATCAATCCAGGGTTCAATATCAGATTTTGAGTTTACTGGAATATATTGATAACGCGGATTAAGAATATCTCCTGTAAAGACAATATTCTCTTCAGGTATACTAACAAGAATATCATTATCCGTATGAAATCCTGGACCGAAATAGAAAAGATCAATTTTTAAATCCCCCATATCCAGAGTAAGCTTATCAGTAAATGTTAAAGAAGGTAGAGCCAATTTATATATAGTTTCAAAGTCATCACACACTTTTTCTCTAGTATAAATCCAATCTCTTAACCTACTATAAAGAAGACTTGAATCATTTTTTAAAGTCTTTATTAAAAATTTCCTCCTTTTTATTCTCTCCCTTGTTGATTTCACCCATGTTTTGATATCCACCTTTACATTATCACCCTCTTCCTTCCATTCTAAAGCATTTTGATGAGCAATTATCTCAGCACCTTTGAAGACCTGATTCCCGTTTACGTGGTCACTGTCAAAATGGGTATTGATCACAAACTTAATGTCTGAGCGCCCAAATATCTTTTCAATTATTTTTCTGTACTTTGCAGTTAAAGTTGGAGAAAATCCACTATCTACAATAACAATTCCTTTCTTTGTCTTAATAGCAGCCACCATATCCATATCACCACTTCTTACAAGCAAGACTCTTTTGCTTAATCGCTTTATGGTGATCATTTCATGCACACTACCCTGTTTTTTCTTTCCCAAGTTAGGTACTGTTAATTCAGAAGAGATTGGTTCTTTTTTATTCGTTGCATTAAAATCATTCTTTTTATTTTCACTATAATCAACATCAATCTGCCCTATTGCAGGCAAACAGGAAATTAACATAAATCCTGTAAGCAGAATAATACTTTGTAATTTTAATTTCTTTTTCATCATATTCCCTTTCGCCTTGAAAATATGTTTATTTCAGAGATGTTTTCATAATGATTATTCCCTTTTCTCCTTTACCTTGAGTATCTGCAATAAAATAGAAATAATCATCTACAATCACTCCAGTAGTGGGAAAATGCAAATATTGTGAATTCCTTTCAAAAACTTCGCATCCATTTACATGAGTACCTTCTTTGTTTAATATAAATCTGTCGATCGTATTGACTGCATCCTGAACAGCATATAAAATATTATTTTTAAAATACAGGCCATCAATTCCAAACAAACTGAATCCCGGCTCATTAGAAAGCAAGGAGAATGATTTTGATTTAAGTCCAACTTTATAAACCCCTATTAAATAATCGGCGACATAGAGCGTCTGTTCATCTTCTGTCAGTGTAATCCCATTCAATCCTGCAAATAATTTCTCCATCAAGAACAGTTCTAACTTGTCTGAAGAATAAGGAATTGTATATATTGATTTGTTTCCACTGATATAGATATCTCCATTGGTATGAATGACCAGATCATTGAACTGCCGTATGTTGCTGTCAACCGGTAAAGCATATTTTTTTATCAATTTTCCAGAAGAAAGATCATACTTAAATATCTCTGGCCTGTTGCTTTTACTATTTGAACAAGCCCACAAAATTCGGCGGATAGGATCCACATGAATTCCATAAACACTTTTTAGTCCATCCTGCCCTTCCTTTATAAAGTCAATACTATTGCCATGCTGATCAACTTTGATAATTTTATTTTTGGACAGACTACCGAGATAAAACATCTTTTCAACAGGATCATATGTAATACCTTCAGGGTCTAATGTCTTGTCGTTGATAGTAAAAGCAATCTGAGCGTTATGTATTGATTTCTCTGCTTGTTTCAATATACTTAAAACTTCCTTAAATTGATTTTCTTTCCTAAAAGTATCAAATGCCGGGTCGTTCAAATGATGAATAGGATTAAATAATAATTTGGTAGTATAGCCCAATTTTGTCGCTTTTATTAACTGCTGTATAGCAATTTTATTATTCCCCAATAGCGCATTCAAACGCGCAATAAGATAATTTATAACTGGATGATGGGGAACACTTTTAAGCACTTCACTGCAAAATTTAAGAGAGGACTGACACTCCTCAATAGAGCTGGCTGCAAATGCGTTCTTTACATTTCCCCTATAATTCTCATCAATTTGTCCAAGTGCAGGACAAAAGGAAGTAAATAGAAAAAACCCCAAAACATACAATTCCATTTTTTTCATACTATATCCATATTTTTTAATCAATTGACTTAATAAGGGCTTTCATAATAATTATTCCCCCTGGCTTATCACTTTTACCTTCGGGATCAGCAATAAAATAGAAATAATCACCTACAATAACACCTGTTGTCGGAAAAACCAGATAAGCTGTGTTTCTTTCATAAATTTCGCGACTTTCTATATAAGTCGCATCTTTGTTTAACGTAAATCTGCTAATAGTGTTTAATATGGGTTGTACTGCATACAGATTGTTATTCCTAAAATATAAACCATCAATTATTATAGAACTAAATTCCGAACTGTGAGACAACAGAGAAAAAGATTTTGTTTTAATATCTATTTTATATATTCCAATTGCCTGATCTGCAGAATAAATCGTTCTGCCATCATCAGATAGAGTAATTCCGTTAGGTAATACAATTAAATTGTCCCTCAAGAACCATTCCAGCTTATCCGAATCATGAGGAATGACATAAATTGCACCTCCACCACTTATATAGATGTCTCCATTGGGATGAATAACCAAATCATTAAATGAGTATCTTTTCTTTTCATCTGGAGGAAACGAATATTTTTTAATTAATTTTCCTGACGAAAGATTATATTTAAATATCTCCTTCTTAGTCTCTGAAACTGAACAAGCCCATAAAGTACGACGAACCGGGTCTACATGGATACCAACTACTATATTTAATCCATCTTGTCCTTCTTCTGTAAAATCAATACTTTTTCCAAAATGATCTACTTTGACTATTTTATGCTTGGTTACACTACCAAAGTAGAACATCTTTTCAACAGGATCATAGGTAATACCTTCAGGCCATAGTTCCTTATCACTTATTGTAAAAGCAATTTGGCTATTATGTATTGGTTTCTCAACCTTTTTTAGCGCTATAATTATTTCCTCAAACTTTTTTTCTTTCCGGAGTTTACTAAATGCAGTATCATTTAAGTGATGTATCCTATCGGGTGGTAATTTTGTTGTATAACCCAATTCTGTTGCTTTTTTTAAATATTTTATTGCAATATCTTCATTTCCCAATAGCGCATTCAACCGGGCTGCCAAATAATTTATTAAAGGGTGATTGGGAGCAACTTTTAGCGCTTCTTTGCAAAATTTGAGAGAAGATTGACATTCGGCTACAGTCTTAGCCACAAATGCTTTATTTCGATTTTCTCTATAATTGCTATCAATCTGCCCGATTGCAGGATAAAAAGAAGATAAAAAAATAATCCCGATACCATACAATTCCATTTTTTTCATACTATATCCATATTTTTAATCAATTGACTTTAAAGGGGCTTTCATAACAATCACCCCTTCTCTATTTTTACCTTTCATTTCAGGATCACCGAGAAAATAGAAATAATCATCTACAATGACTCCTGTCCTTGGTGCAATTAGAAAAGGAGAATTACGCTCAAAAACGTTGCAGCTTTCAATGTGAGTAGCATCCTCATTTAACAAAAATTCACTTATCTGGCACATTAAAATGTCCTGAACTGCGTAAAAGTGATTGCCTTCACAGTATAAGCCATCAATCCCTAACGTATTAAAACCGGTAGCATGGGTAAGCAATGAAAAGGATTTTGTTTTAATATCAACCTTGTAAATGCCCAATAAATAATCAGCAGCGAAAATCGTGTTGCCATCTTCCGATAATGTAATTCCATTGAGAGCCACAAATAATTTATCTTTTAAAAACAACTCCAACTTATCAGAAGCATGAGTAATTAGATAAATTGAAGCCCCATCCGTATCTGTGATATAAATATCTCCATTGGGATGAATGATCAGATCATTGAAAAAAGCCCTTTTGACCTCAGGTGGTAATACATATTTTTTGATCAGCTTCCCTGATAAGAGATTATATTTAAATATTTCAGTCTTATTTTTTTTATTTGAACACGCCCATAAATAACGACGCACTGGATCAACATGAACGCCAAGTACATCCCCTAATCCATCTTGGCCCTCAACAGTAAAATCTGTACTATTTCCAAAATGATTTACTTGAACTATTTTCTGTTTGGACAGGCTTCCCAGATAGAATATATTTTCGACAGGATCATAAGTAATGCCTTCCGGATTTAATTCCTTGTCACTGATAGTATAAGCGAGCTGACTTTTATGTATTTGTTCCTCAGGCTTTTCCATAGATTCTTTTATTTGCCTAAACTCTTTTTTCCCCCTGAGTGAAATAAAAGCAGAGTCACTCAAATGATGGATTTTATAGTAGGGCAAGTGGACAGTATAGCCCAATTCTGTTGCCTTCTTTAATTGCTCTAATGCGATATCAGTATGCCCCAATTGAGCATTGAGTCGCGCTGACAAATAATTCATTATAGGATGATTGGGAACCACTTTGAGCACTTCATTACAAAAATGGAGCGAAGTCTGACATTCCTCTATAGAACTGGCTGCAAATGCATTTTTTTGATTTTCTCTAAAATTCTTGTTAATCTGCCCTAGAGCTGGTAAACAGGAAATCAAAAACACAACAAATACAAAACGCATACATACTACATTAAAATTTCGCTTCATCAAATTCCTCATTTTATAGTATACCGGACAACAGTTCCATTGTGTCTTCATTATTTTATTACTTCAAGAAACAGATCGGCGATTGACCGAACCGGCTTATCAGACCAATCTGCATTCCGGTTGCCCAACCACGCAATCACCAGGTCATACTCCGGGTAAATCATAATGGCTGAACAGCTGCCTGTTTGGCCACCTAAATGACCATAAACACGTCGCCCTGCTTCATCCAGCATATTGATCCACCCAAAGGCCGTATCGCTATCCTCTTCATCTGTGTATTGGAATGGTGTAAATATAAACTCTTTTGTGGATTCATTAAGATAAGGCGTATTGATAATGGCTTGCCCAAATTGCACCATGTCTTCAGCGGTGGAGAGAATGGCGCCTGAGGGGATCTTATAACGGTTGTCATAAAACGGTGCATTTTTAACATGGCCATCCTCATTTAACACATAGGCGGCGCAACGGTTATCAATAATCCGGTAGGGATGGTCAATGGTAGAGTTCTGCATTTGAAGCGGTGTGAAGAGCGAATCTTGAAGTAGGGCTTCAAAGGTCTTGCCCGTCTTTATTTCAAGAATGTGGCCAACAATATTATACCCATAACTGGTGTAGTGCCAACGGGAACCCGGCTTGTGCAGCAACTTATCCTCATTGATAATGGCCATGCCCGCGCTGATGCTATGATACAGATGTGCAGTCAACGTATCTTTAGCCCAGTAGTGGCGAATACCGGCCGCATGAGACATAAGCTGCCGTAGGGTAAAATCATAGCGCCGATCAGTAAAATCTGGCAAATCGGCAAGTAAGGGGGCGTCAATATCAATAACGGCGTTTTGATAGAGATACGCTGTAAGGACAGCTGCAATGGGTTTGGAGACACTGGCTATTCTGAATTTTGAATGCGGCTCAACAGGTACATTGAATTCTATATTTGCCTGTCCAAAACCTTGAGACCAGATAGGTGTTCCGCGATAGGCAACGGCAATTGACATTCCAGGAATTGATTTTGAATCCATGAAATCCACAACCATTTCCTGAGCCTTTTTGCTTGGTCCAGTAAAATCTAATTCAAGTGACTTGGTACAGCTTATGCTTACAACCGACAAGAGGATCATCATCCTTATTCTCAACAGTATTTCTCCATTTCTTTTCATTGCTTATTTCTATTCATCTCTCAATACAACCACTGGCGGAGTGGAAACGGCATTAATGACCCAGTATAAGGCAACAGCCATCACGATCAGCCAGGCCCCCATCATACATATTAGTATTGTCTGCCAATCAATATCAATATGGCGAACGAATTGATGTAGCCAGTTTCTGACATAGAAATAGGCAATGGGAATCGCCAAGACACCACCCAAAAACAACCAGCTTGAAAAGACCTTCAGCATTTCCCACACCAACATCAATGAACCCGCACCCATGACTTTCTTGATAACTATTTCATGCCGCCGACGTTCAGCTGTATAGGCTGCCAATCCAAAGAGCCCTAATCCAGCGACAATGGCTGCCAGGTAAGCAAACGCCTCAAATAATTTTTTCATCTGTTTATCTTGATGATAATTCCGGGCTGACATGTCCTCAACAGATTGAATAATGGGACTATGTCCCCCAGAGTAATGCTTGTATACAGACATGACATGCGCCATTGCACTAGCATGTTGACCAGGGTAAACACGAAAACATATTTGCCATAGTTCATTCTCAGATTGAGGAGCACGGAAAATTAAAGGTTGAACTGGATAGCGAAGCGGACGATAGTGGAAATCTTTTACAACACCAATTATAGTGCCCTTATTTTCTCCAATTTGCACCCACTTTCCAATGACTTTTTTTGGACCAATAATACTTGCTGCAGCTTGGTTAATAACATAGTGCCTGGCTGATTCCCCTTTAAATGAGTGAAAGAATTTTCCTTCTACTAATTTGAGGTCGTAAAAATTCAGATACGCTAGGTCCACAGGCGCATGATACATTAATTCTCTTCTACCTGATTCTTGTCCCTGCCAATCGGGGATAATACCAGAACCTGGTCGTATAGGAAGGTGGCCTGATGTTACCCCCTGAATAGCTGAGTGCTGGCTCAGTTCATGCTTAATTATCTCCATATGTTTCCCTGTCCCCGGCCATAATCGGACAGTATATACATCTTGAATATTGACACCCAGTGGATAGTGCTGCATATAATTCAACTGTTTAGCAACAAATACCGTCACCAGGACGAGGAGAAGTGAGGTCATTAATTGAAAAACCACTAAATTACGTCTTCTGTACCCTATCTTATGTTGATCTACCCTGAACCCTAGTCCAGAGCGACTGGTATCCCGAATGCCAATCAATAAAATGGGAATGGTGCTTGTCATCAAACCGATGAGCACACCTCCCACAGTGATCATGAGCACAACAGGCAGCGCCAATATTTGAGGCCAAGGCAATACACTTCCCATCAATCCTTCATAGCCCCCCCTAAACAAAATGACAAAAACCCATGTCACAACAATTGCCAGGAGACTTGAGATTAGGGATTGTCCTGAGGCTTGTAAAGCAAGGTGCAAAGGGCCGGCGCCTATGATCCTTCTCATTTGAATCGATTTATATCGGGCTTGATTTCGTGTAATACTGAGGTTGAAAGTATTCACACAGGCCATAATGAGAATAGCAATAGCGGCAAGGATGAAGAGCCAGACGCGCCTGATATCGCCATCTGCGTTGTTATCCCATTGAAATCCAGTGGAACGAAGATGAATATCTTTAACCGGTTGAAGCTGCTGTTCAATCGATGAAGATTGTAAATGACGTTGACAGAGTTCGGTAATCTTATTAGAGACTTCCAGCGGATCTGAATCAGGAATCAACTCAACATAGGTTGTCCACTGCGCCACTAACCATTCTTTTGAATAGTCTGGTGCCTCATGCTCAAAAGGGAGTATAAAACGAAAGTACAGATGCGTCTGCTCAGACATGGGGGCCAGGACACCCGTCACTTTGTAGTATAGAGAATCTCTTAGTTTGACCTCTCGCCCAATAACCGCTGTCTCATTAAAAATCAACATGGCAAGTGTATGGGTGAGAACGATTGATTGCGGATCAGTGAGAGCGTGCTGTGCGTCACCATGCTCCAACGGAAAACTGAAAAAGTTAAAAAAATTGGAGTCAGCTATAACACCAGCAGCTGAAAATGCATCCTTTTCTGTAATCAGCAATTGATGATTGGCGGGTGACATGCGTAATGCCTGGACAACCTCCGGCAGATCGCGCTCTAAAGCTGGCCCCATTCCTCCATATGAGATGGGATATTGACGTGCATCAGATTGATTGATTACCCTGTATAGCCTATCTGCTTTATCATGAAAATGATCATAATTGAGTTCAAAATGGGCCCAACTCAGAATGAGTGTAGCAGCAGCCAGGCCTATCCCCATACTGAACAGCTGAACCAGGCTAAATAATTTTTCTCTTTTCCAAATCCGGTAACCAGCATAAATAGCTTGAACAATTAAATGGTGTTGGGCCTTAAACTGGTCCTTCAAAATTGGCAGGATGGCACGCCTGGTTTCTTTCCAATACCATCCCTGAGCTATTCGTCGATCTTTTATTTCAGTCAGAGCTGCATACTCTTCATCCAGATCACCTAATAATAACTCCCTACCGGGCATTGGTATTATTCGACCTAATAACCATTCTGCTATTTTTGGCGGTCTTGAATCTGTAAGTAGAGGCGTTGTCTGCATTAATACTGGAACCTATTCATTTCTAAGCGAATTTACAGGATTAATTGATACAGCTTGCCATAATTGACTGCTGATAACTACTATAACAATAAAGACAGACAAGATACCACAGACAAGAAAAGGCGTCAAGTGCCAGGGCAATCGATAAGCAAATCCGGACAGCCAATTATTTACTAAAAAATAAGCACCTGGCCAGGCAATCAAGTTACCTATCCCTATCCAGCCAATAAACTTAGCTTCCATGGATATGATTAAACTCCAGGGGGAGGCACCTATTATTTTCTTAATTGCCAAGGTTTTTCTTTGTCTACTGATTAAATGTTGAATCAAACTCAGTAATCCCATAACGGCAATAAGAAGACCTAATATAGAGACCCAAAGCAGAACCGTTTGCAACCTATTCTCTGACATGTATAAATTGTTCAGTGCAGTATCTAAAAAATCTATCTCGGCAGGATAACCGGGGTTGTATACATCCCACACAGATTTTAATATATTGACAGCGTCAATACGATGATCCGGGGCCACTCGCACAAGCATGTATCTAAGTTGGCTATTATTATCCAAACTCAATATCATTGGAGAAATGGCACGATGTAATGAATTAAAATGGAAATCCGCAACAATTCCTGCAATTAATCCCTTTCTGCCCTGAAAGTGGATGATTTTACCAACCGGGTTCTCTATCCCCATCGCCTCAACTGCTCTCTGGTTTAAAAGGAACACCCCCTGTTCTGTAGAAACCTGCCGATGGGTAAAACTACTTCCCTTTAATAATTTAATATCCATTGTTTCTAAAAAATCATGATCTACATGAAAATAATTTATTGCCAGATTCTGATCAACTTGCTTCCCCGGCCATTGTAGATCTACCCACTCAACGGTTGCAGGATCAACAGGTAATGCACTACTGGCAGAAACAGCAATGACCTGACTATTGGACAAAACTGCAGCCTTGGCAGGACTAAAATCTTTAATCAACGCACCCCTAAGTGGCATATAAATAATCTGCTCATGAGAATACCCTAATGGCCGTTGACTGATATATTGCAACTGTCTTTTTACAATTAATAAGCTGATCATCATGGTAATAGAGAGTGCAAATTGAAATATCACTAATGCTCTTCTAAGCTTGTAAGACTTCCCAGATGCATGCAGTATGCCTTTAAACATCATCTTTGGTTGCATGGCAGCAATAATTAATGCAGGATACAATCCTCCAAAACCCGTTAAAATTGTTAGAACAATAAAAAATATAGCCATTATTCGGCTGGTAAATAACGTAGAAAACAATAATGACTTGCCAGAAAATGCATTGACTTCCGGCAATAACAAACCGACAATCATGGACGCTATCAATACGGCAATTATCATTGAAATAGCAATCTCTCCATAAATCTGCCTTATTAGTTGAGTACGGCTGGCACCAACCACTTTGCGGAGACCAATTTCCTTTAACCTCAGATCAGACTGAGCAGTTAAAGTACTAATATAATTTACACTGGCAATAATAAGTACAAGCATAGCCAGAACGCCTATTCCTAACACTATCTGCTGATTGCCATGTATTGCTAAATCATCCCGTACAGGCTTATCAAGATATATACGGGAAAGTGGCTGAGTGCTTATTGATTGAATACTTTGACAACCATACTTTTTCAATAATTGATAAATTTTCTCCGGTATCTCCTGCATATCACAATCAGGCTGTACCTGAATATATGTACTGCAAAGCAGGTCTTCCCAATCGGCAAGGGCCTCCTCTCCATTTATTGCCATAGAGAGAAGATAATCAAATTGTAAATGTGATTGTTGTGGCGGATTCGCAAGAACACCGGTAATTGTGACATCTAAAAAATTTTCTATTTGAATAATTTCACCAACTGCATTGATTTTACCAAAATATTTTAAGGCCATAGCCTTCGTTATTACAATAGAAAGCGGACTCTGAAAAGCGGAGGCAGCATCTCCATCCAGAAAAGAATAGCTGAATACAGAAAAGAATTCCTTATCTGCAAGCATACCCCGAGACTCATAAAATGCGTTTTCCCCATGCCGCAATAGCAGGCGTCCACCTTGATATACCCTGGCTGCGTTAATAACCTCAGGAAGTTCTTCCACCAAGGCAATTGCCAGGGGTGCCGGCGTTTTGGCACTATGTTCAATTCCATCCTCATACGCCATTGAAGATAACAGACGGTATGTATAGGCCTGATGTATATGAAATTTATCAAAACCTATCTCATCCATTATCCATAACATGCTTAGCAACCCACATGCAAGCCCTGTAGACAATCCCAGAAAGGACATGATTGTTGTCTGCTTATTTTTAAGCATATATCTCTTGATCGATTTCATTGTAAGTATGGCCAAAGGGAATTGCATTTTCAAGCTCTTCATAATTATATAAGGAAACAATTTAGATACTTGCCGCCAATACCAGCGTCTTGCATAGGCACCACCATGTCGCCCATACTCCAACTGATACTCATAAGCCATATCGCCAAGAATCATCGGAGCATCCGCCCCACACAATTTACTTACAAGCCATCTAGCTAATCTTGGAGGATGTCCCTCACTAATCAAAACTATACCGTGATACTGAACCCCACAAATTAGCATTGAACTGCTGCGCCGTTTTCAATGCCTCCCGCCCCTCCGGAGTTACAACAACAGCGATTCTTGGACGACCACGCCGCTTTTCCGTAACTTCACCTGCAGATTTGAGTATTAACTCCTTACGCTCCAATTGATTTAATATGCTATAAAGGTTCCCGTAAGAAAACTCCTTGCCCAGAGCCTTGGATACAAAACCCCGGATAGTCACACCATAAGCCCCTTCCCCCAATTGCCAAATAGCGAGCAGTACAATTTCTTCTACCTTGGTTAAATCAGACATAACTCTCCCCCAAATTAAAATATAATATCCACTAATTTCAAATTGCTCTTTTATCTGAATTCCACATAAAAATATACGCATTACATCTCTCACACCCTATTCTTTTATTAAAAATCCGTTCTTATCCATCTAATCTGCATCATCCGTGTTCCATTGTTTTTTTGGTTCTTCCGGATATTCTATGGATTAAAATTCATAAATCCCAATATCTTTTTCTCTCTTGTTCGTTTTGTTAGTTTTGTTCGTTGCCAATCCCTATATCTTTTTCTCTTCCGGGTTTTGTCAATGATAGTTCCACACAATTGCCGGATGAACCAAAATTTATTACCCATTTTTGAACAGGGAACAGCAAATTATGATTACCATTTTTACTCTACCCCCCATCCGCTGAAATCAATCTTCTTATGGTTGCATGATTAATAGACAGTTCCTGCTGAGCCTTGAGGAAATTTACCGCAGTCATCCTGAAGAAGTGGAGTCCTTCGGATAGTAACAGGCGTTTAATAAAGAGCAGGAGCATTGCCCGCGAAGGACACGGAGCCACCCTCCCATACCCCATCCCGATGATCTTTAATTAGAATTTACCAGACCGAATATAGACCAGCAGAATATCGAGTTTTCAAGGAGTTCTTACTTCGACATTCG
>JAGLOF010000062.1 GCA_023139105.1 bacterium
CATTCGATATTGGCTATTGGACATTAGATATTCAACATTTATAAGGACCTGTAAAGATTTCAGAGGCAACATGGGTGAAAAGGGTGTACAACACATCATCCGCAAGAACTCTTTTTTTTAAATATTGGGCTGGGCTGGGAGGCTCTGTGTATTCCGTGGTTAAATGCTTTTTCTATTAGACTCGTACGGCATATACAAAAATAGCATGTTTAAATAAAAAATGAAACATTTCTATACGGATCGCATATACATGTATGCGGATCGCATAGAAACACGGATGAGGAGGCAAGATGCCAGAGTTAACAAAAAATGAAGAGCTTGTTTTATTAGCCATTATGCAATTAAAAGAAAATGCATATGGTGTTCACATAAGACAGCATACTCAGGTAAAATCCGGAAAGAGCATAAATTACGGTACCCTTTACCGGATGCTGGATCAAATGGTGAAAAAGGGACTGCTTGAACGAAAAGAAGGTGCACCGATGGCAGAACCGGGTGGACGAAGAAAAACTTTTTATACTTTAAGAAAAGCCGGTGAACAGGCCCTGCAAGAAGCATTGCGTTATCAACAGGCAGTCTGGGGAGATATTACTGAAATAATCTTAAATAGTAGTAAAAACATATGAAAAGTACTCATAAAAATCCACCACGCTGGATTAAATGGCTGCTTCTTTTACAGACAAATCAATTAGACAGGTATTCGCTGCTTGACGACATGAACCTGGAGTACCATGACATAATTATTGCCCGGGGCCATACTTATGCATACATCTGGTATCTCTCTAGCATTCTCCAGGCAGTGTCAATTTTCACATTGGATATTTTTTATTGGAGAATAATAATGATTAAAAATTACCTTAAAGTGACCTTGAGAAATATTAAAAAAGCAAAGGGTTATTCCTTTATCAATATATTTGGTTTGGCCGTAGGCATGGCCTGCTGTATACTCATCCTTGCCTTCATTGTTGATGAAATGTCATTTGATCACTTTCATGAAAAAGCTGATAATATTTATCGTGTTGCCACTAAAGGTCAGATTGCAGGCAGAACAATAGAGGTTGCCACAGTCCCAATTCCAATGGGGCCTGCCATGATCAGGGACTTTCCAGAAGTTATCAATGCTGTTCGATTCAGAAGCAGTGGAAGTGAGCTATTTAGCTACAAAGATAAAAAATTTCTTGAATCAGAAGTACTGTATGCAGACAATAGTCTATTTGATGTATTTTCTTTTAAATTACTCTCAGGTGACCCGGCTACAGCTCTGAAAACGGCCTTTTCCATTGTAATTACTCAGGAAATTGCTCAAAAATATTTTGGATCTGAAGAAGCTCTTGGTAAAATACTTACAGTTGGAAATCAAGATGAATATACTGTTACTGGTATTATTGAGAAACTACCGACCAATTCCCATATACAATTTGAAGTCCTGGCTTCTTTGGAAACTCTGTTTAAGCTGCGCCCTCAAATTGATACATGGATGAGCTGGAACTACCAAACCTATATTGAACTCCGGGAGGGCGTTGAATACAAAGCGTTTGAACAGAAATTTGATCAGTTTAATGACAAATATATTGGCGGATTTATAAGCTCAATTGGTGGTACTGTAAAAAACTATCTGCAACCCCTTAAAAGTATTCATCTCCATTCGAATTTGGAAAATGAGCTATCTCCAAATAGTGATATTCGTTATGTTTACACATTTATCGCAATTGCAGTATTTATTCTGATTATTGCCTGTATCAATTTCATGAACCTGTCTACTGCACGTTCCGCCAAGAGAGCTAAGGAAGTAGGATTACGTAAAGTTGTTGGTGCTGAAAGAGGCATGCTGATTCAACAATTCCTGGGAGAATCTATCTCTATCGCCACCATTTCTCTATTTATTTCATTAATAATGGTTCGCATCGCCTTACCATATTTCAATCAATTGGCCCATAGACAACTAGACATCAGCTTCATTTTACACCCTTGGATGATTCTTGGTATTATTTCTATCATTCTTCTTGTTGGTATCATTGCAGGTATATATCCCGCATTTTTTCTTTCCGGATTCAGTCCGGTAAGCGTTCTCAAAGGCGAAAAAGGAAAAGGGGCAAAGAATTCCCGTTTAAGAAGTCTGTTGGTAATTTTTCAATTCACTATCTCAATTACATTAATCATAGGTACAACTGTTGTACTAAACCAGCTAACATATATGAAAAACAAAACCTTGGGTTTCAATAAGGAGCAATTATTAATCATCCCCATTATTGACAGTGAAACAGCAAGGAGTGTTGAACTAATCAAATCTGAATTGAATATGCTATCAGGAGTCATCAGCACAAGTAGTTCTATGCAAATACCAGGTGGTAACAACCTGAACGCAAGTGTATATATTCCAGAAGGATCAAGTCAAGACCAGTCACTTTTAATGGAAAATTTCTATGTTGATGAACATTTCTTAGATACATACCAAATAGAACTGGCTGAAGGCAGGAATTTTAATAAAAGAATCACTACAGATCAGGAACAAGCAATTCTGATAAATGAAGCAACTGTTAAAAAACTGGGTTGGAAAAATCCTCTTGGAAAAAAGATTTCAGAAATAGATGACAATGATCCCCAAACCCCCATACACTATATGACAGTAGTCGGCGTAATCAAGGACATTCATCATCGTTCACTTCACCATACAGTTGAGCCGACAATTATTGAATATCGACCTTCATATGGTATGTATTTATCAATAAAACTTCAGACAGAAGCCATATTCCAGACAATGTCACAAATTGAAAAAAAATGGGATCTCCTTTCACTCAGCAATCCTTTTGACTATTTCTTCTTCAATGATCATTACAATCAATTGTACAATAATGAAGAACGACTTGCCAATATTTTTAAGTCATTCACCTTATTTGCTGTAATAATTGGCTGTCTTGGGCTCTTTGGACTGGCTTCATTTGCAGCAGAACAGCGCACAAAGGAAATTGGTATTAGAAAAGTACTGGGCTCATCCACAAGTGCTATAATGCTAATTTTATGTAAAGAATTTGTCTATCTTATTCTGATAGCCAATATTGTAGCCTGGCCAATTGCTTATTTCACTATGAGAAACTGGCTATCCGGTTTCCCCTATCAAGCCCAAATGTCAATCATCACATTTATTGTGGCAGGCTCATCAGCACTACTCATTGCCTTACTGACAGTCAGTTACCGTGCACTGACTGCAGCGCATGCAAATCCCGTAAAAGCTCTGAAGTACGACTGATACTTCAAATTTCAAGCAATTAAAGGGTGGGCGATTTTTTCTCCCACCCTTTTTCGAATCTGCACATATGGTCACTGATAGTGCTTTAAAATTATCTAATATCCATTCTTATCCGTCTAATCCACATCATCCATGTTCCATTGGACCCTGCTCTTTTTAGTTCTTTTTGTGACATTTATTCAGGCACCCCAGGCCGGGGAGAATACCACCGGGAGGTTTTTTGAAACAATGCAACCTACGCGCCGTATCCTACGTTACATAGGTTGCATTGTACAACTTTTCCCACATAAGGATATGAGAATGAACCTGCTATCAAAAATTGAAGAAATACTTCTCCTGACAATATGGAAACTAAATGACGGTGCCTACGGCGTGGCCATCTTTGAACAAATTGAGAAGGAGACTGATATGCGATGGATGTCTGGTTCGATATACGGTGCACTGACCCGACTGAAAAAAAATGACTATGTATCCATTCAGGAAATGGAACTGCATCCGGGACAGGGTGGCAGACCGCGAATCTACTATCAACTGACACCACTTGGCTTTAAAAGATTAACTCAGGCACAAAAGATCAATCAATCCCTTTGGACCGGTGTACCCTTTCTTGAAGAATCAAAATAGCTATGTCCTCACAAATACCTAAACAACTCTTATTAATTTTCTCTTTTCTTGACTTCCTACAAGAAAAAGAGATCAGAAATTCTCTTCAAAATCACTTACTCTGTAAATATCATGATAAAAAAACAGATAATGGAAACAGTGCTGCCATCTTCTTTTGCCTGATTCAGGTTATTCAAATATTACTGACAGACTGTCTGGAAAGGATACACGGGAAAATTACAATGATAAATAACTACGCAAAAATTGCTTTCCGCAACATACTGAAGTACAAGGCATATTCAGCTATCAATATTTCCGGACTGGCTATAGGTATGGCTGCTTTTATTCTTATACTGCTATTTGTCCGGAATGAAGTTGGATATGATAAATTTCATTCTAATCTGGACCAGCTGTACCGCATTATTACCGTGGCCGATAATAATGGACAGGAACTACAGATGGCAATAACGCCATCACCTCTTGCAGCATCATTAAAGGATAAATATCCCGAAATTATTAATGCTGTTTCCTATGTATACCGATATAATGATGTCATTGAGTATAAAAATAAGCTCTACACCAACCATACCACTGGCTTCTCGGATCCGTCTTTCTGGGATATGTTCTCCTTCCCTGTGCTAAAAGGAAACACCGATGCCATCAACAATGCATATAGCATTATGATATCAGACAGAATGGCAGTCCAAATATTTGGCACAGAAGATCCTATAGGAAAAACTATTCTCTATTGTAATGAATATGACATGACAGTAACTGGCGTTTTCATGGTTCCAGACAATTCAAATCTTCAATTTGATATCTTTGCTTCCAAACAGTTTTATGGCACTCTTGGTAATGTTGATTTGGAAACATGGGGCAACTATACATACATGAGTTATCTGCAATTGCACAAGGGATCTGACATTAACAAATTGAGCAATGCGATATTGAATCATATGGGAGAGGCAAGTAGTAATAGTAATAAAATCATTCTACAGCCCTATTCTGAGATGTACCTGCATTCTCACTATCAGTATGATCATATCGATAAAGGTGATAGCGGACTAATCAATACAATGATAATTGTTGCTATTGTAATTCTGGCAATGGCGGCAATCAATTTTATCAACCTGTCCACAGCCCGCTCGGAAAAACGTATTAAAGAAGTTGGCCTCCGTAAAGTTGTTGGTGCTTATCGAAGACAACTTATCTCTCAATTCCTGTGTGAAGCAGTATCGGTCTCGTTTATAGCAC
>JAGLOF010000063.1 GCA_023139105.1 bacterium
GCTGTTGCCTGCACAAATGCCTCCCCGGCAGAGACAACGTTAAGTACGTATGTGTCAATTGCGAGGAGTTTCATCCCGAAGCAATCTCCCTACGCAGCGTCGTCAATCAACAGTTCCCGCTGATGTTTGATGAGGCTGTTGCGATGCGTCTCCGGATGTTTTATCCAATCCACCTTCCAAGAATAAATCCCATGGCAAGCAAAATGCCGAAAAGCAACTGCATTTGAGCCGTAAGTCCGTCCAGCATTATAAAACCTTCGGAACGTGCCTTGCCTATTTTTACCAGTTGCCTTGCCCGTATGAATACCGGCAGTGTCACTAGTACAGTAAGAGGTGCTGCCATGGCAGGCAATATCAGACTACCGGCCAGGATGAAGGTCAATATAAGAATAAACGGTCCAAGCATGAGCAGGGCATAGTAATCTGCAGAACGGCGATCTCCTAAAATGCCGGCCATTGTACGGCAGCCCTTTTTGGAATCAGTGTCTATATCGCGCCAATTATTGGCATGGAGAATACCAACGGTTAGGCTTACCATGGGTAGTGTCCATATAACAGGGGTCCAATCAAAGTGACCGGCCTGAACAAAATAACTCCCGAAAACCGGAAGGAAACCAAAGGCCAAAAAGATGGCTATATCTCCCAGGGCGGCATATTTGAGGCAATACTTTTTTCCAGTATAACCCAGGGCAATAAAAAAACCGATAATACCCAATGCCAGTACAGGCCAGCCCGCTATCATAAATAATCTGAGGCCTATCACTATGCCTAGAGCAAGACACACAAAGGCAATATTCCTGGCTTTTACAGGGGTAATCCAGCCTCTTACAACTCCGCCACTTATGGGTAATACCATGGAATCAAGGCCGCGGTTGAAATCATGACTGTCATTTAATAAGTTGGCAGCAGTATGGAATAGTAGAACGCCGACAAGTGAGGCAAGAAAACGGTCCCACATTATTATATTGCCTTGATAAATTGCAATTGACTGTCCCAGTAGAACTGCACTCAGTGAAGCAGGGTAGGCAAATGCTCGTGTAATAGTTAGAATAAAGGCAAGGCCTTTAGGTCTTTGGGCGGCAGCATCATGTTGTGTCATATTAAATTTCCCAATCATGTCAAGGTTTCGCACATTATAAGATGGCATAGAATACACAGATATGGCACTAATGTCAAGTGATAAGAGGTTTTTTATAAAACATATGATAATTATCGCCCTGAACACAGAAAATGGTTGATTTTGTTCGGATTAATATGTTATTATAATACTAGTCCAAATTATGACAGGAAAGAGGTTTATGGTTATGAATACCAAACGTATGCTTTCGGTTTTACTGATGATTTTGCTGATGGCGGCTGCCAGTTATGCACAGATTCCCGCTGGCCGGCAAAATACAGGAGGTAGTTCGGTGTTTGCCAGATCCAGGGGCTTTTTAGATGCCCTGTTTGATCCTTCAAAATTTACAATGACTCACAGTTATTCAATGTCTGTGGGCAGCTTTGGACGTGGAACATACAATAGTGGGCTCTACTTGAATACTATGCAGTGGAAGTTGGCTGATCTTTTATTCATGCAGATCAGCGTAGGCTATCATCACCAGCCTTTTGGTAAGTCAAATTTTTCAGGACAGGGTACTAATGAAGGGAAGTTTTTCCTGCGTCAGGCCTATTTGGAATATAAACCATCAAAAAATACGACAGTGAGCTTTGAATATCAATCCTTGCCGGCTCAGGCTCTATATGCATCACCCTTTGGATTGAGAACACGGCGTTGGTAATGACACTTAGATTGCAGGAATCATTTTATATTAGCAGGCCGGGAACCATGGTTCTCGGTCTTTTGTTTGCAAGCATTACAGAGGTGGATTGATGGCTGCATCCAGAAGAAGAACTACACGTTCCACTAAAAAGTCTGCGCCCCGGAGAACGCCAAAAAAAGGTGGCGGTAATACCAAGTCCGGAGGCAGAAACAAGTCCGGTCTACTTGCACAACGGCCCCGTCGTGGAAGAAAATCCATAAGTATAAAAGATCAGGGGATGAGGGCGGGCATTGCTTTGTTTATTCTGCTTGACCTGCTACTTGTCTTTTTCTTTATAAAACAGTGCGCAAAACCGGTTTCTGATCCTCTACAGCCCTTGACGCAGGATACAGTGAAAAGGCCTTTGCAAATTGAAATACTCAATGGTTGTGGTGTCGCAGGTATTGCGAATTACTACACTGAATTTCTTCGTTCCAGAGGATTTGATGTTGTAAAGACAGATAATTATATAGAAGGTGGCAGAGTATGTTTTTCAATTGATAAGACTGTAGTAGTTGACAGACGTGGAAATATTAAAAAGGCTCAAAAGATTGCAAAGTCTTTGGGCATGAAACATAGTTCGGTAATTAGTGAACCCAATGAGGCATATTTAATTGATGCTTCAGTTATTATAGGGGCGGATTACGAGTCCGTCCCGGCATGGCAATGGATGGAGAAAGAATAATGCCGGAAATGACATCTAGACAAGTTGCATATAATGCGGCTCAATATGCCTTGAATCAAAAGGCAGAAAATGTAATACTGATAGATTTGAAAACCGTAACTTCAATGACAGATTATTTTGTAGTCTGTCATGCCCAGACAGATATTCAAGTTAAAGCTATTGCTGATGCAGTTATGGATGGTCTTCGCATGGAGGGTGAGAAACCCTGGCATAGTGAGGGAATACATAGCCTTAACTGGGTATTATTGGATTATGTTGATATTGTTGTTCACATTTTTAAAAAAGATGTAAGAGAGTTTTACGGCCTGGAGAGCCTCTGGGGTGATGCACCGCAAGAACAAATAGTGGACGAATTGAATGAAAATTAATGAATATATACAACAATGTATAGTTAGTGCTACCAGTCGGGCAGGTCTCGATACATCCTGTCTGTCGAAATCTACAGTATCAACTCCCAAACAGAAAGGCCATGGCGATGTGGCTTCAAACGCCGCCATGATACTTGCGTCACAGGCCCGCTCTAATCCAAGGCAGATTGCTCAGACATTGATTGATAATTTTGATCTTGATCCGGCATATATCGCTGATGTTTCAATTGCAGGCCCGGGCTTTATCAATTTTACCATGAGTAATGATTATTTGTTTGAAGGGCTTGCCGGGATTATTCAGATGGGTGAGAACTATGGCTGTTCACAATGGGGCGGTGGAGCAAAAACTCAAGTAGAATTTGTCAGTGCCAACCCAACAGGTCCTCTCACAATAGGTCATGGACGGCAGGCTGTCCTGGGTGACACGGTTGCACGGCTTTTAGAAGCGACAGGCCATGATGTATTTCGCGAGTATTACTTTAATGATGCCGGCAGGCAGATGCGTGTCCTGGGTGATTCTGTTAGGCTGCGTTATCTGGAACTTCTAGGCGAAGACGCTGTGCTTTCCGAAGACCATTATCAGGGTGAGTATATAAGAGATATTGCTCAGACAGCTATCGATGAAAAAGGAAACTCATTAAAAGATTCTGATGAGCTTGAATATTTCAAGAAATTGGCAGAACATGCAATTTTTGAAGAGATAAAAAGAACAATCTCTCGTCTTGGATTTGAATTTGATCGTTTTTTCAATGAACTCTCACTCTATGAATCAGGAAAGATTGATGAGGTCAAGGCGATCCTGGATCGCAAGGGATTGATATATGAATCTGAAGGGGCTACGTGGCTTAAAACAACAGATATGGGTATGGATCAGGATCGTGTCATAATTAAATCCAGTGGCGAACCTACTTATCGCCTTCCTGATATAGCATATCACAGAGATAAAATGGAGCGTGGATTTGATCTGGTTGTAGATATTTTCGGATCTGACCATGTGGCAACCTATCCCGATGTTCTGGCTGCTTTAGATGCAATGGACTATGATAAAGCAAAAGTAAAAGTGTTAATCCATCAATTTGTAACGCTGATGGAGGGTAAGGAAAAAGTAAAGATGTCTACGCGTAAGGCAAATTTTGTCACACTGGATGAATTGATGGATGAGGTAGGAACAGATGTAACGCGTTATTTTTTCCTGAACCGTTCTATGAACAGTCATCTTAATTTTGATTTGTCATTGGCAAAAACCGAATCTGATGAGAATCCTGTCTATTATGTTCAATATGCACATGCCAGGACTTGTTCTGTGATTCGGCATGCTGAAGAACAGGGGCATGATCTCTCAACAGAAGCAGATATAACACTCTTGGATGCGCCGGAAGAACTGGCCCTCATGAAGATTTTATTAATATATCCTGATATAGTAAGTCTGGCAGCAAGAGAATATGCACCACATAAGATACCCACATACCTTGAAGAGGCTGCCAGTGCTTATCACAGGTTTCAGCATGCCGGTAAAGTAGATGCATCTCTTCGTGTGGTTACGGATAATGTCCATACAACTGCCGCCCGTATTGTTTTGTGTAGAGCAACAAGGCTGGTATTGGCTAACGGTCTGCATTTATTAGGGATTTCTGCACCTGAAAAAATGTAGTTTTATAAGTTCTTCACGAAGTAGTAAAGAAAATAGGTTCTATGTCGAATAGTGTGGTTAGATATCCGGAAAATAATTAAGCCACAGATAAACACAGATGAAACACGGAAAAAAGATGAGTTTAATATATGAAGAACTAATAAAGTGTTTTTGTTTTAAAATTATGTTTTTAGTTGTTCGTCTTGTTCGTTTTGTTAGTTGCTAATTTTCCTATTGTTCTGTGTCTCCTTTACAGGAATGAACGCCTCTTTTTTCTTATTAACGCCGATTCCCTCTACCTTTGTAATGCATCTACTGCTACAGCATAATTTTTTTAAGAGTGTTGAAGTAAAATTGCTTGTTTGTCAGCAGTAATGAAGTTATATTTGTGTTTATTATATATTGCCAGGCAATTGTTGAAATGCGTTTTCCCGGAGGTAAGTAAGGTGTATCGATTATTAATGTTGTTTTTTATGTTATATGTATCCATTTCCCCAACCGCATGGGCTCAGGAACAGATTGTTATCAATGAGATACTCGCTTCCAATGTTTCAATTATAGCCGATGAAGCCGGTGAATATGATGATTGGATTGAGTTATATAATCCAACCGGATCATACATTGATGTTGGTGGCTGGTTTCTCTCAGACGATAGGGAAAATCCATTAAAATGTCAGTTGCCGCATGGACGTTCTGATTTAACCCGCATGGCTCCCGGAGCATATCTGCTCATATGGGCTGATGGTGATACCACTGACACAGCCCTTCATGTATCATTTAAGCTCTCAAAAAGTGGAGAATGGGTGTGGTTGTCCCGGCAGAATTCCATTGTGGTAGACAGCGTCTCTTTTCCTGCTCAGTCATCCGATGTGTCGTGGAGTCGATTTGCAGATGGTACAGATGTCAATTATTCTTTTTCTTCACCTACGCCGGGACATCCCAATGTTCGCAGGTTAACACAGTCAGTCTCCAGATCACAGGGAGTGTATTCTGAGGGGTTTTTTCTTAAAATTTCTACCGATGTACTCAATGGTGTAATCAGGTATACAACAAATGGAGCTGATGTTTCAGTTGAAAGTTTAGAGTATCAAGCTGAAATTGAAATTAGAAAATGTATTATACTTAAAATTCGTGTGTTCGACAATAACCAGCCTGTTACTGATCAGACTGTGCATACCTATATTATAGGTGATGATTCTTTACCTGTATTATCCGTTGTAATTCCCTGGGGTGATTTGTGGGATGCGAATACGGGCATATACGTCCAATATGAAATGCGAGGCAGGACATGGGAAAGACCTTGTATTATGAGTCTGTTTGAAGAAGGTGATATCAAGTTTGAAGTGCCATGCGGACTTCGTATACATGGTAATATTTCGAGGCAGTTTGATAAAAAGAGTTTGCGAGTCCATTTCCGTGGTGAATATGGCTGTAAAAATTTGAAGTATCCGGTATTTGATCAACTACCTGAGCTAGGTACATTTGATTCTTTAATTTTATATACAGGTTCAAGAGACCATGCTGCCTGTGCTTCAAATTATACATATTTAGCTGATGTTTTAAGCCATTCGCTTTTTAGTGATATAGGTGGCCTCAATTCAGCATCAAAACCTGTCATACTATATCTGAATGCCAGCTTTTGGGGTATTTATTGGATCCGGGAAAATATTGATGGTGATTATCTTAAAAATAAAGGGTTTTCGGAGAATGCCGACCTGTTGAGAGATCAATTCAACTTATATCCGGATATACGTGCCGGAGATGATATATATTGGTCAGAAACATTTGAATTTATCCGTCTTAATGATATGTCGCTTCAATCAAATTATATGTCTGTTAAAATACAATATATTGATATTAATAGTTTTATTGATTATTACATCACTAATTTTTTTATTGGTAATTGGGCATGGATGCGTGAAAATGTTGATAGATATAGAGATAGAGAAGGAGATCCCCGATGGAAATGGATTATGTGGGATACGGATGTGTCGTGGAGGTGGGGAGCTGATTTAAATATAATGAAGTCAAAGTTGGAAGAGAGAGATAGTTCATATCCGGGAGAATATACATGGTATAACCTGATTTTTAATAAATTATTAGCTAATCATGAATTTAATAGACAATTCCTGAATCGATATGCTGACTTACTGAATACATTGTTTTTAACGGATCATGTTTTAACTCATCTGGACTCCATGGCCCAGTTAATTAGAGATGATATGCGGAAGGAGGAGATTCGTTGGGAACCCAGTTGGTCATACTGGGAAAGTAATGTAAACAATATCCGTGAATTTGCTCAATTAAGACCAGAGAAGATAAAGGATCATATACTTGATTTTTTTAATCTGGCAGGCATGTTTAATATCTGTATTAAAGAACCGGTAGGACGTGGGACAATTTATTTAAATTCATTAAAGTTGAAGATGTTTCCTTTTACCGGGGATTATTTTCAATCTATCCCAATAACCTTAAGAGCTGTACCGGATCCAGGTTATTTCTTTACTGGTTGGTCTGAGCCGGCTGTCACCAATCTGGATTCCTTAAGCTATACATTAATAAAGGATATAACAGTTCAGCCCATTTTCAAAAGGATCGATGTTAAGAGTTCTGTCATTATAAACGAGTTCAACTATAATAGTCATGCTAATCATGATTCCGGTGATTGGATAGAACTGTATAATCCAACTGATGATACAGTCGATCTTTCGGGCTGGTATATAAAAGACTCGGATGAGGCGCATAGGTACACGGTTCCGGAGAATATAACAATAGCTGGCCATTCGTTCTTTGTCATCTGCAGGGATAGTCTTCGTTTTCAGGCATGTTTCCCCGGCTGCACTAATGTTATCGGAAATTTAGGATTTGGATTAAGTGGTGATGGAGATACAATAATGTTGTTTGATACAGTCGGGGCATTGGTGGATTGTGTAACCTATGATGATGATGTGCCCTGGCCTGCAGCACCAGATGGAAATGGGCCGACATTGGAGCTTAAAGACCCATCATTCGATAATGCCATGGCGGAGAGCTGGCAGGCCAGTCAGGGCCACGGTAGCCCCGGAGCAGCTAATGATACGGATGGAGAACTCTCAGGCATCACAGATGGGAAGCTGAGGCCGGAGGCATTTCAGCTATTACAGAATTATCCTAATCCTTTTAATCCGGAGACTGTTATTGAATTTTATCTGCCGGGAGATGGTGATATCTATTTATCTGTTTTTGATATCAATGGCAGACTTGTTTATGATAAAAATTTCAGTGCTGTTGCAGGCAGGCACCTCCATACCTGGCGAGCAATTGATGTACATAGCGGAAGTATATTGCCATCGGGTGTATATATTGTTATGCTGAAGAGTGCTACGGAGACGCGCCATATTAAAATGCTCTTGCTTCGTTAATGTTTTTTCCTTTAATTATTCATTGTTCATTCATGCCGGGACTAATTCATCCCGGTTTTCTTGTGACCTGAAATCAAGGAGCCCATTGTGAAGTTAATTGTCACCGGGTCTATCGCTTTTGATTATCTTATGTCTTTCCCCGGCAAATTTTCCGATCATATAATTGCCGATCAACTAAAAAATATAAGTGTAAGTTTTTTGGTTGATAATTTGAATCGGCGTCGTGGTGGATGTGCAGGTAATATTGTTTATTCACTTGCCCTGCTGGGTGAGAAACCGTTGTTGGTTGGGTCTGCAGGTCAGGATTTTTCTGACTATGGCAGAGATCTGGCTGAAATTGGTGTCGATCTTTCAATGGTCAAAATAGTTGACAGCGTCTTTACAGCTTCATTTTTCTGCAATACAGATAGCGAGAATAATCAGATTGCATCTTTCTATACGGGAGCCATGCAGTATGCCAGAGAAATTGATATTGCATCTTTGGCAGGCGAGTCTGTGCTGGCAATTATCAGCCCCAATGATCCGGAAGCCATGGTCAGGAATGCCAGGACTTGCAGAGAAAAAGGAATACCCTTTATCTATGACCCCAGTCAGCAGATTGCCCGCATGGATGGGGATGCATTAGTCGATTCTGCCCGTGGTGCCAGGATATTGATAGTAAATGAGTATGAATTGGCCATGTTTAAGAAAAAAACCGGACTGGATGATGCAGGCCTCGCAGAGTTGGCAGAGGTGGTTATTGTCACTTTGGGAGAACGAGGTACAGAAATAAGACTGGCTGAACGCATTGTAAATATTCCAATAGCGCAACCAGAGAAAATTTTGGATCCTACAGGTGTTGGTGACGCCTTCCGTTCGGGCCTGATGACAGGATTGGCTAATGGTCTCTCATGGGAGACCTCCGGACGGATTGGCAGCCTTGCTGCCACATATGTACTTGAAACAGATGGACCACAAAGCCATCACTACAATGTTGAGGATTTTGTACAGAGATTTATTACAGTATTCGGTGGCAATGATGAAGTCGTTCAGCTATTGGAGAGATGATGGAAATTATGATTTGTCGTTTATCGATTTCATCCCGGGGCCATACTGATATTATTGGATTTTGATAATCGTCCGCGGCAGAGAGAGATTATCCTTCAATTTACAGGGGAATAAGTATGCCTGTTTCACCGATTGACTGGGATGATGGCACGATTCGGCTCCTGGACCAGACACTGTTACCGGAAGAGACGGTGTGGCTCAATATAAAAGATATTCATGAATTAGCAGAGGCAATTAAAATGCTGCGTGTCCGGGGGGCACCGGCAATTGGTATTGCAGCTGCCTTGGGTGTAGCCATGGCTGCTAATAATTTTAAAGATCATGATATTACCAGCTTTTATGATCATCTTGATACTGTAATAGATACATTGGCTCGCACACGTCCTACTGCCGTTAATTTATTTTGGGCATTGGATAGAATGCGGACTGTATTATCTGAAGTTTCTGTGAAAACAGTGGAAGAACATTGTCAACGCCTGCTTGCTCAGGCATTGGCAATACAGGCTGACGATCGTGCAACATGCAGGATCATGGGGAAGTATGGTGCTGCCTTGCTTTCAGATTCTCCTACAGTATTGACACATTGTAATGCCGGTGGCCTCGCTACAGGTGATTATGGAACTGCATTAGGCGTTTTTTATGCGGCACAGGAGATGGGTAAGACTATTCGTGTTTATGCTGATGAGACAAGGCCTCTGCTACAGGGCTCACGCCTGACCGCATGGGAACTGATGCAGGCAAATATTGATGTCGTTGTACTACCGGATTCGGCTGCCGGTATGCTGCTGGCGTCCGGACGAATAGAAGCTGTCTTTACGGGTGCGGACAGAATTGCCGGAAATGGCGATGTTGCCAATAAAATTGGTACATATCCTTTAGCCGTACTGGCAAAGAGACACCAAGTCCCTTTTTATGTAGTGGCACCAGTTTCTACTTTTGATCTCTCACTGGCCTCTGGTGAAGCTATTCCAATTGAAGAACGGCATGGTGATGAGGTGGTAAACGGTTTTGGACGACGTACGGGGCCCAAAGGTGTGAAGGTTTTTAATCCTGCTTTTGACGTGTCTCCGGCTGAGTTGATCACTGCAATTATTACAGAACACGGTGTTATCCGTCCGCCTTTTACACCTGGCTTGGCAGCTGCGGCAGAACGATCTTTGTGGAAACAAGTAGATGATGGATTGCCTTGAATTGGTAGTCAGTGGATAAAGTATATATAATTTTAACTAGCCAGGATTACAGGATCAGCTGGATCGTATAATAAAATAGAGGTTGATTGTTTTTTTTAAGCTCTTTTGAAAAGAGTTAATTTCAGCTTAAAAAAAAGATCTGCCAATACGATTCGGCAAGGAGCTATTTTCAGGAGTTTTAATCCAAATGTCATTTATCAAACGATTAATTTATTTTATATTTCCCATATCCTTATTATTTGGTGCATCACAGGATATTGCTGCATATAGACATTCCGAAATTGATGGTTTCTTGGTGAATAACGGCCAATGGGCCGATTCAGTGCACGCACTTTGTCGATGCGAAAATATGGATATCTGGGTTGTTGATAGCGGCCTTTTATTGATTCAATATATTGATGATACACAAGGTCGTTCACCTGAGCAAAACAAGAGTTTAACGCCTCAACCTGATAATCATTGCAGAATTACCAGGATGAGATATTTTGAACCGAATGAAGCTGATTCCGCGAAAAAAATTATTGTCCCTCAGTATGGAAATATTGAGCAATCAAAAATAAATATAATAAAAGGCAGTAATCCGGATAATTGGATAAATAATATATCTGTTTCTCAAAATCTTAGTCATTTCCATGTCTGGCCGGGTATTGATGTTTTATATTCAATAGATAATGGAGTTGTCAGAGCTCAAATTAAGGCCAAACCGGGTTCAGATCTCTCCAATGTCATGTTTAAGGTAGATGTGATTTCCGGTACAAATGATAATGCTACGACTTCTTCCGGATTTTTCAGCAAATATATTTCAGGCCAAAGTGTAGGCAATTTAAAAAAATCGAATCAATTATTTGAAATTCACGAAGCAGATCCTGGTGTTTTTGAATTAGTACTTGCTTTAAAAATAGGAACAGTAGCTGAGACAATTGATGCATTGTTCTTTTCTACATATATCGGTGCCAGTAATTATGATTATCCCTGGAATATTGGTCTTGCACAAAATGGCGATCCTGTTATAAGTGGATACACCAAATCCCTGAATTTTCCAATAACCGGCGATGTTTATAGTCCTGAATACAAAGGTGGAGCACGTGATGCTTTTGTTGCACGTTTTGACAGGGTCACCGGTGCGCTCATCTTTTCTACATTCCTGGGTGGTTCCAGTGATGATTATTGCTATGATATGGCAATCACTTCATCTGATGATATTTATTTGTGCGGCAAGACATATTCTACTAATTTTCCTGCAACTTCAGGTGCTCACCAGACCGGCAACCTTGGGCATGCAGATGTATTTGTATCTAAATTATCAGGAGATGGGAAAAATTTAATATGGAGCAGCTATCTCGGCGGCAATGGAGATGATTATGCTTTTGGCCTTGGTCTTAATCAGGCTGATTGTCCTATTGTATGTGGTTGGGCTCAATCAGGCACATTTCCCACAACACCCAATGCCCTGGGATACAACAGTTATGGATGGTCCAGAGATGTGTTTATATCCTGTTTTGATGCACATCAGGGCAGTTTAAAATATTCTGCAATTTTGAGAGCAGGATCCAGTGATATTGCCAATGATATTGTTATTGATTCTTTGAATAATACATGGATCGTAGGTACAACCAGTTCTGCCGATTTCCCTGTTACAGAAAATGCTTATAATCGAACAATTAACGGTAGTGATGATATTTTCCTAATGAAAATTGATTCTCTTGGAGAGAAAATATTGGCATCGACTTTTATCGGAGGATATAGTTCTGATAAGGGAATCAGCTTATGTATTAATGAAGATCAACTGCCAATTATCACAGGTATAACCGAATCTCCTGATTTTCCTGTTAGCTCATCAGCATATTGTAAAAATTATCATGACGGGCAGGATGTAATAGTTTCGGGTTTTAACAGTAATTTGGAACAAATGATTTTTTCGACATATTTTGGTTGGAATGAGAAGGATTATGTTAATCAAATTCAAGCCTGTCCCGATGGTAAATTTATTATTTTAGGTACTACATGGTCAAAATATTTTCCAATTACTGATAATGCGTATCAATCAGGATATGGTGGAAATGCAGATATTTTTGTCACACAGTTTTCAAAAAATGGCGAACATATTTTATATTCAACATTCATGGGTGGATCCGAGCTGGAATTTGGTGTCTCATGTATATGGGAAGATCCCGGTATTATATTTTTTACCGGGTATAGCGAATCATATAATTATCCTGTCAATAATGGAGCGTGGGACAGATCTTTCAATGGAGGAAGAGATGGCATAGTCACCGGATTGAGACTGCCATATCTTCAATTACGCCAGCCGGATACATTATTACAATGGCCGGCTGGATCTGTAGTCAATATAAGTTGGGATTCATTTGGAATTGATCAAATAGAGATATTGATTGTAGATACAAGCAGTGCGGAACCGGTAGAAATTGTTGATTTACTTGATGGTAATGCTGGAGTATACAGCTGGATGATTCCTCAAGAAATGAAAGGTATTTATAGAATAATTATTCAGAGTTCTCAAGATTCTCTATTTAGGGCTGAACAATTGGTTCAAATTGTAGACAGTGACCTATCTATTGACGGCCATATAAATTATTGGGAGAGCAGCTCCCCAATTCCCGATGTCTCTCTTGGTTTAACCGGAAATCATGATTATATAACTTACACGGATGCAGATGGTTATTATTTATTTGGAGGTGTATTTCAAAATAGTGACTATCTTCTTTCTCCTGAAAAAAAGCAGGGCGAGGATTTGCAAGCTCAAGTAATATCTGCATATGATGCTGCATTGACAGCACGCCATGTTATTGGCAAGGAACAATATGATGGTTATCCGGCACTGGCGAGTGATATTGATGAAAACGGCGCAATAGAGATGAATGACGTTGTATCAATAGCACGATATACTGTTGGATTGTCACCGGTAATGAGCGGGTCTGTGGGGGGATGGCGTTTTGATCCTGGTGTAAGAAATTTTGTAACCCTGGATCATGATTATACAGATATTAATTTTCAGGGATATTGTCTTGGTGATGTAAGCGGGAACTGGACAGATGGACAGACTGAAAAATTATCTGCTGCTGGAGCCGGCTTGCAAGCTGTATCAGAGAAAGATACGCTATGTATCACACTAATGATTGAAGATGGTGTGAAATTTATCGGCCTTGATCTATGGCTACAGTATTCATCACAGGTTATGGATTTTATCTCTGTTCAATCTGAGGACACTTCTGATCTGCAAATTTATTTCAATGTTGTTAATGATTCAGGCCTGATCAAAGTGGCCGCTATCAGTACGGAAAAGGTTGAAGGTCCAAAAAACATCTTGAACTTTATCTTTGTTATAAAAGATCATGATGCATCTATCAATATTGCTTGCACGAGATTTTCCCTTGATGAAGTGCCATATTCATGTGATGACATCTCTCTGTTATCATCTGTTGGAGATAATGAAAAATCTGTAAAGCCTGCCGGAATCTCATGTTATCCTAATCCCTTTAACAGAGAGATCACAATAAGAATTGATATTCTGGGCAAGCAGAAATCAGAGCTGATTATAACGGATATTAAAGGTCGGATAGTCAGACAGCTGCTTCACAGGGATCTACAGGCGGGCACGCATTTGGTGTATTGGGATGGTGTCGATGAGGCGGGTCAGCCTGTATCCAGTGGTGTCTATTTTGCGCGATATATATCTGACAAGGGTTCTCTATGTGTGAAATTGATTAAAATACACTAAAGCGATAGAGCAAATGATCAAATAGCAAATAGCAAATAGCAAATAACAAACAACAAATAATAAATGGCAAATCATTGCTGTCCGGAAATTGTTCGTTGTAAGGTTCTGTTGATCGGCTATCGTTCGGTAATTTGTGCCGGTTAACAATTTTCTGGTCGTATAATAAAAGATGACTCTGGAAATATTGAATTTACAGGTAGTTTTTAATCTATGCCTCACATTTATATGTGAGGCATTCTTTTTGCATAAGTAGATACTTTTAAGTTTTCAGAACAAAATTATGGTGAGTATTTGAAAGATAGTATGCATAAATCTATTATCATTTTAACAATATTGCTGAGTAGCCAGGCATGGGCACAGGGTGTTAATCTGACATGGCGGTCAAATAGTGAATCCGATATTGCCGGTTACAAGGTATACTGGGGTCAGGCATCAAGATTTTACAGTGCCATGCTTGATGTTGACATGGATACGACATTTACACTCACAGATCTTCCTCGAAATGGTAAAACATATATAGCTGTAACAGCATATGATATCACTCATAATGAGAGTTATTATTCAATTGAGCTGATTCTGGAAAATGCACAGTTTCATCAACAGTTTATGCTTGACGGGGGTTATCCTAATCCTACAAATCCATCGGCCACATTTCCATTCCATTTGAGTTCCCGATCAAAGGTTTTTATTGCGATATATGATATTCTGGGGCGTCGGGTTGAGATTCTGACAGATACTGAATTTGATGCGGGAAGCCATTCCGTTCATTGGGATGGCAGGGATTATAACGGACAAAATGTTGCATCCGGTACATATTTTTGTCGTATGATCGTTGGCTGTTTAAGTATGACCAGAAAAGTAGTAGTAGTTGAATGAATTATGACCAGACAGTGGGTGGTGTTTAACTACACTCTTTCGCGATAACGAGGAGAGCAGCTCAGCAAATCTTCACGGATTAAAATAGAAGAAGATTACCCACTCAAAAGCTTAAATTAATGATTCAAACGTGCTATCATAATGCCCGCTCATGTTTGACCAGTCAAAGCGCAGAACAGCTTGAGAATAGTCTGTTGATTGTTTATTGTAAGTATTAAGAATAACCTTTAGTTTGTCCTTCAGCTCATCTTCGCTGTTGTAATAGTTCTCAGGAAAAATGTCCGGATTAAGGAGTTCGGGATAGGCGAGCCTGCGCGGTAATATTGGAGTACAGCCGCAATATATTGCTTCGGCTACACTGGCTCCGAAAAAATCGTGATTAGATGTTACCGGCAGAATATCGGCTCTCCGGAGCCAATGGGAATATTCTTCAAATGATTCTGCAAATCCATATTGAACAATGCGAGATCCCAGGCGGGTTCTTGCCTCTTCAAAAATTTTTGGTTTCTGAGAGAAATTTTCTCCAAGTATAGCCAGATCAAATGCCAGACCATTATCGGCCAAATTGAAAAGAGTGTTGAAAAAACTTTCCGGATTCTTATCGTATTCCCATCTATGGTTCCACAGAATCAATGGCACTTTATTATTATGGTTGGCCATCGGTTTGATCTTGTCAAATGCTGCCAGATCCAATCCAAGATGAAGAACACGACTTTTCTCTTCAATTAGTTGAATATTTTTAAGACCGCGGTGATCAGGGAAGTGGCGCAGAAAAGGTTTTAATGCCGAGATGAAGCTCTGCATATGATAAGAAGAGTTAAAGCAGATGCTGTGAGCGGCCATTGCCGATGCATAATTAATAAATGCATAATGCCTGTCCCGCTTATGCAAAATGTCTCTATCAGTGGGTGACCAGGGATACACGAGCTGATTCTCATGGAAATAGAGGCATGTAGGAATATCTGCAGTTAATGTTCTGGTGAGTGCAAGAAATGTAGTTAAATCCAGCATGTCAGTAGCTAATATGAGATCGGGCATATTGTTTTTTTGATTAAAATGCCCGGCCAATGTGATAGCACCGCCGTGCATACGCCATTTCCAGTATTGTCCCTGCAAAGAGAGTATTTCAATTTGATGGCTGCTATGAGCCTTATATCCGTCTGCCCAACGTGCATGTGAACCTGTAAAATAGGGTTCTATTAGTAAAATATGCATAAATACTGATTTTCTTTTCTTAGTTGTTATCCTATTGTCTCCAGATATTGGCGTAGTGCTATAACCATCTCGGCACTATGAGTGGCACTGTTGGTTTTCATGTCCAGGTGCTCGGCTTGAGGCAGAAGACTGAGCATTCGTTCTACCTGCTCAGGTTCATGAAGTTTGTCTGTGGATGCACTGAAGATAAACACAGGTATATTGATACATTTCAATTTATCCCACACAGAATAGTGCCATAACGTTTTTGCCGCAGTCTTTAGCTTATTCGGGTCAGCAGCATCAAGGGCAGTACAATATTTTTTATATTGAGCTATGTCAGCATCAACATGCATACGGAAATGCTTAAGATACCATTTTATTAATGGACGGATAATGAAATATAGATGGGGCCAAAATCCGCCAATGATCCATTGCCAGATCAGGGGCATTCTGAACTCTGTATTGGGTGCAACAAGAATCATTGCCTTAGGCGTCGGAGAGTATTTTTCTGCTGAATCGAGTATTGCCGTAGCACCAAGGCTTGAACCCAGTAATATGTAATTTTTTTCTTTCAAATTCCACCGTTTAACTAATTTAACAATATCATCTCCAATGTCTTCAACACGAAGTTGTGCACCTTTTTTAAGTTGGGATGATATTTTATCGCGGGTTTCAATGTATTTTATCGGGAAATCTTTGCTCATCTCACAGAGTACATCTGCCCATCCCTCAATGCGGCTTATCCAGCCAGCTACAAATACTACTGTAGGAAGATCTGTCTTTTGTGCAGGTGTGATGTCGAATATTTTTAAATTGACACTATCATTTATCGAAATATGTTCTTCATGAATTATAGCACCAGCTGCACAGAGAGATTGAATATCCGTTATATCAAGTTGCATTCTTTTTTCCATTGTAAGGCAAGGTATCTACACCTTAATGGTGTATGAAATATTGCTAACTTTCGTTTCAAGAGGGAGAAGTAATATTAATTATTTAGTAAAAAATTATGCTGCTCAGATCATGTTTATCATCTATCCATATGCTGAGTGCAATTGAAACCTCACGACTGTCATCGGCATTCCAGTAATTATGAATTTCACTGCCATAGAAAAAAGCAGAGTCCCCTGATTCCAAAATTGTTTCTTCGTCACCTAATTTGAAACCAACTTTACCGGCTAAACAAAAAATCATCTCTTCACCTACATGGCTTCGGAGTCGGCTGGTACCGATAATTTCCAATATAACAGCATTGATTTGGCCGCCGGGAAGGGTGAAATTGGTGTCGCCAATAAGGACATTGGGATCTTCTTTATGTATTTGGGAGGCAGTCGTAGGTTTTACATGTTGCCAAATAGGTTTTCCGTCTTTATCTCTATGCCGTTTTTTAATGTCGTAATCTTTGCCTTTTACAAGTTTTTCATTAGATAAGTCAAAAGGCGTTGTAGCCAATGCCTGGCATATTTTAAATACTGTGTCCAGCCTTGAACTCATCCCTTTCTCAAATCTAACAATAGTGTTTTTATTTACTCCTGAGAGCCGTGCGAGTTTTTCAATGCTCATTCCTTTTTGCTGCCGGGTTTTCTGAGCATTCTTGGCCATTTTTAATGGATTAAAATGACCTGGATTTGGCACAGACACTAATGACCTCCTCGTCAACATAGTTTTTTTGATGTGTATATGTTTAATTAAATTTTTTGTGAAAAGCAAGAATAATCTTCAGTAATTACAAAAAAAAATTAGAAAAACCTTGACTTTGCCCATTAAATAGGATATACTATTTTTAGTATTTATACTAAAATATATCGATATCCTAAAAAATTGAACTTTGCTAAAATTCTATTTTAGTGTTTTTACTAAGGCATAAAGTCATGTCTACTATTGGCGTGAAATCTTGAAAGGAGGTGTTGATGAGATAAGTATTTACTACGAAGCAACATAGTGTACCTGCAAGTGGATATACCATATTTATTTTTGGAAGGATAATCAATATGCGATTAAGGATTTGGACTGTTTTACTTTGTCTCCTGATGTTGCCGGTCTTGATTTATGCACAAAATACTGTGACCATATCAGGTGGCGTTTTGGATGAGGCAGGAGTGCCTCTGGCCAGTGCTAATATCTTGGTTAAAGGTACGAGCATTGGAGCCGCCAGTAATTTGACTGGTAATTTCTCCTTTAAGTTTCAAGCTACAGGTAGTTTTACAATTCAAGTGAGATATATAGGTTATAAAACTTATGAGCAGACATTCCGTTCATCAGACAAAACTACTGATTTGGAAATTGTCTTAAAGAATGATGTATTTATGGGTGAAGCTGTTGTTGTTACAGGCATTGCTACCAAGCGTTCCAAATCGGTAGCAGAGGTTGCTGTTGCACGTATAGATGCAGCGGAATTAACTAAAACTCAATCATTTCAGGACATATCACAGTTAGTAGCCGGCAAAATTGCCGGAGTAAATGTTCAGAATGTCAGTGGTAATGTTGGTAGTGGTGTCAGGTTCAATGTGAGATCAGGTGGTGGACTAAATGGCAATGAGCAGCCCCTGATTATTATTGATGGTATACGCATGGATAACTCAACTGTTGGTACAGGTGTTGGCGGCCAGCAGTTTGGTACGCTCTCCGATCTTGATCCCGAAGATATTGCGGACATTGATTTCCTGAAAGGCCCTGCCGGAGCAGCTTCTTATGGAACTAATGGTTCAAACGGTGTTGTGATTATTACAACAAAACGCGGCCGGATTGCCCAGGGTCAGGGTAAGAATATGAATATTCAGTATAAATTGGTGACAGGTATGAATCAGCAGGCCAAAGAATATACTGAAGATATGATTCTGACTTATAAAGATGCCAATGCAAACTTTGTAGAAGGTCTTATCCAACAACATGTGTTAAATATTTCCGGCGGTTCTGAAATGGTGAAATATTTTGTTGGACTAAATAAGCGCCGTGAAGATGGCATTATGCGTGGTAATATGATGGACAGGACTACATTCCGGGCAAATATTGACATTATTCCTAATGACAAGTTAATGATTAGTGTGAATTCAAGTTTTGGTTTCAATGAGAACAAGCGGCCGTTGAATGATGATAATATCGGTGGCTATCTGGGTAATACTGTTCTCGGCTCCAAATCATATCTATTTCTCAAAAGAGATGCTATTAAAGCCTTTGATGATAAGATAAATTCAAATCGATTTCTCGGTGGATTTAAAGCTCAGTATCGTCCATTTGATAAATTTGAAGCCAGTTTCAGTGTTGGCGTTGATCATGGAAATATTCGTGAAGACCGCCTTTTTCCCAAAGCACATATTTATCCCTTCGGTTTCCCGGAAGGACGAAAATGGATAAGTGAACGCAGGAATACACAGTTTACCTATGATTTTAATACATCGTATTCATATGCACCATTTGACGGATTATCTATCGTATCAAATGTGGGTGCACAGATTTTTGATCGTAAACTACATTCTGTATTTATCGAAAAATATGGTTTTGCAACAGGCTTGATTACAAATATCGGTGCCGGTGAAGAACTAAGCAGTGGTGATGAAGGACATGTACATACACGTGATGTTGGTCTTTTTACATCACACTCATTGAATTATTTTGATAAATATTTTATGACATTGATGGTACGTAAAGAATTTGCCAGTTCTATTGGTGCCGATGCTCCCAGCATAATCTATCCCAGTTTTCAGTTTGCTACACGTTTAGATAGATTGGGACTTGCACCAAGTTTTTTTAATATGTTGAAAATAAGAGCCGCTTATGGTGAGTCCGGTCGTCTTCCGGGCCGTTTGGCCGGTATTCCTGTGCTGTGGTACGCTCAGCAATCCGGCTATGGCTCAGCTGCATGGCTTTCAAATATTGGTAATACCTCTATAAAACCTGAGCGAATCAAGGAATTTGAAATTGGATTTGATGCTGAACTGTTTACTTACTACTCAGCAGAAATCACATACTATAAGCAATATGCCGAAGATTCAATCATTGATTTCTTAAATTCTCCATCTACTGGTCTAACTGCATCTGCAATTCCATACAATGTCGGTGGTGTTGATGGTTGGGGTATAGAATCAATGTTGCAGGGTAAACCCATCCGGGCACGTAATTTTGAGATGGATTTCAGTTTGATTAATAATATTCAGAAAAATGAAGTTACAGACTTGGGTGGAGCCCAACCCATTTATGATGGTTCCTGGAATTATTGTGTAATTAATGAAGGAATGCCCAAGCATTCATTCTTTATGCCAAAAGTTGCAGGTGCTGACTTCAATGAGGACGGCAGCTACAAAGGTGTACGCCTTGAAAATGATGGTAAGAATGTTTTCATTGGCAATCCTGTTCCTGAGTATACTGGTTCATTCTCATTAAGCTTTAGAATATTTAAAAAGTTTAGAATCAATGCCCTGGCAGAATGGGCAAGAGGTCACCAGATCTTAAACCTTACCCGTCTTTGGAGTATAAATTTTACAGGCCGCTCACCATTGGGCGCAAATGTAAAAGAGTATCTGGAACTTCAGGATCAGCTTGGATTAGTTGACTGGTATGACGACAAAGCTGCGTATGATATTGGCTCAGCAGAGTATAATGAAGCCGCAGAAGATTTTGCCAGAATGGATCCACGCTATGCATCCAACTTTGTGGAAGATGCAGATTTTCTAAAATTGAGAGAAGTCAGCGTAAGTTATGACTTTACAGAATTAGCCGATCGTTTTCTGGATAAGCCGTTATTTTCTAATCTGGTTCTGGGTGTGAGCGGACGTAACCTGTTTACATTAACAGATTATATAGGCCCTGATCCTGAAATCAGCATGGGCGGATCCAATGATACTCAAGTCCGTGGATATGATATGTTGACCTTGCAGAACCCAAAGGTATATACATTATGGCTAAGAGTTGGTCTGTAAAGCATTGAGGAGATAGTTATGAAAAAGCAATTTTTCCCATTAGTAATTATGCTGTTTTTATTGCTGCTATTAGGAACGGCATGTGAAGACTATGTAACATCCACTGATCCATTAATTGACCGTGTTGAAGATCAGTACCTTACAGAAGAATCTCAAGTGCCATTTATAATAAGCGGTGTAAAAGCAAAATTTTCTGCTGCAATTGATCATCTGTTTACAATGGCAGGAGTCCTGTCCGATGAGATGTTCTTTGATGTCGCTGTTGTCGGTGCCACTTATCCCGATTTCGATAGTTTTAACAGGGGAGAGATGCGTGACGATATGACACATATTGCGGGCCCATACAATGATATCGGTGAGCTTCGTTTCATGGGTGATGATCTTATCAGGCGTCTTGAGAGCTTGGAATTTGAGGATGCGGATCTTGCAAATGAAGCCGCGTTTGTAGCAAATTTTTATGGCGGTGCATTTCCCAGGTACTTGTTGGCGGGATACTGGGCACTGGCTCGTAATCAACCTGGCGGTACTATAGATAACAGTGCATTTATTGCAGCCGGCACTCTCTATGCTGATGCCATTGAAAAGGCCAAGACTGCATTGACATTTACCAGCGATGCTGTTTTGATACGCACGGTAAATACTTTTATTGCCAGAGTGTATCTGTTCCAGGGTAGTTATGCCCTGGCTGCCCAGCATGCGGCATTAGGCTTGGTTGAGGGTGATGCTCCATTTGAGGCTCTTTATTCCCTGGTAGGTCTGCAAAACACATGGTATCATAATGCAGGTAGAGGACGTTGTAATGGTGCTGCTGCATGGCGTTTGTCTGAGTATATTGAAGCTGATGCAAATGAAGCCAATCGTCTTCCCCTTACAAATCCCAACAGCACAGATGGAATTCTTTATTGGATGCAGGATAAATATCCTTCAGTAGGTTCTCCTATTCATTTTTTAACATGGCAGGAGACTAGCCTTATTTTAGCAGAGTGTGCTTTGCGCGGTGCCGGTGGCGGAGATGCTTTGGCTCTTGTCAATTCCGTTCGGGCATTTTACAGCATTGATGCTCTGGCTCAAGTTGATATGGAAGTCCTTATTGTTGAACGTGACAAACAACTGGCATTTACCGGTATGCGTTTGATAGATCAACGTCGTTTTGATGATGCTTATGGAACCTGGCATCTTGGTGATGAAGCATGGCGTTATTTTATTATTCCCAATGATGAACGCAACGGAAATCCAAATATTTAAGTTTAATTTTACAATGCTGCCCCGGCTCCCGGGGTAGTATTGTCATAGAATGTATGGATATTTATTATTTATCCCCCCCCGCATCAAAATGCCTATATACCTCCTGCCCTGGGTCTCCCCAATAAAGATAGAATAATCTTTTGGGGAGATTTTTACTTAGTGTCAGAATTATTGAAAGTATTGTGAGGAATTATCTATGAGATTAGAAAGATCAGTCTATGTAGTTGTGTTATTAATAGGTCTTCGTATTTTTGCCAGTCAATTCGTGTATGCACAAGATAAGAATGTCAGCTCCCCGGATAAATGGACTCGCCGGCTATCAATGCGATTTCGGCAATTATCACAGCTTGTAATGTCTCCCGATGGCAATGACGCAGCTTTTGTTGTTCGTGAGGCACTTATTGATGGTGAGCTGTCTGAGTTTCAAAATCATATTTGGATGGTCTCTGTAAAAGGTGGTGAAGAAGTTCAATATACACAAGGCAGCCATTCATGCAGCAGTCCTGCTTACTCTCCTGATGGCCGTAATATAACCTTTTTGACGACTCGCTCCGGTAAGATGCAGATATGGATGATGCCGGTTAACGGTGGCGAAGCGTATCAAATTACTGATGTGCCTGAAGGCGTGGCTACGTACCATTGGTCGGCCTGTGGAAAATTTATTGCATTTACAATGGTTGAACCTCATTCGGAAGAGGAGAAACGTCAGAAGAGTCAAAAACAAGATGTTGTATTTGTCGATGAAGATTTACGAAATTGTAGCCTTTATCGGTTACAAATAGAGAAAGATGCAAAGGGTATCCGTCCTGTCAAACGCTTGACTGATGGTACTTACCATGTAGCATCATTTGATTGGGCACCCGATTCCCGGAGTATAGTTATTGCTCATCAGGCCACTCCAAGCCCTAATGACGGGTACTACGGTGATTCAAATATAGCAATAGTTCCCTCTGACAGCGGACAGGTCAGGCCGCTGGTTGGCTGGCCCGGGACAGATTCATCACCATTATTCTCTTCAGATGGGAAAATGATCGCGTTTTCTTCCAATGGAGGCCGACCGGAACCCATAGGTCTACGGGATCTATATATTGTCCCGTCAAAAGGCGGATCACCCAAAAAATTAGCAGATACGCCTGATCGCAATGTCAGTATTATTGATTGGTCTAAGGATAGTAAGAATATTTTCGTCTCGGAATTTATTGGAACGACGCGGCATATTTTGGTTGTACCCGTCAATGGAAAACAGTATAAGTTATTAACAAACGATCATGTTGTTGTCGGATCAGCCGCTTTTAATAATGCTTCTGATAAGATGGCTATGATAATTGAGAGTTCAGAATCTCCGGCGGAAATTTATGTTTCAAAAGTTAAAGTATTTAAACCTATTCAGCTGACACATATTCATGAAAATGTAGACAGGCCGGTGATGAGTCGTACTGATGTAATTTCATGGAAATCAAATGATGGTATGACTATTGAAGGCCTGTTGACTTATCCTGCCGCGTATAAAAGTGAGCAGAAATATCCTCTCATTGTGGATATCCACGGCGGCCCGGCTGGAGTATTCAGTGAAAACTTTACAGGTGGCCCCGATGTCTATATGCTCCAATATTTTGCGCAGAATGGATACGCTGTGCTACGCCCGAATCCTCGTGGCAGTACTGGCTATGGGCGTATCTTCCGTTATGCAAATGTACAGGATTGGGGAATTGGTGATTACAATGACATCATGAGTGGTGTTGATCATGTAATTGCTATAGGAGTAGCTCATGAGGATAGCCTATGCGTTGCAGGATGGAGCTATGGCGGTTATATGACATCTGTGGTAGTCACAAAGACAAATCGATTTAAAGCAGCAAGCATGGGTGCAGGCCTGCCAAATATGATTAGTATGGTTAATTCCAGCGATATTCCCAATTATATGGTAGCACACATGGGTGGAGAAGTTTTTGATAATTTTGAACGTTATGAACGTCACTCGGCTATCTATCAAATTAAAAACGTTGTAACACCAACGCAGATTATACATGGGCAGCAGGATTTTCGTGTTCCTTTTACTCAGGGACTTGAATTGTTTAGAGGATTGAAACGTATGGGTGTATCAACTGAGATGATAGCATATCCCAGAACTCCGCACTGGCCTCGTGAACCTAAATTTATGATGGATGCACCATACAGAATACTTAAATGGTTTGAGACTCATCTTCGTGGCCGGTCTTTTACTGAAAATGCATTTTAGCGGATAGATTAATGTAAATTGGTGTAGATATCAGATAGAAAATGATTGAACTTCGAGTTGTTTTCACTTACATTGAAAGCGTGGCACTATATAGGGCCACGCTTTCTTTTATTGAAATTTTAAGCCCCATATTCGCGGAGGCCGGCCATGCAAGTATGTACGCCTGAAGAGATGCGTAATCTGGATCACCTTGCCATTCATGATTATCAGATTCCTGAGACAATTTTAATGGAAAATGCCGGCTTAGCGGCTTTTCGTGTCATAATGGACCGTTTTCACTTGCAGGGCCTCAGTGTTGCAATACTTGCGGGTTCAGGCAATAATGGCGGAGACGGCCTGGTTGTGGCGCGGCATGTTCACGCACACGGCGGAATTCCATATTTGTTGTTGTTGGATGATCCCGGTAAATTTACAGGAGCTGCCAAGGTAAATTTATCAATAATGCAGAGCCTTCCAGTTTCTATGGAGTTGATTACTTCACTGGAATGTCTTGAGGACGTCCTGGATGATGCAGACTTAATTGTTGATGCCATTTTTGGTACCGGGCTTGATAGAAAAGTCAGTGGGTTTTTTAAGAAAGTAATATGTAGTGCCAATGAGAGTGGGCTCCCTATTATTTCTCTGGATATACCATCAGGAATATCCGGCCTCTCAGGTCAGATAATGGGTGAAGCTATTCAGGCAGATGTGACAATCAGTTTCGGGCTGCCCAAGCGGGGTAATCTGTTCTATCCTGGTTATGAACGCGGTGGTGAACTATTTGTCACACATATAGGATTCCCGTATAGTCTGCAAAGATCAGATGATATTGAGGTTTCTGTCTCCATGCCTGTACCTCTGCCTCCCAGGCAGGAGGCAGGATATAAGTCGACATTTGGAGACGCACTATTTATTGCCGGTGCAATGGGCTACTTTGGTGCACCGGTGTTCAGTGCAATGGCACATCTGCGTTCGGGTGGAGGTTATGCACGGCTTGCAGCACCGGCATCAATTATACCATTTCTGGCTGCCAGAGGGGGTGAAATTGTATATCATCCGCAGATGGAGACAGATGAAGCAACGCTGTCCTCAACTGCTAAAGATGAGCTTATAAATTTAGCCGATCACTCAGATTTTGTAGTCATTGGGCCCGGACTCTCTTTGAATGATGATACGCAGTCTCTTGTGCGTGAATTAGTGCATTCAATAAAAAAACCGATGTTGATTGATGGAGACGGCCTTGCTGCTCTATGTGGTGGAGATGAGATGATATATCAGCGGCAAGTTTCTACTGTCTTGACTCCGCATCAGGGTGAGATGGTCAGGCTCTCAGGGAAAACCAAGGCTGCAATATTAGCAGATCCGGTGTTGATAATTCAAAATGAGGCCGTAAAACGCAATGCAATCATTGTTTTGAAAGGTGCGCATTCACTTATCGGCTTCCCTGATGAACGTGTTTTTATAAACCTATCAGGGAACTCCGGCATGGCTACAGCCGGTTCCGGCGATGTGCTTACAGGCGTCATTTCGGCTATGTTCGGTTTGGGTCTGCCTTTGGAACAGGCTGTGTTGAATGCTGTCTTTTTGCACGGTTTTGCCGGTGATCTGGCTGCCGATGAATTAGGAGCTGACGGACTCACTGCCGGTGATATTCTGAACTACCTTCCCACGGCAATGCAGCAATATAGAGAGCATCGCGAAGATATTTTGCAAGATTATTATCATACAATCGTCACAATTTAACCTGGGCAGTGAAGCCTATATGTTTAATTATAACGGTGAAAAACATGGTCTTAGAAAGCGTGTCAATCAGGAAGACTGGACTATTCGCCTGGCAGAATTTTTTGATCATCATCTGAAAGGTGCTGATAAACCGGCGTGGATGAAGAATGGTATAAAGGCCTGGGAGAAAGAAAAGTAGCCCTAGACAATAAAAAATGAATATTTTTCATTGCAAGCTGTTTATTAGGTCGTATTTCAAGAGCGCGTAAAGGACACGCGGGGAGAATAAAAAAAACTTATCAGGAGAGTTAAAATGAGAGTAAGATTGATTTGTCCGGTATTTTTAATTTCGTTACTGTTTGTATTGACAGCAACTGTGTCACTGCTGGCTGATAAATCATTTTCTCTGCCGCAATGTCGTATTGAGGCACATATACTCTCTGACGGACGTATGGCAGTCACAGAATTTCGTAGATATGAATTTAACGGTCGTTATAAATATGCTTACAGGGAACTGCCAAAAACATTTGGTCTCACTTTTTCTGATATTTCTGTTGGAGAGGCGGGCGTAGATTTTGAAGAAAGCACAGGTTCCGAGCCCGGTACTTTTTTAATAAGCGATAAGGACAAGTGTAAGGAAGTACGCTGGTTTTTCAGGGCACAGGATGAGCAGCGTACTTTCAAGTTCAGTTATGTTGTACAGGGCGTTATTACACGTTATGAAGACGTAGCTGATTTTTCATTTACTTTTATCGATAGAGGCTGGGAGTATCATCATTATCAAGTAGATCTGGAGATATTTCCGCCATCTGTTTTTGAGGGACAGCCTCCAAAGGTGTGGGTGCATGGGCCAAGGTGGGATGTGCCGGTTGTGACTCCCGCCTATACTATCAAAGTGTCTGGTGGTAAACTTTCCCGTGATGATGCTCTGGCGGTTAGAGTCTTATATCCTGCAGAAATTTTTTCAGGAATGCCTGTTGTTGCTGAGATAGTTAAAGCCAGTGTAATTCGCGAAGAGGCTGCATTAATGGAAAGGCAGCAGGCAGTCCGGGCTGCAGAAGAAGAACAATATCGGGAGCTACAGGCCAGGATTGTATGGGGTAAATGGCTGACCCTGTCAATCGTTTTGATTGGATGCTGGATATGGTGGCGACTGTTTTTAAAGTATGGGAAACATCCCAAATTCGATACTTCTTCAATAGAAGAATTACGATACAATCCACCTGCAAGGACGCCACCGGCCCTAGTCTCCTATCTCCTGGGTTCAAAACAGGTTAGCGGAAATGCATTGGTATCTACTCTGTTTGATTTGGCACAACGTGGATTTCTTATTCTTGAAGATCTCGTGCCGGATAGAACCATAAAGCAGCGGAAACAGAAACCCTCTGCTCAGTGGCGAATTCTTCGAAATATTGTTGCTGAAAAAAAATCTGAATTGACAGATTATGAGTATCGCCTGTTAACTTTTCTTTTTGATGAAATAGCCAATGGCGCGGACGTACTGCCTTTGAAGTTATTAAAGAAACGCCAATCAAAAGTACAAAGTTTTTTCCCCAAGTGGAGTAAACTAGTAAAAAACGCCGGTGATTCTATGGATTGGTATGACACTCATAGTTATCGTGGAATGTACTGGAGTATGGGGCTTGGCGGCCTTATTATGCTTATGACCATCCCTGCAGCAATGCTGTTTCATGTCTATGGATTGATACTTATGGGCGGTGGATTTTTGATCTTGATGCTGTCATTTGTAATTGCACATCGCACACCAGACGGAGAACATCAGTACAGGCAATGGCGCTCATATAAAAAATTTCTCTTAAAAGCACAAAAAGATGCAACCATTCGGAGCCAGGGACTGTCTTATATAGTAGAACATCTCATATATGGACTAGCTGTAGGTTTAATGCCTCATCATATGGAAAAAATAGCAGCATGGATTGATCCGGACAGGGCGGCTGCTCTGTTACCATGGTTCAAGCTTCCGGAGGGGCTGTCAATAGATATTGCATTTGTACCGGTAATGGCAGCGATATTGGCTTCAACGACAACAACTGTCACATCGGCAGCAGGTGTATCTTCCGGAGGTGCCAGTGCAGGTGCAGGTGGCGCGGGTTAGCAGTCTGCTAGTCCAAACTTTAAAATAATTGGACAAAATTATGTCTACACTATGTTTTGAACATCGATTAAATGCAGAACCGGCACCTTCTTCCAGAACATGGAAGGCGCAGCTTGGAGGTCCCGTTGCTGCGTTTTCCAGCCGTAAACGGCAGACTTGGCCAACACCATTAACCTTTGGGTTGAATGAGAAGATGGTTTGGACAAAAGGCGGCATGGTTGAAGCAAAAGTGGATTGGGAATTACTATCCAATTGGAGTATTCAGGGTGATTGGCTGATTTTATTTATTACCGGATTACCATGCCTCTATTATCCGCTCTCAAAGTTGAGGGAACAAGGTATGTATAAATGGATAATGCAACGGCTTGAGAGTGTTGAACAGGGTTAAGGACCAAAAGATAAGTACCAAATGACAAATAGCAAAAGACAAGCACCAAAAGGCAAATAACAAATAACAAAAGACAAGTACCAAAAGGCAAGCACCAAATACCAAAAGACAAATAACAAATAACAAATAAGCACAAATACCAAATAAATCCGCAGATAATGTGACTGTAAAAAAAGTTCAGACCCCGGTTGTTGTCGTTCTTTTTACGACATCACCGGGTGTCTAATGTAAAAATAACTAGTGGCAATATTTAATATTTACTCACTCGTTTCAACAACGAATTATGTAAAAGAGCAGGAATAGTATGCTCATTAAAGTTGCAATGGCTGCAATACTGTGTTGTTGTATCCGAGGGCCTTTATTTAAATCCACACCATAATCTTTTTTTAAAATCTCTATAAAATCATCTTCCGGTAGATCAATTCCATCCAAATACGTTTGTTCTGACCAACCTGTATGCTCATCCGAGCCACAGTGAGGACATGAATTTGCTTTGGCGGGGACTGTATTTCCGCAATGTGGACAATAGAAATCTTTTTGGTTCATTAATCAAATTTTCCGTAAGTTGGTGTTTATTGAGTTTTTTCGTGCGTTCTTTGCGGTTATTCTCTTTAAAAATTACCGCAAAGGCGGGTAAAGAACACGCTGTGTAAAGAAACTACCAGATTTTAAATGGGTTCAATCCTAATGTGACATAACCTCATTCTACTATTAAGATGACAATTTCTCCGGCTATTTACAAGTGAGAAAATACTTGATTTTGGGAGAGAAATGTCATATCTTCATATCGTCATGTGGCGATATATAGAAATGGAGGTGTGTTTGAAACAATATTTGATTGTAACAAAAGCTCTGGCTGATGAGTCCCGGGTACGTATCCTCAAACTACTTCAGGCAGGCGAACTATGTGTTTGCCAGATACAGGCGGTCATTGGCCTTGGTCAATCGACTATTTCCAAACATCTTTCTATTCTGAAAAATGCCGGTCTGGTTGAAATTCGCAAGGATGGCATATGGATTTATCACCGCGTGGCCTCTAGGTTGGAAAACGACTATATCTCCGTGTTTTTAGATTCTCTTTCGGGGTGGTTGAATGATGATGTACAGATTGAAGCTGACCGCAGTCGTCTTAAAGAGATATTGTCCATAGATTTAAAAGATTTATGTAAAAGATAGAGGGAAACAATGAAAAAAATGGAAGTATTGGGCACGGGCTGTCCCAAATGTCTACAGTTATATGATATGGCTCAAAAAGCCATTCTGGAATTGGGTGTTGAATATACCTTGACCAAGGTTATGGATCTTGATGATATACTGGATTACGGCGTTATGATGACACCGGCCCTGGTCATTGATGGTAAAGTAAAGGCGGCAGGTAAGGTGCCTAATATGGATGAATTGAAGGTGCTACTATCGTCATGATCTTAATGTGAAAGGACTCTTTATGAAGATGAAAATGATTGTATCGGTGTTAATGATGATGGCAATACTGGCAGGTTGTACCGGTAAAAATGAGTCTGAGAATAGCACGCCGGCTCCTGCGTTGTCCGACAACAAAGTATATAAGGTTACTTTTTTGGAATTTGGATCCACTACCTGTATTCCATGCAAGCAGATGAAGTCAGTTTTGGAAGCTGTTGAACAGAATTACAGTGATCAGGTTAAGGTTGTTTTTCATAATATAAAAACTGATGAGGGAGCGGCGGCATCAGAAACATATGGCATAAAACTTATTCCTACACAGGTATTGCTAGATAAAAATGGGCAGGAGTTTTTTCGTCATGAAGGTTTTATTCCACTTGAAGGATTAGTTGTTGAGTTTAAAAAAATGGGTGTTGAGGTTGAGAGATGACAGATCTTTTCACCTGGTTTTCACGCGCTCTTGCCGGCAGTGATACAATGGCACTCTCTGCTTCGGCTTGCTGGGGGTGTATGAGTGTATTGCTTAGCCCGTGTCATCTTGCGGGTATTCCCTTGATTGTGGCCTTCATTCATGGTGGTGGACGTGTGCCTACAAAGCGGGCTTTTCTATTAGCTTCTATTTTTTCTGCAGGGATTTTAGTGACCATTGGTCTGGTTGGACTGATCACAGGGCTGGCTGGCCGCATGATCGGTGACATAGGTGTATGGGGACAGTGGATTGTTATTGCTGTATTCATTATTTTCGGTTTGCATCTTCTGGGTGTATTGAAATTATCATTTCTGGAACAATCAATCTCTCCTTCAGTCAAAACTCACGGGATATGGACAGCATTCGGCCTTGGTCTTGTCTTTGGCCTGGCTGTAGGGCCTTGCACTTTTGCATTTATGGCCCCGGTGTTGGGACTGGCCTTTAAAGTTGCAGCTGATCGATTTTTATTCGCTGCATTACTGATTTTGGCATATGCCCTGGGACATTGTGTGATCATTATACTTGCCGGTACATTTACAGGATCGGTTAAAAAATATCTTGCCTGGAATGAGCGTTCCAAAGGCGCGACACGCATGCGCACGTTTTGCGGTCTGCTGGTGCTATCAGCGGGGCTGTATTTTGCTGTGAAACTTTTTCTATAAAAGGGGGCATCAATGTCTAGTCAAAACACAGATGTTTGTGATACTGGTAAAGGTGATATTACTTTGATTTTTGCCTGTTCAGGTGCAGCGGATGTGGGTCATGTGTCAGACCTGGCAGCACGTAAACTTATGGATGAAGGTTACGGCAACATGTTCTGTCTGGCGGGTCTGGGCGGCAAGGTTGAACCCATTATTAAAAAGACTGCCTCGGCAGATCGTATTCTTGTTATTGATGGCTGTCCGCTGGATTGTGCCAAAGAGACGGTTGAGCAAGCAGGATTTGATAATTTTCATCACTATCAGGTAACTGCGCTGGGCTTGGATAAAGGTGCGACTCCACCCACTGAGAGTGCAATAGAAACAGTGGCGGCCCATGGGCGCAGCATATTGTCGGCATAGATATTGTGGGAGCAAGTATGTCGGACAAAATTAAAATATTGTTTTTATGTACAGGCAACTCATGCCGCAGTCAGATGGCAGAGGGGTGGACACGACATCTTAAATCTAAAATCATAGATGTATGGTCTGCCGGTGTTGAAACACATGGTTTGAACCCACTGGCTGTTAAAGCCATGGCTGAGGTCGGTATAGACATCTCGACTCATAAATCAGTCAATGTCGGTGACTTGTCTGATGTACATTTTGATATGATCATCACAGTTTGTGACCATGCCAGAGAGAGCTGCCCGGTATTTCCCGGGTTTGTCCGGCAGGTGCATCATACATTTGATGATCCACCTTTTCTTGCCCGTAATGCTAAATCTGAGGATGAGGCCATGCTCCATTACAGGCGGGTATGCGATGAAATTCGTGATTTTGTTACAAACTTACCGGAAGTATAAAAGAAACGTTAGTGTTTTTTATTTTGCTAGGCGTTAAAATAAATGTAATAAATAAGGGGAGAGTGATGCAGTGTGTAACTGCACCGCAGGACCAGCGGAAAATGCGTAACATTTTTGAGCGGTATCTTAGTTTATGGGTAGCATTAAGTATTCTGGCTGGTATTGGGCTTGGAAAACTGGCACCGTTGTTGGCTGGAACACTTGATGGCATAGCCATTTATGTTGGAGATGCGCCGGTTGTCTCAATACCTATTGCCATTTGCCTCTTTTTTATGATGTATCCCATTATGGTGAAGATAGATTTTTCCCAGGTTGTAAAAGCCGGTAGAAGCAGCAAACCGGTTTTCTTAACCTTGGTACTTAATTGGATGATCAAGCCTTTTACTATGTATGGTATTGCCTTTTTATTTTTAGGTGTACTTTTTAGAGGGATGATCGGCATAGAGGCGATGGACTTGGTAAAAATGCCTTTTGGTCTTGACCTGGCAGTGGGAGATATTCACGGTGCCGGTACTGTGGTTTTGTCCAATGGAATAAAGATGCTTCAGGTTCCTTTGTGGCGCAGTTATCTGGCAGGGACAATACTTTTGGGAATTGCCCCTTGTACGGCTATGGTCTTTGTCTGGAGCTATCTGGCACGCGGCAATGATGGCTTGACACTAGTCATGGTGGCGATTAATTCTTTGACTATGCTGTTACTTTACGGAATTTTTGGTGGATTCCTTCTTGGAGTAGGGCGACTTCCTGTGCCATGGCAAGCCCTTTTGCTTTCTATTGGTATCTATGTTGCCTTGCCCCTGCTTACTGGTTATTTCTCAAGAAAATGGATTATCAAGGCAAGGGGTGAAACCTGGTTCAAGGAGAGGTTTCTTCATTTATTGACGCCGGTTACCATAGGTGCACTGTTGATGACCTTGATCCTGCTCTTCAGTTTCAAAGGTGAGGTGATACTGGCCAACCCCCTCACCATCTTGTGGATCGCAATTCCTCTGTTTTTGCAGACAAATTTAATTTTTTGGCTGGGTTATGGAATTGCCCGTATGTTAAAAGTGAATTATAAGGACGCAGCACCTGCTGCAATGATAGGGGCCTCTAATCATTTTGAGGTGGCCATAGCCACTGCAACTATGTTATTTGGTCTTTCATCTGGAGCGGCCTTGGCAACTGTTGTTGGAGTGCTGATTGAAGTCCCTGTGATGTTATTATTAGTACGTATCTGTTTAAAAACCCGTCACTGGTTCCCAGTAGCTAGTGTATAAGGAATGTTGAATATGAAAAAGATTTTACCTTTATTTTGGATGATGGTTGTGTTTCTGGGTGCTTATTTTTTACCAATGGAATCTCTCCGGTTTCAAGGTGCACTTCTGGAAGCTTTTCACATGATTAAAGAGTATGCCCGGGAGCATGTGCTATTCTGCCTGGTCCCTGCCTTTTTTATTGCCGGAGCCATCTCTGTCTTTGTAAATCAAACAGTAGTGATGAAGTATTTTGGTGCTCAGGCTAAAAAAACAGTGGCTTATACGGTGGCTGCATTATCAGGCACAATCCTGGCAGTGTGTTCATGTACTGTATTACCCATTTTTTCAGGGATTTATAAGAGAGGCGCTGGTATTGGCCCCGCTACAGCTTTTCTTTATTCAGGTCCAGCTATTAATGTATTGGCAATTATTTTGACAGCTCGTGTCCTGGGTCCGGAGTTGGGTTTGGCAAGAGCTATTGGGGCTGTGGTTTTTGCAGTAGTTGTGGGTATGCTCATGGCCTTGATTTTTAGACATGATGAGGCAGAACGACAGAGACAGGTGATAGCCGCTCCAGTTTCTGAAGAGTCTCGTCCACTCTGGCAAAATGGAGTGTACTTTCTTACGTTGGTATTGATTCTCATCTTTGCAGCATGGGGCAAACCAAAAGAGCCGATTGGCTTTTTTATGATTGTATATTCTGTAAAGTGGCCGTTGGTATTGGCAATGCTGACTATGTTGGCCTTGGAATTATGGCGTTGGTTTAAACGTGATGAAATCACAGAATGGACAGCGGCCTCTTGGGGTTTTGCCCGTCAGATACTACCATTACTTCTTGGTGGCGTCTTGGTAGCCGGACTATTAATGGGACGTCCTCAGACAGATACAGGTCTGATTCCTGCCCAAATGGTGGAGCAATGGGTTGGATCCGGTTCACTTGCATCCAATTTTTTTGCCGCAATTGCGGGGGCATTTATGTACTTTGCCACTCTTACAGAAGTCCCTATTCTTCAAGGTCTCATTGGAGCGGGTATGGCTAAAGGTCCTGCGCTGGCACTTCTGCTTGCCGGCCCTGCACTTTCTTTGCCCAATATGCTGGTCATCCGTTCAGTCCTGGGTAATCGTAAAACTGCTGTCTATATTTTGATTGTGGTGATTATGGCAACATTAAGCGGTTGGTTATTTGGCTTGCTTGGTATATAGTGCCATTTATGAATATATGCCAGGTCTAGACATCAGACCTGGCATCTACAACTATATTTTTTTTAAGAGTAGACAACCATAAGAATACTCCTCCCCATAATTCCGAAAGAGATCCATCTCCTGCTGCATGTCCTCAAAGGCCGGATGAGGTCCATATTGGGTGATGGCCATTTTGAGTTGTGCCTCCATGTCGTCGTAGAATGTCAGCCAGTCGTTTAATGGCAGGAGAAAGCTGTCGATTACCCTATAACCGGCTTCTTCGGTCTGTTTTATTCGTGTCTCCAGATCGGTGATTGCCGGGTACTCCCTTTCCCAAAATGCTTCGCACTCCGCTGAACGCTGTGCTTTGGCCCAGACTGCTTCTGAGATAAAGAGGTGACCGCCGTTTTTTAGATAGGGTTTCCAATCAGCCAGGGCTTTTTCAAATCCCATGATGTAGGCGGCACCCTCAGACCAGATCAAGTCAAAATGCTCCTTTTCAAAGGGCAGGGCCGTCATGCTCCCATTCACCGTGGTGATTTGCCTCTCTAATCCCTGTCTCTTTGATTCTGAATCCAAGTGGTCCAGAAAGGGTTGGTGGTTATCCAGAGCGGTGACCTGGGCTTTGGTGGATTTGGCCAAAAGTAAAGAGGTCGCACCTTTGCCGCAACCCACATCCAGGATTTCCTGAATAGGGGGATCGGCCTTGATTTGATTGAAAGACCGAAGTGTAGAGGTCTCACTGCCCGGTCCCTGACGTTTCATCTGACTAAAAACTGCCAGAAAGTTTTCCATGTAGTCGTTGTGATTTTCCATATCCCTTGATACCCATCTTATGTGAATGGTTTCTTTTTCACTGAACCCCTGCTGCATTAGCCATATTGTATGGGCTTCTGCCGATTGTTTTTCAAAAGCCATGTGCCACGGTTTGAGGCTGTTGTCAGTAGGTTTTAGCGAAGGAGTCTCTTCGTCTGTTCTATTCAACAAGGCTCTAAGTACTGCGCCAGCCTGCCTGAGGTCTTCAATCTGCCCCTCCAAATCCTGCATTCGCTGGCGGATTAATGCTGGATTCAACTTTCCCTCCATAAACCGGTGGCATTCTTTCAATGACAGTCCTGCTTTCTGTATCTGCCTCAGGATGATGAGCCGGTTGATGGCAGCTTCGCTGTATAGGCGATACCGATTTTCCGGGTGTCGTTCCGGTTTAATCAAACCCAGCTTTTCATAATAGAGCAGGGTTGAGCGGGCTACACCAATCTTTTCTGTGGCTTCTTTGATAGAATATAGTGTCACCAGTTCTTCTTTCATCGCTGAGGGTTAGATTGTGTGTTGTTGCTTATTTGGACATCCATATACAATATAAACCTAGAACCTGTAGACAGGTCAAGAGGTTTCTTTCTTTTCTGTAATAAAATGATTAAATATTGATTTAGCGGGGAATGATACAAATTGAAAATAGTGCTAATTTTTCGGTTGCGAAATGTGTAGAAAGGGTGTTAATTGGGACAAGAAGCACCACGACATGACCTTTCAATGTTATCTGCGGACACTACGGCTGGGTCAGGCTTTCGGTCGCATACGTTATGGGGAGAAAGTCATTGAGGCGGCCTATAATTCCGGGTATGAATCGCTGAGCGGTTTTGGGGAATCTTTTAGAAATATAATTGGATTTTCACCCCGGGATAGTGTTGTTCAAAAACTGATTGTCATTACGCGGTTAACCACGTCCCTGGGTCCCATGTTGGCTGGTGTTGTTGATGATCGTCTCTGTCTTCTGGAGTTTGTGGGCCGTCGTATGCTGGAAACACAGATGAAGCGATTGAATTCAAGGCTGAATGCCAGGTGCATGCCCGGGCAGCATCCTCTGTTTAATGAACTGAACCGTCAATTACAGGCCTACTTTGATAGCCGGTTAAAGATATTTGACCTTCCCCTGATATTACCTGGCACTGATTTCCAGAAAATGACGTGGCAAGGTTTAATGCAAATTCCTTATGGAGAGACACGGTCCTATCAGGAACAGGCTGCGTTTATAGGCCGCCCAAAAGCCGTTCGGGCCGTGGCCAGCGCTAACGGGGATAACCGTATCGGTATCATCATTCCTTGTCACCGTGTAATCGGCAAAGATGGAAAGCTGGCAGGGTATGGCGGGGGATTGTGGAGGAAGAAGCGGTTGCTTGAGTTGGAACGGTCGCATCAAGCGTAAAAAGCATGGCATACGGAGAACGTGGATGCGGCGGAAAAAAGTGGGCACCATATTGCACAGCTGTGCCATTTCATTCAAAGCGCAGGGTTTCTGTCAACCGGCCATCACCATCATAAGTATTCACATCCTTGGTTTGAGGAGACCAGGCCTCATTGACCCAAGCGTAGATAATTTCTTCAGCAACATCCTCGGCGCCGTTGTAACTGTACTCGGTTTTGCTCTTGGTGTCATAGCTCTCTGTAGCTGTATTGTACTGATAATCAAACTACGCTGATGGGATCTGGCTCATGATTATGCCGGCCATGAGCAGTGTGGTCAGTATCATCGTATTTTGGGCCATGATGGGGCTCTTTTTTTTCTATTATTTATTTATACACGTTATTTGACGAGCATCATTTTTCTGATCTGGACTTGTCCTCCGGATTTCAGCCGGCAAATATAATTGCCACTCGGCAAATCCTCAGCGTTGAATTGAAGGCTGTGCCGGCCCATGGAAAAGCGCCCATTGGCCAGGTTGACGACACGCCGGCCACGCATATCGAAAATATCTATGGCAATCTCTGTATTTTCAGTCAGTGTAAAGACAATGGTGGTTGATGGGTTGAAGGGATTGGGATAGTTGCACTCCAGGTTGAAGCTGGTGATGGCTTGTTTCTGGTTCAGGACATCGGTATTGGTTTCATAGGTATAGATTTCTTTCCAAGTGGGCACCCATACTGTGTCTAAAAGCGCCTGTTTTTGGGCAGATTGAGTTTCTCCATAAGCGCCGTTCATATTAACTTCTATGTTCATTTCATCTTTAAGAAGTATTTGTAGGGCGATTTTTCGGAATTTAGTTGAGTATCTTTGGGCATCGATAAAGGCCGCGCCATTCCATATGGCTTCGGTGGAACGTGTCTGAATGCCTTTTTCTAAGTACGAATAGTTGTATTTCTGAAAGGGATTCCAGCTACCGTAAATAAATATATCTGTCGTGGATATGGAGATGTCATTGTCAGCGTTGTATTCAAACCGATTTCTTGAACTTTGTTTAAAGGAGACCGAATTCCATGCACTGACCTGCTCCTCTTCAAGCTTCCCATCTTCGAAATAGATATATTCTATGCGAATCTGATTGGTCCAACCAGTGCCTTCGCGCTTTTGCGTTGTACGTGAGGTTTTTTTATCTCCATTATAAATGTAGGTTGCTCGGGTGGCATCGTCCCAATCCTCCCCACTATGTTCTTGCCATTTTTCCACAATGATGTTCCCGGATGCATCCCTAGTGAGAGTCATTTTTCGAGAAAAATTGAATACGCCTCCAACAATGTTGCCCTTCTCCCAGTACGCAAGTTTGCCTTGGGAGTCATAGGTAAAGCGTATTTCAGATTGGGCCACTTCTGCACCGTTTTCTATATTGTAGGTCGTCCTGGACTTGATGGTTCCGTCGGTATTGAATTCGGAAGAAGATCGTGTCGAATGGTTGAAAGTGCTGGTGGAACGGTCATAGGTATAACCATCCGTTACTTTTGGTGCTTTCTCTTCAGATAAGCTCATCATCGGAATACAGCAGATGAGTAGGAGTGATGAAAATTTCATGGTCTGTCTCCTTACTTTGATATGGACTCAACGGCTAAAGTGCCTTGTTGAATTCAAAGAATCAAATAAGGCAGGCTAAAGCAAATTTTGGCACTGAAGATTCTTGAAAGGTTTCTAAAGATTCATGGAATTGAGCAAGAAAATGTGAGGAATTGTGTGTTGTCGATTATGCAGTAGTGGATATGGCGTTTTTAAATGCAGTGGGCGTCATGCCCATGATTTTTTTGAAATGGCGGTAGAAGTTGGAGCCGTTGTTATAACCGCATCGTAAGTAGGCCTCAGTAAAATTTCCATTTTCCTCTGTAATAATTTTACAGACTTTTTCAATTCGTATTTCTGTTAATAGGCTGGAAAATGTCTTTTGGGTGCTGTGCTTGAAGAAGCGACAGAATGCAGTGGGTGCCATATTGCATAGCTGTGCCATTTCATTCAAAGTGATGGGCTTGTGATAATTGTCCAGCATATACTCAAAAACTTTATTCAGCCCAAGGCGGTTTTTCCGTCCGCTTACAGGGGTTGCCGAGGACGACAGCTTGATAACAGTCTTGGACGCAGCCAGGCGGTTAAGCAGCGCCATGAAAAAGAGAATGCGGTCTGCATCTTTCTTGTCTTCGCTGCTTTTGATCAGTGAGAGCAGAGATTTTGTCTGAATGCTCGATATTTTTAATCCAAAATTCATGGCGGAAATCAGTTGGTGAATCACTTGCAGTTCCGGCAGCTTCTCTGTAATCTCAAGAAAGGGACTGTCGTTGAAGAAAATGGAGATGGCGCGGGCATTGATTGACGGAATCGATTGTGCGGTCAATACTTCGTCTCTTATTACATGGGGCAGGTTTTTCCCAAACAGAAGTACATCACCCGGTTTGAATTTATTCAGATTGTGCCCGGCGATCAATGTCCCGCTTCCTTTCAGGATGATGGTGATCTGGCAGTCTTCATGATAATGAACGGGATCAAAAAAATGGGGCAGGTCCCAATGTGCAATTCGGATGCTGTGGTCTTTCAGTCGAGGAACTTTAAAATAAAGCGGCTCCACAAGGGTGTGTCCTTACATGAGTGGATAGGTTGTAAATCCTCTCAATCTATGATCTGCTTTAAACTTCTGCAAGGTGTTTTTCAATATTTTGTATGAATTTAGTGCTTTTGGCAGTGAATTTGTTAACATAGTATATAAATTGGTTAATCTGCATGTAGAATTTATTCAAATTGAGGGCTATTTTACTAACTGGAGACTCTATTAGAAATTAATCGAAGCATTGCTATTATTAGAACGGAGGAACTCTACAATCTGAAGGAAGATCCTGAAGAATGGCGCAACCTGGCTTCGATCCCGGAGCATAGTGCTCTGAAGGCGCAGCTCAAGGGCATGATTCCATCGGAACGCCATGAATTTGTGAAAACAGATCCCATCCGCTGGGAGGATGTGCTTTCGGGCAAGGTGGCTTTTTAATTCTTTGATGTTCAGATATTCAAATAATGAGACAAGACTTAGGAACGTAATTTTTGAGTAAGGAGCCACAATGTTCAGCACTAAGACATACATCCGTCGGCGAATGGCACTGCAACAAAGAATAGATTCCGGCATTGTCCTGCTAATGGGCAATGAAGAGAGTTCTATGAACTATGAGGCCAATGTCTATCGATTCAGGCAGGACAGTACATTCCTTTATTATTTTGGCCTGAACCGGGCGGGTCTTGTTGGGATTATTGATTTGGATAATGGAGAACAGTACCTTTTTGGTAATGATTTTACAATTGATGATTTTGTGATTACCTCAGAGGGGTACAGGTTGATTGGCAAGCCAAAGCCCAAAACCATTGAAGATGTTGAAAACTGTAAAACGCAGGGAGTTTGAAATGAATCGATTTAAAAATATTTTTCGGAATTCCAGTTTAAATGCAGCGCTGAGTCTGCCGTGGAAGGCACTGTGCATTGTCCTCATGTTGGTGTTTATTGCCACGGCCGGTGCGCAGTCGGGTGGGCAGGACAAGTTAACCCTTGAACGCATCTACAGGGACAATGATTTCAGGTCCAATCGCTTCGGCCCCGCCCGATGGCTGGAGGACGGATCGGGTTACACGACGCTGGAGCGCTCTGCAGCCTTTGACCATGCCAGAGATATTGTCAAGTATGCGCCGGAAACTGGTGAACGTAATGTTTTAGTCGATGCAAAGCAGTTGGTGCCCCGGGGGATGGACAAACCCTTGCGGATTGCCGATTATCACTGGTCCACAGATGGCAGGAAACTCCTCATCTTCACCAATACCGCCCGTGTGTGGCGTTATCATACCCGGGGGGATTACTGGGTATTGGACTTGAATTCAGGCAATCTGCAGCAGCTGGGCAGATTCGCCCAGTCGTCCACCATGATGTTCGCCAAGTTCTCTCCTCAGGGGGACCGTGTCGCCTATGTAGTGAAGAACAATATCTATGTGGAATCGCTTCACAGCCCGGCCTTAATTCAGTTGACCCATGACGGGTCGGAACGTTATGTCAACGGGACTTTTGACTGGGTCTACGAAGAGGAACTGAGCTGCCGCGATGGCTTCAGATGGAGTCCTGGCGGGAAGCATATCGCCTACTGGCAATCGGATACAGAGGGGACAGGCATCTTTTATCTGATCAATAATATCGATTCACTCTATTCCAAGCCCATGCCTTTTCCTTATCCTAAAGTGGGCACCACCAACTCGGCGGTTAAAGTGGGCGTCGTGTCTGCTGTCGGTGGAGAAACCCGGTGGTTCGATATTCCCGGTGATCCCCGGAATAACTATCTGGCCAGAATGGAATTCATCCCCAATTCACATGAAGTCATGGTGCAGCAGCTCAACCGACTGCAGAACACCAACCGTGTCTGGATAGGCGATATTCACAGCATGGCGCTGAAGAACATTCTCACTGACAAAGATGACGCCTTTCTGGATATCCATGACAATATTCAATGGCTGGATAAAGCCCGGTATTTTACCTGGACTAGTGAAAAGGACGGCTGGCTGCATCTCTATAAGGTTTCCAGGGACGGGCAGAAGATGAGGCTCATCACCAAGGGTGATTTTGATGTGGTGAATATCAACTGCATTGATGAAAAGGGCGGCTATGTCTATTATATCGCCTCTCCGGCCAACTATACCCAGCGTTATCTCTACAGAAGCCGAATCAATGGCCGGGGGAAGGTGGAACGCATCACGCCTCAGGATCTCACCGGGCAATCGGCCTATCAAATGTCGCCTGACGCCAAATGGGCTATTGCCACCTATCAGAACGTCACAACGCCGCCCCGCATCAGTGTGGTCAGCCTCCCCAAACACAGGGAAGTGACCCTGCTTGAAGACAATGCTGAACTGAAAGATAAATACCAGGCCCTGAAGCTTTTACCCAAGTCCTTTTTCAGAATTGACATCGGTGATGTGGTGCTGGACGCCTGGATGATCAAGCCCCGCAATTTTGATCCGGCCAGGAAGTATCCGCTGATATTTTTTATCTATGGTGAACCGGCGGGTTCCACGGTGCAGAACAATTGGGGCGGTGGACAGTTGTGGGATCAGTACATGGCTCAGCAGGGCTATATTGTAGTGAGTGTGGACAATCGGGGGACGCGGGTGCCCAGAGGGCGGGAGTGGCGCAAGTGCATTTATCGCCAGATTGGCATACTGGCCGCTCATGATCAGGCCAAGGCGGCCAGGGAAATCTTCAAACGTTTTGATTTTATCGATACGGACCGCATTGGCATGTGGGGATGGAGCGGCGGCGGGCAGATGACCATGAACTGTCTGTTCCGTTATCCTGAAATCTACCACACCGGTATTGCCGTCTCCTTTGTCTCTGATCAGCGATTGTATGACACCATCTATCAAGAACGCTACATGGGCCTGCCCGATGACAATGAAGCCGGCTATCGCGACGGCTCGCCCATCACCCACGCTTACAATCTCCAGGGCAATCTCATGATCGTTCATGGCACCGCCGATGACAATGTCCACTATCAAAGTTTTGAGATGCTGGCCAATGAATTAATTAAACATAACAAACTTTTCAGCATGATGTCTTACCCCATGCGCACACACAGCATACGGGAGCGGGAAAATACATCGCTGCACCTTAGAAGGACAATGGAAAAGTACTGGTTAGAGAATTTACCGGCAGGCGGGAAATAAGTGATGAGCAGTATAAATGAACAACGTCACCCCATGAAGGTGATCACCCGAAGTGATATTGTCAAACACTTCAGCATGGTTGAAGCTATTGCGTCTATGGCTGAGGCCTTCAAGGCTCTGGCTGACGGAACAGGGGAAGTGCCTCACCGTTATGTCACCGATTTGAATGAAGGGGCATTGACTTTTCTCTTCAAACCCGCTTCTATAAAAGGGGCTGACCAATCTTCTATTAAAATGCTCACACAGAAAAATGGTTACACAGTCCCCGGTGTGCCCACCATTACCGGGGTGGTTATGCTTCTTGATAACACCTCAGGTGAGATACTTGCTCTCATGGATGGTGAGACCATCACGGCCATGCGCACCGGTGCTGCCAGTGGCCTGGCCACTCAGTGTCTGTCCCGGGAAGCGTCTGAAGTGCTGGCGCTCTTTGGTTGCGGCAGCCAGGGCAAAACTCAGGTGGAAGCAGTGGCTGCGGTAAGAGAGATAAAGAAAATCTGGTTATTTGATACGGTCCCGGAAAGTGCAAAGCACTTCATGCAGGAGATGCAGCCCCGCCTGGCGGCTCATATGGCGCTTGCGCCGGATCTTTCTGTCTTAAAAGAGGCAGACATCATCTGTACGGCTACCAATTCAACAATGCCTTTATTCGATAAAACCGTCCTGAAACCGGGTGTGCATATCAATGCCATCGGGTCTTTTAAACCCACCATGCGTGAGCTGCATCCTGAGGTAGTTCGTAGCGCCCGTGTCTACCTGGATGATGCGGCGGCCTGCCTTAATGAGAGCGGTGATCTGGTAGGGCTGTTTGCCACGGAGGAAGATCGCGACCGTATTGTACAGGGAGAGATCGGCGCGTATCTGCTGAATCAAATTGAAGGGCGAGTCACACCACAGGATGTGACTTTGTTCAAAAGTGTGGGAAATGCCATACAGGATTTTGTGGTGGCCAGGAAAATATATATGAAATCAAAGGAAGAAGGATTTGGCCGGGATATTCATTTGTTTGATTAATTTAATAAGGGTCTATGTTGAAACGAGTTGGTAGTTGCCCTGCACTCTTTCAAAATTACGAAAAGAACAACTTCAGAATGTCTCCACGGAAATCACACAGAGAATACACAGAAAAGGACAGAAACACCAAACAATATAACATTTTGATAACGCAGGGATAGTACGTGCAACTACCAAAGAGAGTGTGAGATATAGAGAAAGAGCAACCTAATATGACAATACCAAAAATACTGTGATTACATGGGAAAGATATTTTTGAGAATTGTTTTTTAATTCTGTGCAAAATACGTGTGATTTCCGTGGAAAAAATTATTATAGTTGTGAAGAAAAAGAGAGACTTGTCCAAACGTTGGAAAAGTGGCTCTCCATTCAAATCGATTGATGTGGATTGAATGACGTAACGATTTCTTTAAATTGACAAAGAGCCAACATCGGAGATGAAATGACTGAACAGATCAGGAAGACATTAAAAGATTCACCCAAAGCACGCTGGACGGCTCTGTTTCTGGTGTCATTTGGATGTTTCTCAGGGTATTTATTTTCAGAGATTCTTTCACCATTAAAAAACGATCATTGAGAAAAGTTCAATAGGTTGGAACAGTGCGGATTTCGGGTTGGTTGTCAGTGCCTACGGATGGTTCAATGTTTTTCTGGCCATGTTGATCATTGTCGGCATACTCCTGGATAAATTCGGGATACGCTTCAGCACCATCACGTCCGCAATCGCTATGGTCGTAGGGGCTCTGATCAAATATTATGCATTCGTCGGAGATTTTGCCCCTGATGCAACAATTCTCGGACTCGACAGCCGGGTCTTTTTTGCAGCATTCGGCTTTGCACTATTCGGGGTGGGTATTGAGTATGCCGGTATTACCGCCACCAAGGCGATTTCGGCTGGTGAAGCGGTGAAATATGATTATTCGACCACATGGCTGATCTTTATTGGCCTAACTTTACTGGGGGTAGTATTTGCGTTTCTGTTGAAAGCGGAGGATAAAAAGAAAGGGTATGGACTGGAATTGCCGAATATGGGCTGAATCCCCCTTTTGCTGTAGGTGGCTTTATTGCCCAGGAGGCCATCACTGTCGCCATTGGAGGCATCTGCTGAATAATACAGCTGAAACGCCATCTGTCTGAACTGGAGGCAACCAAGAGGTGCCGGGATTGCCTTTCATTCACTGAATCCAGGAGTAACTCATGAAAAGATCTATTGCCGGATTAATGATTGTCATACTTTTTGCCGGTCTGCTGCAGGCGCAACAGCCTGTTTTCACCCATCAGGATACACTGCGGGGCAGCATCACTGCGGAAAGGGTCTGGTGGGATCTAAACTATTATCATCTGGATATCAAGGTGGATCCTGTCGCCAGGACAATCGGTGGTAGCAATACTATTGTTTACCGTGTACTCACGTCCCATCAGGTTATGCAGGTGGACCTGCAGCCGCCTTTGGTCATCACACAGATTGTGCAGGATGGCAAGGATCTGGATTTTCGTCGTGATGGCAATGCCTGGTTTGTCGCATTGACTAAAATGCAAAAGGTCGATGAGGTGAACAGCCTTGTCGTCACCTATAAGGGACAACCGCAGGTGAGTAAGCAACCGCCCTGGAGTGGGGGGATAACCTGGAAAAAGGACAGCAACGGCCTGGATTTTATTGCCAGTACCTGTCAGGGAGACGGAGCCAGCCTCTGGTGGCGCCCTGCAAGGATCATCCGGCTGATGAACCCGACAGCATGCTGATGAGCATCAATGTGCCTGTGCATCTGACTGACGTCTCCAACGGCCGCCTCCGCCGTATCGATGACCATTATGACGGCACCCGCACATTTCACTGGTTTGTCTCCAATCCTATCAACCATTATGGCGTGAATATCAATATCGGGGATTATGTGCATTTCGGAGAGGTCTATAAGGGAGAAAAAGGGCCGCTGGATTGCGATTACTGGGTGTTGCGTGAGAATCTTGAAAAAGCGCGGGTGCATTTCAAAGACGTCCCCCGTATGCTGGCCGCCTTTGAACATTGGTTTGGTCCCTATCCCTTTTATGAGGACAGTTACAAACTGGTGGATGTGCCCTATTCCGGCATGGAACATCAGAGCTCGGTCACTTACGGCAATGGCTATCAAAACGGATATGGTGAGCATTGGCGGGGTGTCCTATGTACTGCAACCCACCGGCAGATGGCAGCAGATCAATCTCAGTGGTCCGGCTTCCGGTCTTGTTCTTGATAAGGATTATTATGCGGCCACTTTTAACCTGACGGGTTTGGGGGAGTAGATAGCCGTCCGGATATCAAAAGGAGATCTAAAATGAAACGGCAGACAAAACTATTATTTTTCTTAATCCTGGCAACAACAACGACAGCAACAACTCCCCAGTCAAAGGCAGTGAACTCCGCTACTACACTCTGGTACACCCATCCTGCCGGAAAATGGGAACATGCTCTCCCTGGCGTCGGGTGTCCCGGACAGTGTGGCATAGAAACATACATACGTGCCACACGAGTGATTGTTAATTGTCATGGTCGCCTGTCGAATGTCCTGTGCACAATTGAGTTATTACTCCGGCAATAAAATACCTTGCCTAAATGTTAAGATTTCACGGCACAACAATGTCAATTCTTTTATTGCCGGATTATTAATGGCTCTATGTTGAATCGTATGGGTAGATAAAAAGATTTTGCCACGGATTAACACGGATTTTCACAGATTTAAAAGCATGAAACAAGAGTGGATTGTCTGCTTAAAAGCTTGTTATTGTTGGGACTCATGACTAATGATTTTCATCTCTTTTCTGTCATAAATCCGTGTAGATCCGTGTTAATCCGTGGCTAATTCAGTTTGTCTCTTATTCTTTACCCACTCAAATCAACAAAGAACCTTATTAATATGTGTGTTTAGCAAAATTATGGGAATGCAAAAAGTAAATTATAAATGAAATCAGAAAACTCGCCGCTGTCATGTTCACCGATATCGTCGGTTACACGACCCTAGCAGTCTGTCGTACTTAAGGCTATTAGGCATGTTTTTAGAGATTTTTTTCCT
>JAGLOF010000064.1 GCA_023139105.1 bacterium
TTAACTAGCGAATTGGAACAATAAACCACTGAATACACTGAAAGTGTATTTGGGATTTAAAATATTGAGTTGATCGCCTCCGACATCCGTCGGGGGTGTTATTGGGGTGGGATATTTATCCCGCTGGGTGGTGTGGCTGGTAAGATAAAGCCATACAAGGAAGATTTCAGGATAATAATTACAGCCATATAAACACTGATAGCCGCACAGCTGTTTTCTACGGATAACTGATCAACGCTTTTTGTTCAGTATCTGTCATATTGATTCTGAGTCTGCGTGCTTTGTTTTTATTATGTTGAGTATAGTGGAGTATTAGTAAATCCCCCCAACCCCCTTTAAAAAAGGGGGAGCTAGTATCTTCGCATGGTAATATAGCGTGCATATCCAGGAATCAATTCATTTAGAACGGGGTGAAATTATATCTATTACACTTGCGAAATGTGGCAGCATGTACGGGCTTATACAAATCTTCAATAAATATCGATACCTCGTTAGTACAATCCCCATAGTATAAAATACTTATCGTTCTGCATCGAATATGAAAACTACTATGCCAAGACTTGTCACAAGGGCCGAGAATTATTACTCCGGCGATAAAACACCTTGCATAAATGTTAAGATTTCATGGCACAGCAGTGTCAATTTTTTTATTGCCGGATTAATAATTAACAACGTCCATGCCAACAAATTAACCTGAAATGGAATCAAGACACAGTTCCCAACGTGGAGGTTAATAATTTGCTATTTGGAATTTGCTATTTGTTATTTGTTATTTGTTATTTGTTCTTTGTTCTTTGTTATTTGTAGTTTGTTCTTTGGAATTTTCACTAAGGATTGCTTTAAACTTTGGAATGTAGTATATTTAAATTAAATCAATTATGGAGTTCATATGCAGAAAAAGAAATTTTCAATCAGTTCGATTTTAGTCTTTATTATCTGCCTAAGCTTTACAGGTTGTACCAAAGCGCAGACACCCGTGTTCAATTCAGAACGTGCTTTTAAAGATTTAGTGGCCCAGTGCGACATTGGCTACAGACATCCGGGATCTCCCGGCCATTCAAAATGCCTGGATTTTATGGTAGATGCATTACGCCCCTTGGCTGATCGGGTTATTAAACAGCCATTCATAATGGTAGATCCGCGTACTCGCAAATCGCATTCTCTTACCAATGTTATCGCTTCATTTGGTAATCAGGGAGACCGGATTCTACTCTGTGCTCATTGGGATACAAGGCCGATCTCTGATTTTGATCCGCTTCCGGAGAATCGTCATAAACCTGTAATGGGTGCCAATGACGGAGCCTCAGGAGTTGCCATTCTATTGGAAATGGCCAGATTGTTTAAAGATAATCCACCGCCAGTGGGTGTGGATATTGTGTTGTTTGACGGAGAAGACTCAGGACTGGAGGGAGACGCTGATTCATGGTGTCAGGGATCCAGGTATTTTGCTCAGAACAGAATGCCGGGATACCAACCCCGCTATGCAGTGTTGGTTGATATGGTAGGTGATGCAGATTTGTATCTTCCTATTGAGATAAATTCTCAGAGATATGCACCGGACTTGGTAGATCAACTATGGTCATTGGCCGAGCAGTTGGGCCTGCCGGCATTCTCCAGAGAAGATGGTGTGGAGATGACAGATGATCATCTGGAACTCTTAAAAGTAGGTATTCCTGCCATTGATATAATTGATTTTGATTATGATTATTGGCATACAATCGAAGATACTCCTGATAAGTGCAGTGCAGAGAGTCTTGGGCAGGTAGGTCAATTATTGGTGACATGGATATATGAGCAGTAGACAAAAAACCTGGATACGCGCGTCGGTGACAGCCAGTGGTGCGGCGGCTGAAGGTATTGCTAACTTTTACCTGGAACTCGGCGCCGGAGGGACACAGTCAGAACGTGGTGAAGTCATTGGTTTTTTCGATGAATCTGCTGATGTAGATGCTTTGTCATCGGCATTAGGATTATATATTATTGCCTGCCGCGACCTTGACCTTGACATTAGTGATGCAACAGTAAAACGTCTGCCCGTAGAAGATTGGAGCGTAGGCTGGAAAAAATATTTCAAGCCTGTGCGAGCAGGGCGGCGATGTGTGGTAAAACCACCATGGGAAGCCTGGACGCCGGCAGATGATGATATAGTTATTGATATTAATCCGGCACTGGCCTTTGGTACCGGAACTCATGAAACCACCCGGCTCTGCCTTCGTCTGCTTGAGGATTCACTGCGTCCCGGAGACGCTGTACTTGATGCGGGAACAGGATCCGGCATATTATCTATTGCAGCGGTTAAACTGGGTGCAGGCAGTGTATTGAGTTTTGATATAGATGCCGATGCTCTGGGCAATGCATTTGAGAATGTGCAACAAAATGGTGTTGCCGATAAAATTGAATTGATCTGTAGTGTCCTTGACAGCATAAAACCCAGACCGTTTGATGTGATCTGCGCAAATATAAATCGTTTGGTTCTGATAGATCTTATCCCGCAATTGCGGGCCTACGTTACTCACAATACAAATGTATTGATATCCGGATTATTGGATAGTGATGCAGCAGATCTTGAGGCTGTATTCAAGCTCTCGGGTTTTTATGTAGATAAGAAGATTCAAGAAGGAATGTGGATGGGATACCGTCTGATTAAAACTTGAATCTGTAGTTGGACTGTGGCATCATGTCACAGATTTTTTTGCACAGTTATAGAATATGGGAGATATATATGTTACCTGAAAATTTGAATCCCGGTCAACTGGCCGCAACTATCGATCATACATTGCTTAAAGCAGAGGCAACGCCGGAGGCAATTGAGCAGCTCTGCAAAGAGGCCATTGATTACTCGTTTGCCACTGTTTGCATCAATCCTCTTTTTGTTCCACAAGCTAAGGAATTGTTAAAGGGTTATTTACCCAAAGTTTGTACAGTAATTGGTTTTCCGTTGGGAGCTTCGTCGTCCATAGTTAAAGCTGCTGAGGCCGAACAGGCAATTGAAGACGGAGCAAAGGAGATAGACATGGTTCTGGCAGTGGGCCTTTTAAAGGCTCGCCATAATGATGAGGTTGAAGCCGATATCCGTCGGACAGTGGCGGTCTGTAAATCGGGAAAAGTTCATCTTAAGGTAATTATTGAAGCTGCTATGCTGACATTGGAGGAGAAAGTAGTTGCCTGTAGACTAGCAGCGGCAGCCGGAGCCGATTTTGTAAAGACCTCAACCGGCTTTGGTCCGGGTGGTGCTACTATTGCTGATGTACGTCTCATGAAGACAACGGTGGCCGATCACGGACTTAAAGTTAAAGCAGCCGGTGGAATTCGTTCATTAGAAGATGCCCTGGCTATGTTGGAGGCCGGTGCAGATAGACTGGGAACCAGTGCCGGTCTTAAGATAATGACTGAAGCACGTTCAGCTTGATGGAGTAATTATGTTACAAATATCAGATATTATAGTAAAAAAACGTGACGGACATGCGTTGACACCTGAGGAAATTCAATGGACAATTTCACGATATGCCAGAGATGAATTGCCTGACTATCAGATCTCGGCTCTTTTGATGGCCATATTTTATAGGGGAATGACGCGCGTTGAAACCTCGGCACTGGCCCGTGCTATGATAGAATCGGGTGATACAGTTGATCTGGGGTACCTTGATTCATTGCCTGTGGACAAGCATTCAACAGGAGGGGTGGGAGATAAGGTTTCTTTGATTTTGGCTCCTCTGGTGGCCGCTTGCGGTGTTCCTGTGCCAATGATGTCCGGTAGAGGCCTGGGGCATTCAGGTGGTACACTAGATAAGTTGGAAGCCATACCAAATTTCAGAACACGCATAGAAGAATCAGAAGCTCTTGACATTTTGAATGATATCGGTTTTGTCATGATGGGGCAGACTGATTCCATAGTACCTGCTGACAGGAAGATGTATTCTCTTCGTGATGTGACAGGCACGGTTCCTTCAATTCCCCTTATTTGTGGCAGTATCTTATCAAAAAAATATGCAGAAGGCGCCAAGGCTCTGGTGTTGGATGTAAAAATCGGAGATGGTGCATTTTTAAAGACTCGCACCGAAACCATTGAGCTGGCCAAATCACTGGTATCTCTTGGTAATGATCTTGGTATGCGCACTATTGCACAGCTTACTGCGATGAATCAACCATTGGGTAATGCTGTCGGTAACTGGTTGGAGACCCGTGAGGCAGTGCAATGTCTGCGTGGCAGTGGCCCGGATGATGTCATGGAAGTAACCATGGCTTTGTCAGCACAAATGCTTGTATTGGGAGGAAAGGCTGAGACTCTTGCAGAAGCTGCCGAATGCTTAGACTCGGCATTACATACAGGGAAGGCCATGGCTTTATTTCGCCGCATGACAGAATTGCAGGGTGGTGATCTTTCTGTTATTGATGATCTCGATTCATTTGTACTGCCGTCTTTTACTAAAGATATTGTAGCCTCGGAAGATGGTTATATCGGTTCAATTCACGGCAGAGAAGTTGGGTGGTGCGGTGTAATGGTGGGGGCGGGCAGGCAGAGCAAGGATGATATTATAGATCCCGGTGCTGGTATGATATTTCATAAAAAAACTGGTGATGCGGTCTCAAAGGGAGAATCCCTGGTTACAATTTATGCATCCGATGTTTCGTTAATTGATGGAGCTGCACCGAGATTAAGTGATGCAATTGATATTGTAGAACAACCTGTTGAGGCACCGCCGTTGATTGATATGCTTATCGATCCCGCAGGATGGATTAAAAAGTGTTGAAGACTGGAAATAGATAGAAGATTGGCAACGAACAAGACGAACTCAACGAACAAAAAAATAGAAGTTTAGAGATAAACTAATGAGTTGGATTGGCTGAAGAAAAAAAGATGAAGAGTGTTGTGAGGGGCAAGAGGAATTAGAGGGATAGAAAATGAGTTAGTACTTGCATTGAGTAAATTGTCTTTGATCTAATAGTGTTTTTTCTTGTTTGCCCGTTATTATTGAATTTAGACACCCGGTGATGTCGTAAAAAGAACGACAACAACCGGGGTCTACCCTTTTTCAACAGTCACCTTCGGGGTAACTTCTAAAAATGAACTAATATAAAATTTACCCACTCAAAACAACAGAGCCGAAATAATTGCTATTACTGAGTATGTAATTTCACGCAATTGTCGGAAGAATCAAAACAAATTCTTGACTTGACAATATGAAATAAGTACTTTTAAAAAATTGGAGACAAAAAAATGAGAGAAGCAATTATTTATTACGGAGAAGATAATTGTTGGATTGCCGAATGCCCCAGTTTGCCAGGATGCATTAGTCAGGGAAAAACTAAATCGGATGCGATCTCAAATATTAAAGAAGCCATTGAAGGTTATGTCCTGGCATTAGAAGATGATGGCCTCCCTGTTCCTGAAGAAAGGTTTGATTCGGTGTTGGTTGCAGTATGAGCAAGCTGCCACGAATTTCAGGTCGGGAATGTATCAGGGCTTTGCAAAAAGCGGGGTTTTCAATAAAACGGCAACAGGGCAGCCATGTTATATTGAGAAAAAATATTCCTTTTACTCAGTTAGTAGTTCCTGAACATAAGGCACTTGACAGAGGAACCTTGCGAGCAATAATCAGGCAATCCGGATTGAGTGTTAATGAATTTATTCAGTTATTGTAATTTGTTTTTTGTGATTTACTGTTTATTTGGAATTTGTGTTAATAAATCCTTCTATTCCTGTGTCTGTCACGAGTATCCCTGATACGATCATGCACATCACATGAATCCGGAGCCGTTCCGCTGATAAATACCTCGTCGTATGCATCGGGGCAGGCTGAATTGGCTATTTTATATGTCTCTCTGCAGATACGATGATGTTCAATGTTGGGGGGTTCCTCAAATTCAGCAAGAGGCAGACCCAATGTATCGTGTGCCATCTTCATGAATGGAGCCCATATTGGCAGAGCTATTTTACCGCCTGTACGGTCATCTCCCAGAGTAAGTCTTTCGTCGTCAAATCCCACCCATACACCTGCTGCCAGTTGGGGCGTAAATCCCATAAACCAGGCATTGCGGTAATCATTAGTAGTCCCTGTTTTTCCTGCAGCCGGACGGTTGAAGTGAAACATCCAACGTGCCCGCCGTGCTGTTCCTCTGGGATGATCCAGTGGGCCACGAAGAATATCTGTCATTACATATGCTGTCTCTGCACTGATAACCGGAGGCCCGCCGGGAATAGATTCTTCAATGATATTGCCATCTTTATCTTCTACTCTGACAATGGCAATTGGTGTCATGCGTACACCTTTGTTGGCGAAAACTGAAAAAGCTGAAACCATCTCCAGCGGGATGACTACATCTGAACCCAGGGCCGTAGCATCGTAAGGATTAACCTTGGTAGTCAGGCCAAATCGTTTTGCAGTCTCCACAATTCCATACTGCATCTGAAGTGCCTGAACCAGTCTCACAGTAACCAGATTCAATGACCTGTATATGCCTTCTCTCATGGCTGTCCTGCCGCCTGTGGTGAGGTCGTAGTTGCCGGGTGTCCAGCGTGTGCCGTCAGGAAGTTGTACGGTAACCGGTACATTTAAAACAGAAAAACTGGGCGGATAGCCATTGTCAAGGGCTGTAGTATATACGATTGGTTTAAAACTTGAACCTGGTTGACGTGCCATCTGAGTTACGCGATTAAATGGAGATTTTGCAAAATCACGTCCACCTATCATGGCCAGAATATAACCATTCGTCGGATCAATGGCTGTCATGGCAACCTGTACAGTGGCTTTTTCAGTTAACATTGAATCTACCAGGACAGTATCAGCCAGGAAAGCTTCTATCTCCTCCTCAGTCTCAAGACTCGGATTGAACCAATTGACAAAACGCTTTTTCTTCAGAATTTCATTATGAATGGACAATTCCAGTTCAGGCATCCATGAGTTGACAGTGCTGTCTGCACATGCCTGAACGCGGGTGTCTAAGGTCGTGTATATTTTAAAGCCGTCGGTAAATAGTCTGCGCCGGCCATATTTTTTACTGAGCTCCTTGATTACATGCTCACAGAAGTAAGGGGCAATTTTTGAAGCGGCTGATGTGTTTTTAGCTATAACACCAAGAGGACGTTGGCTGACAGAATCATATTTAGCTTGTGTAAGATAACCGGCTGTGACCATGGTTCCAAGGACTACATTGCGCCTTTTTATGGCCTTTGTAGTGTCTCTGTCAGGAGAATAGTATCCGTATGGCAGTTGAAACAATCCTACAATCATGGCCGATTCTTCTATAGTCAATTCGCCTACATTTTTCCCAAACCAAGCTTTTGCCGCAGCCTGGACGCCATGTGCACCGCGGCCTAAGGTCATACGATTAAGATACATCTCCAGAATTTCAGATTTTGAGTATGTGCGTTCAATCTGAAGGCTGGTTAATTGTTCTTGTAGTTTTCGTATAATTGTCTTATCGGAATGCAGATATACCCTTCTGGCTACCTGCTGAGTTAATGTAGAGGCACCTGCAACAATACGGAAATGCGTAATGTTTTGATATGCGACTTTGAGAATCCGTTTAAAATCTACACCCCAGTGAGAATAAAAGCGATGATCTTCAGAGGCAACAGCTGCCTGCTGCAAATGGACAGGGATACGATCAATGGGCACGATAATACGTTTTTCCTTGTACAGTTCATCAATGACCTTGCCGTCTGCTGAGTAAATTTTTGTCACAAGCAGCGGATCAGAGGCCCGTTCCAGTTCTGCTAAATCAGGAAGGTCACGGCTTAAGATGAAGATTGCCACGCCACCCAGCAGGATAGCTAGCATAAGACCGGCAATGGGGTAGATTGTCCACGGATGTCTGATAAAAAAGCCTAAGCTTTTATTGATCTTTTCCCCGGTTGAAACAGTATCTCGTCTTTTTCTCTTCATAATTTTCGCATTTTCTATTATTTGATCAATTATTATCGGGGCCTGAAACCTGCCAGGTTTCCAGGCTCAATGAACCATCTTGTAATTTACCGTATGTGCTTTCTTCGTTCCAATCGCCTAAATTTATATAAATACCGTTTGATTTCTTTACATATTTTGCGCGATGTGTATGTCCCATGATGATTCCATGGTATCCGGCCGCAATTTTTTCTTCGGCAAATTGCTGATAATCTCCATCATCTACGACAAAGGGCTGGTGCCGATTACTTAACCTGCTTGAAAAATTTGCCAATGCAAAACCCAGGTCGGGGTGTATCATTCGGAATAGATGTATGTTGAGTGGATTTCTTAAGATTTTTTTTAAAAATCTATATCCTTTATCTGCGTGGGCAATACCATCACCGTGAGTGATATAGAATCGGTGATCTCCATCTATTATTTCATAATCATCTTTATGTACAGATATTTCCAGGTCTTCTTTGAAAACATCGTCGATCCAGAAATCATGATTCCCGGCCACAATTGATACATTGAGACCATTCATTGTTAATTCACGCATACTGATGAGTACATCAAGGTGCTGCCTGGGCATGACCCAGCGGTACTCAAACCAGAAATCAAAAAGATCTCCTACTATGACCAATCCCCGGCCATGTTCTTTAACAAAATTAAGGAATTTTATAAATTTTTTTGAACGTTTCCGGTTTTCATGTTTATCGCCGGCACCCAAATGAATATCAGATACAAAAAAAAGGGGTTTCATTAGTAGGTTAATTTCCTTATGTGACCTCAGATTCGGTTCGCAATATAGATAAGTAGGACACTGAAATCAAATGTTTTTTTTGAAACTTTCTCTTTTAAATATCTCTTCTACTAAAAAGAGAAGATATATGTTCCATATCACTTGCTTTTTGATGATTTTAACCTTATTTTATGGGCTTAAGTTGTAAGTGCCGGAAAGATCAAATGGAAATAATTGTAGTAAAAGCTTATGCCAAGATTAATCTTGGATTGCTGCTCCTTGACCGTCGGAAAGACGGATATACAGATATAGCTACTGTTTTTCAGGAGATCAGTCTCTACGATCAACTCGTTATCAGAAAGACAACGGGTGAATTATCTTTGACATCAAATAATAGTGAAATACCGACAGGGCCTGAAAATCTGGTCTTTAAAGCTTTGGAGCAATTCAGAAACGAGACAGGTATCAAGGGTGGTGTGGCTGTTCATATTGAGAAAAGTATACCCAGTGGTGGTGGACTTGGTGGGGGCAGCAGTGATGCTGCATCTGCTCTGAAAGCATACGATAAGTTATTTGATACACATTTGCCAGTTGATTTGATGCACGGACTGGCTTTGAATATTGGTAGTGATGTTCCTTTTTTTATAAATGGTGGTGCGGCAATGGGAGAGGGGCGTGGTGAGATTTTGACTCCTTTGAGCTTGCCGAATAATTATTTTTTAGTGCTTGTTTTACCTGGAATTCATGTGTCGACTGCGTGGGCCTATAAAGCTGCTAAAATTACCTTGACAAAAAAAGAAAAAATAACTACATTTAGGGCGCTTTTTCGAGACTTTAGTCCCGAAATGCTTAAAGACCGGCTTCATAATGAAATGGAAACAGCAGTCTTTGAGAGATATCCATTGCTGGATCGATTAAAGACCACACTCTATGAAGCAGGTGCAGTATATGCCGGTATGTCCGGCAGCGGATCAACATTGTACGGCCTTTATACTGATAATGATGTTGCCAACGATGCGGCAAGAAATATAGAGACCGTGAATGCTGTTGATGTCAGAGTCTGTCAGCCAGTCTCCAGGGTTGATACAAAGTAGAAAGTAATACTGTTTTAAATTGGGGTGTCGTCAAGTGGCCAAGACACAGGGTTTTGATCCCTGCATTCCTAGGTTCGAGTCCTAGCACCCCAGCAAAGTTGCCGACATGTGTCGGCAGTAGACGACCGGTATTCCCGTAACTTTAAGGATCCGTGTTGATCCGTAAGTTTCGGGACTTTTTCATGGAGTTCTTGCTGATGTTTTTAGATAAGGTTCATATTTAATGAAAATTTTCAGCGGACTTGCTAATCGGCCGTTGGCCATGGATATAGCCGATTATCTCAATATACCATTGGGTGAATCTGAGATAATCCGTTTCAATGATGGTGAAATCAAGGTTAAGTATAATGAAAATATCCGCGGTATGGATCTTTTTATCATACAGCCTACATTTCCACCAGCTGATCATTTGATGGAATTACTGCTCTTGATTGATGCTGCAAAACGTGCATCTGCCAAGCGTATTACAGCAGTTATCCCGTATTTTGGTTATGCACGTCAAGACAGGAAAGATCAACCGCGAGTTGCACTGTCTGCAAAGCTCGTGGCAAATTTAATTACAACTGCGGGTGCGGACCGTGTCTTGACTATGGATTTACATTCGGCCTCGATCCAGGGTTTTTTTGATATCCCTGTTGACCATCTCTATGCTTCAACTATCTTTGTTGATCATTTAAAAAAGATAAAGCTGGGGAATCCGATGGTTGTAGCACCTGATATAGGTTCATCCAAACGTGCAGGGGCCTATGCAAAACGTATGGGCTGTGAACTGGCATTGGTCGATAAGAAACGTTCGGAGGCCGGTAAGATTGATCAAGTTACCTTGATCGGTGATGTCATGGGCACCGATGTTATTATTGTTGATGATATAGTGGATACGGCCGGGACTATGTGTAAAGGTGCGGCATTACTGAAATCTGAGGGAGCATCACAGATAGTAGCTGCCTGTACGCATCCTCTGCTCTCCGGGCCGGCCATTGAAAATTTGAAAGCATCGTGTATCTCTAAGATGCTGGTTACAGATACTATCCCGCTGCCGCCTGAAAAGAAGATAGACAAGATCCAGGTTATTTCTTCGGCCGGGCTGTTCGGAGAAGCAATTCGTCGTATTCATAATGAAGAATCGATAAGTTCGTTATTTTAAATAGTGCTCATTTAATGTAAGCGAGGTTTGCTGCATGTCAATCGCAGAGCTAAAAGTAGAATTAAGAGAAGAAACCGGTAAGCAGAATGCTAAAGCTATTCGTCGCGAAGGCCGGATTCCAGGCATCTATTATATACATGGTGCCGATCCAGTAAATGTCTCTTTCGATAAGATTGAGATGAATCGTCTCCTGCTCAACGAATTCAACGTGTTGAATGTAATCGTTGGCAAGGGTAAAGAGTGGACAAGTGTAATTCGTGAAATTCAGCGTGACCCTGTTACCGATATGATTATTCATGTCGATTTTATGGGTATCAAACTGGATCAGAAGGTAACACTATCCATTCCGATCTTTCTTAAAGGATCAGCCATTGGTGTACGTGAGGGTGGTGTACTCGAACAATTAATGCGTGAAGTGGAAGTTGAAGGCCTGCCGCTGGATATTCCCGAGCACATTGAGATCGATGTCTCCTTGCTTGATATTGGTGACACTATCATGCTTTCAACTCTTGAAGCCGGTGATTATGAATTTAAGACAGATTTGAAGCAGCCAATTGCCCATGTACAGATCTCCAGAGCCTCTGTCAGTGTTGGTCTTGAAGGCGAAGAGGGTGAAGAGGGCGAAGAGGGTGAAGAGGGCGAAGAAGAGGCCGGCGAAGCTCAAGAGTGACACTAGGGCCGCATCTATTGGTTGGCCTGGGGAATCCCGGCAGGCAGTATTTGCATACAAGGCACAATCTTGGCTTCATGTTGCTTGATCTTCTGGCATTGCGTTATGCTATGAACTTCAAAGCCGCGCATCCATTATACTATGAATGCCGGCTTAGGATTCATGGGCAGGATTTGATTATGATCAAACCCATGTCCTATATGAATCGAAGTGGAGTGGCAACAGCTTTGGCACTTTCTCATTTTCAAGGGAGTATTGACAATATGTTGATTTCCTTTGATGATCTTGCCATTCCTTTGGGGCGTCTCAGGCTTAGAGGTAGAGGGAGTGATGGTGGGCATAATGGGCTGGCTTCAATCCAGTCATTATTGAATACATCGTCAATATCCAGACTGCGTCTTGGTATGGGGCCTGCAACAGCAGATGTAACTGATTTTGTTCTGTCTCCCTTTGGAGATTCAGAACTGGAAGTAGTTACGTCTATGCTGGAAAAAAGTGCCGATGCCGTTGAATTGTGGCTCGAACATGGCCTTGTTGAGGCTATGAATCGATATAATAAAGTTTAATGAACCCTGTTCGTTCTTAACGGAACGGACCCAATGACCGAAGGGAGGTGACGCTTGTTGCGAAACTACGAGACCACCTTTATTGTTGATGCCCATCTACCGGGCGATGAAATCGAAAAGGCCGTTGAGAAATATAGTCAGTTTGTCGAGAAAAATGGCGGCAAGGTGATCACTATTGATCGATGGGGCAAGCGCAGACTGGCTTATGAAATTGCAAAAAAGCAGTATGGCTATTACATCTGTATGCGTTTTGATGCAGAAGGTGAATTTGTCAAGACTTTTGAGCGTGAATTTAAGCTGGATGAGCAAATTCTCCGTTATTTAACTACAATTGTTCCCAAACTTGTTCTCAAAGAAGAAGCCAGAGTCGCTGCTTTAGAAAAAGATTCTGAAGCAGCAGATACCTTGGATGAAGAAGCTGAGCCTGCAAAAGCAGATTCTACTTTAGAAGAAGAGAAAAAGCCTGTGACGGAAACTGTGGAGAAGACGGAAGAAGAAGCTGCTGAGAAGACAGAGACAGAAGTCTAGGTTGGCCTATTCCATTTCAATTAAACAGGATGGATTGAGCACAATATCGTAGATTCTTGTTTTTGGAGATACTTATCTTATCAAGTGTCTACGGTCGCTCTGTGAGAAAAAGTCAGCTGCTTTTTATCAGGAGGTTGAGTTTTTATGCATGATTTACGGATGCCGGATATTAATACTATATTGATTGCGGGCAATTTGACAAGAGATCCGGCTTTTAGAAAGACTACAAACGGCACTCCGGTTACAAATTTCTGGATTGCTTCTAATCGTCGATTTCGTGATAATACCGGGCAGTGGCGTGAAAATGTTTGTTATGTAGGTATTGTTGCCTGGTATAAGTTAGCCGAAAATTGTGCAAATAATTTGAAAAAAGGAAGTGCCGTTATTATCGAAGGCGAGTTGCAGAGTCGTAGTCTTAAAGCTGATGACGGAAGAAATCGTAATATTGTTGAAATCAAAGCACGTCGTGTACAGTTTCTGAATCGTCGTGAAATTACTTCGGAACAGAATGAAGACGAATATAATCTTAACGATGAAGATACTGATTTTTTCAGTATGAATTCTGATGATACGACTGAAGTTGATAGTGTGATTTCCGATGCCGAACATAAGGATGAGCACTCTGAGAATATGCACAAAGGTCGTTTTGATTTCGGTTTAAAAGGTTTTAAATTATAGATATTTTTGAGATAAGGAGGGTATTTTGCTTAAACCACGAAGGAAACGAATATGCCGTTTCTGCGAGAATCAAGTGGTTCAAATCGATTATAAAGATCCGAAGAAATTAACTAAATTTACTACAGATGTGGGTAAAATCATTCCCCGGCGTACATCCGGAACTTGTGCCAGGCACCAGCGTCAGTTGGTTCAGGCCATTAAGCGGTCACGCCATTTGGCTTTGATTCCCTACGTTTCCGATATCCCCCGATAGTGATGATGAGGATGAGGTTACTATGAAAATCATTTTGCGTCAAGATTTCGACTCTCTGGGGAAGACCGGAGATGTCGTTACCGTTAAAAACGGCTATGCCCGGAATTATTTGATTCCTCAGGGCGTGGCCAATCTGGCGACACGAAAAAATATGCAACTTCTTGAAGAAGAACTTAAAATTCGTGAGCGTCAACTTGGGAAAGATCGTGTTACAGCAGAAAGTCTGGCTGAGGAACTTTCCAAAGTATCTCTTACTGCTCCAGTTGCAGTCGGTGAAGAAGAGAAAATATTCGGTTCAGTTACATCACAAGATATTGCCGGTCTCCTAAAGGAGAAGGGCTATGATATCGATAAGAAAAAAATACAACTTACAGAGCCCATCAAGGCCCTGGGTATCTATACTGTAGATATTAAATTGCATACTGAAGTAATAGCTAATGTGCGTATTTGGGTTGTAAAAGAATAGTTCAATTTTTACAGGTTATCATTAAAGATGGGCATTAATTGTGGAGGCAGTTCATGGAGAATCAGTTGCCTGAATGCCAGAGATGTAACATTGGTGTACTAATGCCCCTGTCCGATTATGGACGGGAAGGCGCAGCCATAAGGTATAAGGCGTGGGTCTGCTCCAATCCGGATTGTGGATTTAATATTCGTATTGATAATGGTGAGATCAGTTTTGGTCGAACCGTGGCACAATCCAATAAGTAAGATCTACGGATACTGTTAGTTTAAAGGGGAAGAGAGAAAAATCTCTCTTCCCCTTTGTCTATTAAATTTTTTTTCATATATTGTACATTATACAGCTTAATACATGTGGATGTTGAGGGAAGTGCTTCTTTAATCAGGCTATTGTATTTATTAAAAGGCTGCATCCTATGAAGACACATCGAAAATTGCTTAAAAACTATCAAGTCAAGTTTCTAGCCCTTGTTTGTGCACTTTTTCTTTGGCTGTTTGTTGTTACAGCAAATGAGTTCTATCAAACAATTGAAGTTCCCTTAACAGTTCGTAATTTACCTGAAGGCAATGTCATTGTTGATCCAATCCCTGAAGTTGTGGAAGTTTTACTTCGTGGTGGAGGACGTGATTTATTAAATTTGTCCGCCAGGGATAAAGAATTTGTTCTTGATCTTGCCAATGAGTATAGCCAAAAGACATTTCATCTGGATTTTTCAATGCTTCGTGGTATTCCGGTCGATATGTCAGTACACCCGATACAAATTTTGGGAACAGATACGGTATTTGTGAATACGGACAAGTGTATACGGCGTAGATTACCTGTATCATCTCAATTGAAAATATCCATGCTTTCCGGATATACACAGGTAGGAGCCGTGCGATTTTTACCTGATTCGATCTGGGTTGAGGGGCCTGCAATAGTTTTGGATTCTTTGAAATTTGTACGAACGGTTCAACAGACATTTCAAAATCTGGTTAAAGACCTTTCACGCCCTGTAGGCTTGTTGAAAACGCAGTCAAATATTAAGTATGATTGTGCCAATGTAGATTTTTCAGTTGATGTGCAACGTATTGGTGAACGTATGTACACAGGTATTCCTTTACGTGTTATTCATATCCCACCACATATTAAAGATGTGCGTGTTGTCCCTTCCACTTTGTCATTAACACTGCATGCAGGTGTTGACTTGCTGGCTGGTTTAAATAAAAAAGATATTACTGCCACTATTGATTATGATAAATGGTGTTCGGGACAAAGTGTTAATGCATTTTTCACATTACCCGAATGGATTATTTATTATAATGCCAAACCCAAAATATTTGAATTGATGATTGAATAATGATAGTACTTGGAATCGAAACATCGTGTGATGACACCAGCGCAGCCGTATTTAACGGAAAAGATCTGTTATCCAATGTGATATCTTCACAGTTGATTCATAATAGATTTGGCGGCGTTGTACCGGAGCTTGCATCACGAAGTCATATCCAAATGGTACTGCCCGTTGTGCGTCAGGCGATGTCTGAAGCAGGGGTAAAACAGAGTGATGTGGAAGGTATTGCAGTAACCTATGGTCCTGGTTTGGCCGGATCATTACTGGTTGGTCTCTCTGTTGCCAAAGGGCTGGCATTATCAATTGGCTGCCCGCTAATAGGTGTAAATCACCTTGAGGGGCATATTTTTTCCAATCGATTGGTCTACCCTGATCTGAAACCGCCTTTTGTAACGCTATTGGTTTCCGGAGGACATACGCAGTTGATACATGTTCCCCGCTGGGGCACATACCATATAATGGGTCGAACAAGAGATGATGCAGCAGGCGAAGCTTTTGACAAGGTTGCCAAACTATTGGGTCTGGGTTATCCTGGAGGTCCTAAAATTGAGCAAGCGGCCAGAGCAGGTAATGAAAAATATACTCGATTCCCCCGTGCTTTTCTTGATAAAGATCGTTTTGATTTTTCATTCAGCGGATTAAAAACATCAGTAATGCTCCATGTGCGAAAAATGGAGCAGGCCGATGTTGAGAAGAATACTCCTAATATCTGTGCATCTTTTCAAAAAGCTGTTACCGATGTGTTGGTGAAGAAAACAATTTCAGCTGCACAAGCCGCTGGCGTTGACCAGATTACCATGGCCGGTGGTGTTGCAGTTAATGGTGCTCTTCAGGAGCAGATGCGCATTGAAGCCAGCTCCAGAAAGATGTCACTTTATGTACCAACTCCTTCTTTCTGTACAGATAACGGTGCAATGGTGGCCTGCGCAGGTCATTATTATCTCTCCGCGGGCCACAATAGTCCGTTATGTCTGGCACCTCAGCCTTCCTTGAATTTCAGTTGATTATGGATCTGGCTTTCCATTCATATTTTGGGGAGAGCTGGGTCTGGATGTCGGCTGTTATAATTACAGCGGGCATTGCAGTTATTTTATTTTACAAAAATTCAAATAATATTATGCCACGCAGATATTTATATCTGTGTGCTTTATTACGATCTATCTGTATTGTGTTGATTATTCTTGGAATCATTAACGGCAGGTTTATCCGGCATGCTGTCACCGAAACACAGGCGAAGCTGGCAGTTTTAATAGACCGTTCTTCATCGATGAATTCAAAGGAAAATGGAATGTCCAGGTCAGCAATTGTAGAGTCGTTGTTGAAGACTGAGGCCTTCCTTGAGCTATCAGAACGTCATAACATCTCCCTTTTTAATTTTTCTGATTCACTGTGGTCATCAAATTTTGAACATACTGCTACAGAGTCCGCTTCGGGTACGGATTTCAATTCGGTATTTACAGAATTTGCCAAGAGAATATCTTTGCACACAACCGGTGGCATTCTTATGTTTTCAGATGGTAGGAGAACACGTGGTGCCAATGGATTAATCGCAGCAGAGAAGCTTGATAAAAAAATATGGACAGTGTGTGTCGGAGATACAGGCCGTCCACCTGATGTGATGATTTCACAGGTAACGGGCCAGAAGAGAGCATATGCAGGTATGCCGTATAAGATGAAGATTAGAATCGCTGCTTCAGGGAATTGCGGAAATAGTGTAAGGTTGCGCATTTCATCGGGTAGTAGAGCTCTTAAAGACTCAATATTTGATCTGCCTGACGCTGGATTCAGCAAGGAAGTCGAATGTAATCTGATACCTTCGGAGCCGGGGCTGCATTCATGGAAAGTTGAAGTCCTGCCTGTTTCCGGAGAGGTACAACTAGAAAATAATATATATATGCATTGGGCACGAGTGGCAGCGGATAAACGACGCCTCCTTATTCTGGCAGGGCGCCCGGGGTCCGATGTTGCGGCCTTTATCAGAGCATGTAGATCAGATAAACATTTAGAACTTATAGTTGGGATTCAAAAGAATGACGGCCAGTTCTATGGAAGAGCATTATCAGCGTCTTTTGACAGTATTGATGCCGTTGTCTTATGGGATTATCCATGTAAAAATTCACATAGCTGGACAGCTATAAAAGAGAAAATTCTCTCGTTAAGACTGCCCTTTTGTATTGTAGCGGGCAGTCAACTGGATATATCCGGGCTTTTAGAACTCGGAGACTATCTTCCCTGGCAGGGATTGAAAAAGAGTGTGCCAAAATGGGAAGTTCCTATATTGACAACAGACGGGAAAAGTCATGATTTTTTTGCATCACTTCGGGGGGATATTACAGGATTAGACTCTATGGAAGATCTCCCTCCGGTTTTTACGGAGTGGACGATTGATGCTAATGATGCTTTAATAGTGAGCGAAGATGGTGTGCGGCCTTTATTACTACAATCTCGATCAGATAATATCAGACGCCTGATGTTGATTGGTGAAGGTTATTTCAAGTGGCAATTGATCGGGGCTATGCATAATACCGGTTCGCTGTTATCCTTCTCTCATATGGCAACGTGGTTATGTGCCGAGAGACAGTCAGGCAATATTATATATGTAGACAAACCTGCATATCAATCTGGAGAGAATGTAAGGGTTTCTTTATATCTTAAAGATGATTTGGGCAGGCCGGTGAGGGGACGCTTGCCCCTGGTGCGTATTATTTCAAATAATAATGAAATGTATCTCTCTTTAAGAGAAGGCGAAGCAGGACATTATCAAGCGGACCTCAGGCACATTCGTCAGGGAATGTATCGTGCTTTTCTTGCAGACAGCACATTATTTGTTAATGCAGATACTGCAAGATATCAGATCTCTCCATTTTATGCTGAATATTTTGATCAGAGAGCCGATCCCGTTTTTATGCAAAGATTGTCATCCATAACAGAAGGATTATCAGCAAGTTCAGACAGTGCAGAATATCTTTTTAATCGCATACGTCTGGAACCGCTTCAGACCCGGACTGTTAAAACATATTGTGTGAGAGACTCACGGATAACATTATTTTTGATAGTACTGTTTTTCGGAGTTGAATGGTGGATCCGGCGGCAATGGGGATTAGCCTAGCAACCTGTCTGACTTAACCAATATTGTCCTGTTTTTGATCTTTTCCCCCTATTCTTCGTTGCTCAATCGTTACATACTCCCCTTTATGCGCCTCAATCGCGCCTTGAATAGGAAAAAAATCTCTAAAAACATACCTAATAGCCTTAAGCCAGACAGGTTGCTAGCCTATATGGACTGTTTAGGGAATCGACTTGCATTTGAAGGCTTGGAATTGTATATTTAAACTTTAATTTTTATAGAGGATTCCCGTGGCAAAGATAATTGCAATTGCAAATCAAAAAGGCGGTGTTGGCAAGACTACCACTGCCGTTAATTTGGCCGCCTGTATTGCTGTGGCTGAAAAAAAGACACTTCTACTGGATATGGATCCGCAATCCAACGCTACCAGCGGACTGGGTGTTGACCATCGAGAGGTGGAAAATAGCATCTATGAGGTAATAAGCGGCAGTAAGACTATCAATGAAGTAATCCAGAAGACGGAAATTGCCTATCTTGATCTGGTGCCGGCATCCATCCGGCTCGTTGGTGCTGAAGTGGAATTAGTGGGTGAGATTGGCCGTGAACGTGTGTTGCGCAATGCTCTGGAAAAATTGACTGGAGATTATGAATATATCTTTATCGATAATCCTCCTTCATTGGGCCTATTGACCTTGAATAGTTTAACAGCTGCAGATTCGGTGCTTATTCCGATTCAGTGTGAATATTATGCTTTGGAAGGTTTGAGCCAGCTGCTTAAAAGTATTCGCCTTGTTCAGAAAAATCTGAACGAGAATCTCACTATTGAAGGTGTATTGCTAACCATGTATGACAGCCGCCTCAATTTGAGCCAACAGGTAACCGAAGATGTCCGTAACTTTTTTGAGGAAAAGGTCTTCGATACAGTAGTTACACGAAATGTACGCCTCTCCGAAGCACCAAGCTTTGGCAAACCCGTGATTCTCTATGATGCTGTATGTCCCGGAACCGAAGCCTATATGAAGCTGGCTGAAGAGGTGATTAATAATGGCTAATAAACGGCTTGGCAGGGGGCTGGAAGCTCTCATTCCGCAGATGGCAGAAAATGAAGCTTCGGAGCGTAGAGAGTCGTTATCCGATATTAAACTCACCAAAATTCGTGCGAACCCACTTCAACCTCGAATGGAATTCAACCGTGAGCGACTTGATGAATTAAAATCTTCAATCTCTGAAAATGGTGTGATTCAACCAATCACTGTCAGAAAAACTGCAGCCGGCTTTGAACTTGTTGCCGGTGAGAGAAGATTCCGTGCAGTGACAGAACTTGGATTTGATAGAATTCCGGCATATGTAATGGAAGTCAAGTCAGATGAACATTTGCTTGAACTGGCACTCATTGAAAATATTCAGCGAGAAGACCTTAATCCTGTTGAAGTGGCATTGGCTTATCAACAGCTGCAAAAAGAATATAGTTTAACCCAGGAAGATGTTGCCAGGAAAGTGGGGAAAGACAGAGCTACGGTGGCAAATTTCATACGTTTGCTTAAATTGCCCGATACCATTCAAAATAGTGTCCGTATCGGAGAGATAGGCATGGGACATGCCAAGGCCATAATGGGGCTCTCGTCACGTGGTGATCAGATTCAAATTTGGAAAAGATGTATTAAAGATAGTTTCAGTGTTCGCAAACTGGAGCAGGAAGTAAGGAAACAGCTGGATAGATCTGATGACGACAATGGCAGTGCTACTAAACAGAAAAAATCTGCCTTTATTGTTGAACTTGAAGGACGTTTGCGTGATAAATTGAAGACTCAGATAAAAATTACGACCAGTAAAAAGGGCGGACGAATTGAAGTTGCATTTTACTCCAATGATGACCTGGAAAGATTAATGGAGATGCTGGATAGTATCGAGGGCTGATGTAGATATGAAAAAGGCTAAAAATAAACGTACTCGTTATTTTGCATTGCTTTTTGTCCCGGATCAAGAGCAAAACCCAAGAAGCATCTCCATGAGTTATGCTAATGGTAAAATGTTGATTGTCATAGCTTGTGTTTTAGTTGTTCATATAGTTCTTGGTGGGTTTTCATATTATCATTCTATCAGACTTGAAGGTGTTAAACGTAATCTATCTGATGAAAATGAAATTTTGAAAGTCCATAACAGGAAAATTGAAGAGATAGCGCGGGAGCATATTGCCACTAAAAAGACAATGGATAAAATATTTAAAGCGTTTGGTACTACCCTGGGAGTTTCCAGACAGGATTTTGACGCATTAAATGCACTTGAAATTCCGAATGCTATGGAAAGATCGGAAATTCCCGCTCCAATTGAATCCGCAAGTAGACTGGCTGTGCAATATCAAGACAGACTTCCTTATCTTGTCGATGATGAACCCGAAGTTTTTACTTCCGAGCATATGCCCACAAGACTGCCTGTTGAGGGTTTCATGACAACACGTTTTCAAGAGGGTGGCTGGTTTAGCGGACGGAGACATGTCGGTATTGACATTGCTTCGGAGAGAGGTAGTGCTATTCACGCAGCCGGCAAGGGAGTAGTCATATTTGCTGATTGGACACCCGATCTTGGTAATATGGTTGTGATTTCCCATGGCAGTGGATATGTTAGTTATTACGGGCATGCAAACTATCTTACGGTTCAGACCGGCAACCTGGTTATGAAAGGCGATATTATAGCCTTGCTGGGGAGTTCCGGCATCAGTTCTGCTCCACATTTACATTTTGAAATCTGGAAAGACGGTCAACCAATAGATCCTGAAACTTTTTTATATGCAGTTCCCCAACAGAGTCATGGAGGATAACGGGGGATTTCATTTTTTAGATGATTAGATTTTAATGATAATATTTATTAGAATTGATTTTAGGAGAAAGATGTGAAAGCTCAAAGTAATTCTGATTATGGACGTGGCGGTGAACTGAATACTATTATTGGTAAAGGTTCAACAATTACCGGTGATCTTAAAGTTGCTAACAGTCTGCGTGTAGATGGTACTGTAAAAGGCAATATTAAGAGTTCCGATACTTTTGTTCTGGGTAAAAACGGCGTAGTTGAAGGTGAAGTTATTGCTACCAACATAATGCTGGCCGGCACGGTAATTGGAAATGTCTCTGCTACAGGTAAAGTTTTTCTGGAATCGACTTCATCGGTAAGCGGTGATATCAAAGCTTCAAGGCTGGTCGTTGATGAAGGCGCTTCTTTTGATGGTAAATGTGCCATGAAGAAAAATAGTACAAATAAATAAGTGCTTTATGTATGAATAGTGAGTTGATTTTGTTTATTTTTTTTTAAAATACCACCTACAATAAACTTCAATGTTTATATGAACAAAAAACAGGTGGGCTTTCATCTAAGGGGGGATGAAACCCATTTTGTCATTTATGTATTGGAATGGTTTTTGTAGTTGAAGCATTCGTTCCATAGTCAGTATAAGTGATAGTGTTTATGTAAAACACTTATTTTTAGTTATTTAACTATCTTTTAAATGTATTGTTATATGAATTGATCCGGGGAGAAATTCCTCTGAATCGTTTATTTTTGAACAGTCTTGGCTTGTAAGTTGAAAGGGTAACTTTCATGGAAGTAAAACTGGACAACCTGATTGAACAATTAAAAAAAGAGGGCATTGAAGACGCCCGAAAAGCCGCAGATATCATTTTGGCCAAAGCAAAAGCTGAAGCAGAGCTAATTCTTGAAAAGGCCGGAAAGGCTGCTGAAACGCGGGAGAAACAAGCTGAAGAAAAGGCAGCTCAATTCAATAAAAATGCTGAATTGGCTGTGAGGCAGGCCGGTCGTGATGCAGAACTGCTGTTAAAAGAACAGATTAATAGATTATTTGACCGTGTATTTAAACAAGAAGTGGGCAAGGGACTAGACGCAGAATTTCTCAAAGGATTAATTCTTGAAATTGTAACATCATGGGGTAAATCCCAGGGTGTTGAAGTTGAGATTAATGAAGATCAAGCCAAAGATCTGGAAAAAGTATTATTTTCCGGTGTAGAGACGCAGCTCCGGAAAGGCATTACACTGCACCCATCCAAAGATTTGTCTGCCGGTTTCCGGATTGGCATTAAGGGTGAAAATCTTTATTATGATTTTTCAGATGAATCCATATCAGAGTTGCTGCGTGTCTTCCTGAACCAGCGTATTAATGATATTCTGGCAGGATGATGGATAAGTTTTACTACACTATCGCCCAGCTCCCAACACTGACTTTCGATAAAAAGCCGTTGCTGCCTACCATTGAATTTCTTGATGAGGCAGAAAAATGGCTCTCTGCGCGGGAGTTTTCAACCTTGATGGCCGTGGATATACGACGCATGACACCTGCAAAAGGTGATGCCGGAATCTACAGACGTTATCAGGAATTTGACTTATCGTTCAGAGAGGCACTTGCACAATGGCGTGCGGGCCGTAAGGCGGGGCAGGAGATCAAGCCTTTTGATTTGCCCCTGGGGCTGGTGAAAGATGGAAATCCTCTTGAAATAGAGAAGAAGCTGTTGCGCCATCGTTGGGACTTTCTGGATACTCAGGAGGAGTGCCACTATTTTGATCTTGGATTCATTCTATTGTATTACATGAAGTTACAGATTTTGGATTGGATAGATGAATTTGATGCGCAAAAAGGGCTTGCCACTTTTCAGAAAGTATCTGCTGCAGCTGTTGAGCATGAAAGCGCAGACGTAGATTTATAATTCCCAGGCTGGTTATTTCCGGCCAAAGTGAAATTGAATGTATAATTTAATCGGGATATTGGAATGAAACAGAACATCGGCACGATCACCGGTATCAACGGGAATATGCTGACCGTCGCCTTTGAGGGACGCATAACACAGAATGAAGTCGGTTATGCAATACATGGCGATGAGCGGTTGAAATCGGAGGTCATCCGGATCCAGAATGAAAGAGCCTTTTTGCAGGTATTTGAGGCCACAAAGGGACTCAAAATTGGCGATAAGGTAGAATTCACCGGTGATTTGCTTTCGGTGAAACTGGGACCGGGCCTCCTGGGCCAGATATATGATGGCCTGCAGAATCCACTTCCACAGCTGGCAGAAGCACATGGTTTTTTTCTGCCTCGAGGCGTAGTGCTGGAAGCTCTTGATTCAAAGGCTGACTGGCACTTTACGCCATCGGTTAAAAAAGGCGACAAAGTTCGAAAGGCTACGAAATTGGGCATTGTCCCTGAAACGCAGTTTCAACATGAAATTATGGTTCCTTTCTTCATGGACGATGTATATGAAGTTGTCTCTATAGCCGGTGAAGGTAATTATAAGGTCTGCGACACTATTGCAGAGATTAAGGATGAGAAGGGCAATACACACACATTGACAATGCAGTTTGACTGGCCGGTAAAAATACCTGTTTCGGCCTACGCCGAAAAATTAATGCCTACGGAACCGCTGATTGTCAAATCTCGCATCGTAGATACTTTTTTCCCGATTGCCAAGGGTGGTACTTACTGTATTCCCGGGCCATTTGGTGCAGGCAAGACTGTGCTTCAGCAGATCACCAGTCGTAATGCAGAAGTAGATATTGTGATTATTGCCGCCTGTGGTGAGCGTGCAGGTGAGATTGTAGAGACCATGCGTGAGTTCCCCGAGCTGATCGATCCGCGTACGGGCCGTTCTCTAATGGAGCGTACAATCATCATTGCCAATACCAGTTCAATGCCTGTAGCCGCACGTGAGGCATCTGTATATACTGCAACAACTTTGGGCGAATATTATAGGCAGATGGGATTGAATGTACTTTTATTGGCTGATTCAACGTCCAGGTGGGCTCAGGCTATGCGTGAACTATCAGGACGCCTTGAAGAAATTCCCGGTGAAGAGGCATTCCCTGCCTATCTCGAATCACGTATTGCCGAGTTCTACGAGCGTGCCGGCCTGGTAAAACTATATGATGATCGTATTGCTTCTTTGACTATTGGTGGCACTGTATCACCGGCCGGTGGAAATTTTGAAGAACCTGTTACGCAAGCGACACTCAAGGTTGTGGGTGCTTTTCACGGTCTTTCCAGAGAGCGGTCTAATGCCCGGCGTTTTCCAGCAATTGATCCCCTGGAGTCATGGTCAAAATATACAAGTTTTGTAAATAAAGACCAAATAGATTATGCCCGTGACTTTCTGCGTCGCGGTACTGATGTGCATCAGATGATGATGGTTGTCGGTGAAGAGGGTACAAGTATAGATGATTTCTCTATTTACTTGAAAACTGAATTTATAGATGCTGTTTATCTACAGCAGAATGCTTTTGACGAGGTTGATGCAGCGGCTTCACCCGACAGGCAGAAGTATATTTTCAGTATTGTTATCGACATCCTGAAACGGTCTTTTGCTTTTGAGGATAAAGAAAAGGCGCGCTCTTTCTTCTATGATTTGCGCCAGAAATTTCTCGATTGGAATTACTCGGAATTTGAATCTGACAAGTTCAATGCCATGAAAAAGACCATCATAGAGTTGATAGAAGGAAATACTCGTCATGAAGAAAGTCTATAATAAAATTCTCAGCATCTCGGGCAATGTTATCACGGTTAAGGCCTCTGATGTGGCCTATGAAGAACTGGCCGAGATTACAACCTCTCGCGGCAGTTCACTGGCACAGGTGATTAAGCTTGAGGATGAGATAGTCTCGCTTCAGGTTTTTGCAGGCAGTCGTGGAGTTTCTACAAACGACGAAGTACGTTTTCTTGGTCATCCTATGCAGGTAGGTTTTTCCGAGAATATGCTGGGACGGATCTATAATGGTTCGGGAGAACCACGTGATGGCGGCCCCGGTATGAGTGAATCGGTTATTCCTATTGCCGGCCCCTCGGTTAATCCTGCTAAACGCATCATTCCACAGAGAATGATTCGTACAAATATCCCAATGATTGATGTATTCAACAGCCTGGTAGCCAGTCAGAAACTGCCTATTTTTTCAGTTTCCGGTGAGCCTTATAATGAATTATTGGCTCGTATCGCTTTGCAGGCAGAGGTAGATATGATCATTCTTGGCGGCATTGGCCTCAAGTTTGATCAATTTATGTACTTCAAACAAGCTCTGGAAGAGGGTGGTGCTCTTTCACGTTCTATCTTTTTTATGAATCTGGCCTCCGAACCTGTAGTAGAGGGATTAATGGTGCCGGACCTGGCTCTGGCAGTTGCAGAGAAATTTGCACTTCAGGGAAAAGAAGTACTTGTCCTTTTATCTGATATGACAAATTTTGCCGATGCACTTAAAGAGATAGCCATCACCATGGAACAGGTTCCATCCAATCGTGGATACCCCGGAGATCTCTACAGCCAGCTGGCCTCCCGCTATGAAAAGGCGGTTGACTTTGAAGGTGCAGGTGCCATTACTATCCTGGCTGTTACTACCATGCCGGGTGATGATGTTACACATCCCGTACCTGATAATACAGGCTATATAACCGAGGGTCAGTTTTATCTTCGTAACGGCCGAATTGAGCCTTTCGGTTCTCTTTCCCGCCTGAAGCAGCAGGTAAATAAGGATACTCGTGAAGATCATCGTGCAATTATGGATGGCATGATTCAACTTTATGCTCAGTATCTTGAGACAGAAGAGAAGAAATCTATGGGTTTCAAAATGAGTCCATGGGATAATAAGTTATTGAAATTTGGCTATGAATTTGAAGCCAATATGATGGATCTTTCTGTTAATATACCGCTGGAAGGTGCTTTGGACCGTGGCTGGGAAATTCTGGCTGAGTGTTTTGAGCCCCAGGAGACGGGTATGCGCTCGGAACTGGTAAAAAAATTCTGGCCTATGACGGCTGAAAAAGAAGTGGTGTAGAGATCATTGTATTCAATATGTTCAGTGGTTATTGAGTTTTTAAAAGGACGGCTATGGCAAAAATACGTCTGACAAAAAATGAGCTTAAAAAGCATAAAGATGATCTAAAGCGGTTTACCCGTTATCTGCCAACACTCGAATTGAAGAAGAAACAGCTTCTCATGGAGATACGCAAGATTCAAAATGAGATCAACAGGCTTCAGGAAGAGAACAGGCAGATGGAGGAACATATTTTTCCATGGGTAGGTGTTTTTGCTCAGGATGTTGATCTCGCCAGCCTCATTGTAATACAAGAGGTAAAAAAGGGCATCGGCAATATTGCCGGTATTGATATCCCCGTATTCGGTTCACTCACTTTTGATGAAGTCACTTATGATTTCATGGATACACCTTTGTGGGTGGATACGGGAATTGATGTTGTCAAGGAGCAGATTGAGCGGCGCGTACGCTGGGAAATTGCCGAACGCCAACAGGAGATCATTCGTGAAGAGCTGCGCACCACAATTCAGCGCATAAAGCTCTTTGAAGAAGTGAAGATACCAGAGGCCAAGGAAGCTATCAGAACTATTCAGATCTTTCTTGGTGATTTGCAGACTGCCAGTGTTGTACGTGGTAAGATTGCTAAAACTAAAATAATGAAGAAAAAGCAGGAGGCGCAGGCAGCATGATAGTACCAATGCTTAAAAGCACACTTCTGCTGAGTGCTAAAGATAAAAAATGCGCACTCAAGACATTACGACGTTTGGGTGTTGTTCATGTTGAGCATATGACTCCACCTCAATCAGAGGATATCGATAAATTACTCGGTGCCATTGCCGGTGCTGAAAAAACGTTGATCCTTCTGGAAGAGACAGTTGTAGATAAAGCTGTGGATACAGGTGGTAAAGAAGCTGTTGAAAATTTGCTTGAACTCAACAGAGAGTGTGTGGCTCTGCGGGCTGAACTACAGGAAAAACTTGACACTCGCACATGGTTTGATATCTGGGGTGATGTATCGTTGGCCGATATTGAACTACTTGAAACCTCTAAGGTATATATTCGCCTCTATAGAACAGATCGCAAGACTCTGGAAAAAGTTGGTAGAGATCATAGCGTAGTTGTACTTGCTGAAGAAAAGGGTACTGTCTATGCCGTTTTATTGGCACGTTCCCGGGATGAACGTCTTGATCTGCCAGAGGAGATAATGCCGGTTGTTGAAGTGGCTGATATCGATAGAGACATAATCGATATTGAAGTCAGGCTTACTGAAATTGACGGGCAGTGGCAGCATGCTGCCCAGCATAGATCTGCCATTGATATATATCTGGTTGGACTCCGCAAGGATCTGGAGTACTCTAATGTGCTGGCCGGAATGGGGCATGTGGAAGGCATCGTTATTCTTACAGGTTACTGCCCTGAGGAATCAACGGATGCTGTGAGATCGGCAGCGGATGCTGAAGGCTGGGGTTATGTTTTTGAAACACCTGATGATCCCATGTTTGTTCCCACTTTATTGAAGAATAGTAAGCCTGTTCGCATTATTGAACCGTTGTTCAAATTTATGGGTACGCTTCCCGGTTATCATGAAGTTGATGTCAGCCTGGTATTCCTTATCTTTTTCAGCCTTTTTTATGCAATGATCATCGGTGATGGCGGTTACGGTCTTATCTTCCTTGGCGGCACGATATTCGCCCGTATGAAGAACCGTAAGGCACCGATTGAACCGTTTGCGCTTTTCTTTGTACTCAGCATTGCCACTATTGTCTGGGGCACTATAACCGGTACATGGTTTGGTTCCAGAGCAATTGTCGAAAATACACCATTAAAGAACCTGGTGATTGAAAATATGTTCAGTTTCAACAATTCGACTGAATCAATCAATTTTATGATGAAATTTTCATTTATTCTGGGCTTGATCCATCTTGTTATTGGAAGGTGTATGGCGTTTTTCGTCCAGCTTCCTTCAATTAAGGCAATTGCCCAACTGGGTTGGGCGATGATTGTTGTGGGTATTTATTTCATTGTAGGTTTATTTGTTCTATCAGAGCCGCTTCCACAGATTGCTATGCCCCTTATTTTGATCGGTTTAGTGATAGTTGGAATTTTTACTAATTTTCAAAAGAATCCTTTAAAGCTTCTTGGCTCTTTTGTCGGGACAATTCTCAATTCGATATTAGGCGTGATTAGTAGTTTTTCTGATGTGGTTTCGTATATCAGATTGTTTGCTGTGGGTATTGCAAGTGTTACAGTTGCATCAAGTTTCAATGACATGGCAAATGGATTATTTGCACCTCTTGTACTTTTAATTGGGCATACTCTTAATGTTGTACTTGGTTTAATGTCTGTAATGGTGCATGGTGTACGGTTAAATATGCTGGAATTTTCTGGGCACTTGGGACAGGAATGGACTGGCAAAGATTATGAACCATTTAAAGAGTAGTTTAAATATCTAAAATTTTTGATCGACTAAACTGAAAGGAAGATCATTATGACTCAATTAGGCGACATGAATCTGTCTCTGGTAATCGCTGCCATTGGTTCGGCTTTGGGTACCGGTGCTGCCGGTATGGCTGCCATTGGTGCTTGGAAAAGAGCATTTATGCAAAATAAAAATGCCCCCTTTCTCCTTGCTGTTTTTGTAGGTGCACCTCTTTCTCAGGTAGTTTATGGTTTTATCCTTCGTGATAAAATCCTTAATGCAAATTGGGAAGGCGTCTCCATGGGTTGGCCAATATTAATAGGTGGTGTTGCCGGTTTGGCTATTGCATTATCTGCCTATATGCAGGGGAAAGCCGGTGCTAAAGCATCTGATGCTTATGCCGAAACCGGTAAAGGTTTTGTTAATTATATTATGGTTGTTGGTGTTATTGAAACAGTAGCTCTGTTTGTGATGATTTTTGCCATGATTGCTCTGCCTAAATAGGCAATGATCGAATCCACTTTGTGGTAAAAATGCCGTTTTACGGATAAGCTGAATATTTTTAATAAGTTTATACCCGATGTGAACATTTATTGATGTTCACATCGGGTGTTTTTATTTTAAGAGGATAAATCCATTTAAATCCTGTCACAGATTATCATAGATACGCACGGATAGGAAATTAAAAATGAAAGAAGAACATGAGCATTGCCCACGAAAAAGAGCCAGAGCATGGCACACGGATGACACAGATTACACGGATAAGAACGGATCTATATAGATTTTTATTGAAATAAAAAAATGTGTCTCCCCGGTAATCTTTTGGCCGGGGTCTATAAAATATTGTAAAAAATATTTTTCCCTTGAATTTATGGAACTATTTTTGCATACTGTCCAGTTCTCTATAAAAGTGACCGTTTTTTCGTATTTTCAGGTCATTATTTGCCGGATTGGTAAGCTTTCGGGCAGTTATTCGGCATGGTTTTTTTATATTTTAATGTAAATGGGATTTATATGGTGCTTCAGTTACATAAAAATAATTTCAGAAAAACAATACTAGGTGTTTTAGCAGGCTTCTTTTTTTTACCAATGTGTGTCTATGGTCAAACTGCTCCCGAGGGACTGCCCGATACCGCAGATAGATATTATATGCAGATGAAGAAAGAGGAGTTTCTTTTTAACCTGCTCCCCAAAGAGAAGTTTTTACTCTTTCTGGTTCAGAACGTATCCGCCGAAATGGATAAACGTAAAGCTGAAGGTGGTAATCTTGAGGCTTTGGGTATTAATGAACTGACAACACCGGAAGACAAAAAAATTCAAGAGTATCGTGATGAATTAAATCAGACACTTGATTTAATGGATGAAATAGCACGCCTGGAACGGGTGGCAAAACAGAGAGTTGACATTGAAACTTTAGAGGCATTGTCACTGCTTAAAACCCGTGTTAGAGAAATATTGGAATTAAACAACCCTGGTGTGGATATCCCGGAAACGTCAAGTACTACTACAATTGAAAGTGATTCACCAATAGTGGATGAGCCTACACCGCTGTCAGATGAAGTGTTAAATGATATCTATGAACAATGGCGGTTAAATCGTATTCTTCAATATAAAATGAAGCATACCCAATATGAGTTTTTAAGGTTGCGCCTTCTGCGTACTGCAAACCCAAGGCAGCAGGAACGAATGTTCAGAAGGGCACTGAAGAAGGCATTGGAAATATATTCATCGGGTGATTTGGAATTTTCCAGAATTGTATTAAGTGATTTGATTACTGTATATAATGATGGCCGCCTTTTGGATGATGTGAAATATTTTGTAGCTGAAGCAGCATACGGTTTGAATAGGCTTGATGAGGCATTGGCGGGATATCAGCGCATTGAGAACGATCACCCGCAATCCGAATATGCTGCAAGAGGATTGGTAAAACAGATATATATCAAATACATATATAGCAAATATAATAGTATACCCCCTCTTTACAATCGTCTGTTATTACAACGATCATTATTGAGTGAAGAGGACTATGGCCGTGTATCTTATCTCGTTGGATATACCCATTTCAGAACAGGGGAATACGTAGAGAGCATGAGTGCCTTGGCTAATGTGCCTGCCGGTACAGGTTATTTTTATCCTTCTATATATCTTTCAGCAGCATGTTATACCAATATGGGTAAAGATGATCTGGCAATTCCCATATATGAAAGACTAGTCAATGAAAATACCGCTGTTGCAACTTCACCGGTATTGATCCAGATTCAGAATAATTCTCTTTTAAAACTGGGCCTGATCTATTATGAAAAAGGCAGCAATGAGAAAGCAATTTCATGTTTTAACAGAGTCTCAGCTTCTTCTAATCAATATGATCTCAATTTAATGGCCAGGGCATGGAGCGCATATAAATCAGGCAGACCGGGAGAAGCACTAAGGGATGTTGAGGCTGTGTTGGAATCATCTGTTTTATCCGGTTATATGTATGAGGCCAAAGTACTTGCTGCAAGTTCCAAAGAACTCTTAGGACAATCTGGAGCTGCAATTGATGATCTGAAATCAGTAGTGCTGGCAAAGCATGGTGATACAGACGACAAATTAAATGAGAATAAGCGTATAGGGTCAGGAGTCACTGATTTTGAAAAATCGCAGCAGTCTGCACTTACACAGCGAAATAAGAAGATTTTTGATGAATTGGAACATATAAGGAAGTTTTTTCAATTGGCACCCGGTGGAGATTCGGAACTCTCCGGACAGCGTCAATTTGATAGAGAGAGACGTATGCTTGAAGGTCAGGTCAGTGGCTTAGATAAACTGGAGCGTGAAGCCAGGCAGCGTGGAAATCAGGCTGCATTGAACAGGATTCGTCAACTGCGCAGTAATGCTTTGGAGGCACTGGGCGACCATGAAGGCAAATTTGCCTTTACTCCTGATGATCCAATGCTGGATCCCCTGATTCAACGACTTGGTTTAGATGAATATTTCAGGTATATGTTCAGATCTTTATTGACTGAAACTATGAGAGAGAAGGAAGCAACACTCTCTGAGCTGGTTCAAACAGAGGCCATCTTAAATCAAGCAAAGAATACAGATAATTTTGATGCAACCCTTGATGCTGAAATTAGAAAAGAAGAATTGAATGATTATTATGCCAGACTGAATCAATATGAAGTCTGGCTACGCGAAAATACACCTGAGGAATTGAGTGTTGACCTTGATAGATGGGCTTCTTTTTCAGGTTATGGCATCTCTGCAATTAATTTCAACCGGATCAAAGAGATTGAAAACAGGATGTTACATGTCAGTCGTGTTATCAATACAATGGACAGGATCTTTATTGAGAAACGCAGATCTCTGGATCTACGGATCAGGGGATTACTGGATGATGTTGCCGTCATAGAGAAAGAGATGCAACGGGAGGCTGATCAGCGCACACGCAGCAGGCAGGATAAATTTTTTAAGACTGATTATTTTGACCCGAAACGCAAAGAGTCTGCCATAGAAAAAATGGATGTTAAAACCCTCCGTAAGAAGGGAGGGGAATAATGAGTTCTTTTATCACCAGGATACAGTCTTTTTGTTTTCTGGCAGCTCTTGCTGTTTCATCGCAAACTTCCTTCTCACAGGAAGCAATCATTGACTCGTCATTTAATATGCTCACTCTGCCAGAGTTGCAAAATTATAGAATCTATTATGTAGATGAACTGGAAGCACTACAGCAGGAAAAAACTGATCTGATTAAACGTGGCATTGAGGATGGCGAACGACTGTTGCGGTTAAATCCGGATCCACAGATGATAGATGAAATTTATATTCGTCTGGCTGATTTATATTACTATCAAGATAAGGACAGGTTTTTTGATAGTATGGACGCTTATGATATAGAGCTGGAAAATGGTAATACATCTGCACCTGAACCGCATTTCGACTGTAATAGATCTTTATCAGTCTACCAGAAAATTATCGATGAATTCCCTGAGAGCGATCTGGTTGATGACGCTACTTATAATAAGGCTTTTCTCTATGAAGAGCTGGGCCAGCATCAACGCGCCAATCTTATTTACGGATATTTAATTGAGGCTTATCCGCAGTCTCCATTTATTCCCGAAGCTCATATGCGGCTTGGTGAATTTTATTTTAATCCTCCTCGAAACCAATTGGACAAGGCAATAGAGCAATATAAAAAAATTCTACCTTTTACATCAAATCCTCGTTATAGTGAGGCCCTGTACAAACTTGGCTGGAGCTATTACAGATTAAGTCAGTATCCGGCAGCCATCAGTTACTTCACAACATTGATCGAAGATATTGATGTGACAAGCCGTTATGATAACGATCTTGCATTGCAACGAGTAAATTTACGTGATGAGGCTATAGAGTATATTGCTATAAGTTTTCATGATTTTGGTGGTGAGTCCAAGGCACTTGAATACTTGAATCGTATAGACGCTCCATTATGGGGTGCTGATGTTCTGCTGGTTCTGGGTGATGTATACAAAGAGCAGAAAGAAGAATATAATAAGGCTATCAGAGCTTATGAGACATTTCTTGAGTATGCGCCATTGTCTATCTCTGCTGCTAAAGTGCAAAAATTTATTGTTGATTGTCATATGGCATTGGATCAAGATGTTAAGGCCATTGAGGCCCGACATTCTTTGTTCAACCATTACCGGAAAGATGGGGATTGGTGGCTGGCGGTAGATAATGATAAGGCACATATTAAGGCTTACGAACTTTCAGAGCGAGCAATGCGTGATAATATTCATGCCTTGATTCGCCGAGCCAGAGACGCTGATAACACTGCATTATATGAGAGAGCCGTTGACTGGGCCGAAGAGTATTTAAAGGCATTTCCGGAAAATCAATACGCTTATATGATTCGATGGAATCGTGCATTGATTCTTGATACCGAGCTCGGGCGTTTCCGTGATGCCCTTGAAGAATATTTAACAATAAGTTTAGTTTATAACACAGCTGATTTCGGGAGATTTGCCAGAGAAAAAGGTTTGGCTACTGTTCAGGATGCTGCAGAGAATGCAATTGTTGCTGCTGACTCACTTTATCAATCAGAGCGTAAAAACGGAAGTGTGGCTTCTGTAGGTAATGAGGTGGATAAGGTTGAAATGCCTTTATCAACAGCGGAAAACTATCTTGTGCTGGCTTATGATAACTATATTAAATTATATCCTTTTGATGAAAAAACGCCAACTATTCTTGCCAATGCCGGAGCATTATATTATACACATAACAGTTTTGACAAGGCTTTACAATATTTTAAAACGTTGGTAAAATATTTCCCTGAAAGTAATCAGATTCACCAGGTGCAATACTCAATTTTAGAGAGTTATTTTGGAAGGCAGGATTATGCAAGTGCGGAACTTCTTGCCAGGCGTATAGCAGATAGCAATGTAGATGATGAAATTAAAAGTAAAGCACGCCAACGATGGGCAGAAGCGATATTCTTCAAGGCACAAATACTGGCAGAAAAGGGTGAAGCTCTTAAAGCCGCAAGGGAATTTTATCGTGTAGCACTGGAAGTGCCCGATGTAAAGTTTGCCGATCGTGCACTGTTTAATGCAGGCCAACAGTTTGAGAAAGCAAATGAACTAGCCAATGCAGCTCAGGCCTATGAGTATTTAAGGTTGACATATGCTTCGTCGTCCCTTGTTTCGGATGCTGTAAATAATTTGGCATATGATTACGGCAAGCTGGGTAATTCCGCTAAAGCTGCTCAAAGATATGAGATGAGCGCAGCAATGGCAGAAGATAGCCTGGTGGCCAGAGACGCTTTATACAATGCTTATGTATATGCCGGCAAAGCCGGTAATAGTGTTCAAGCTGCTGAAATTGCCAGAAAGTATGCAGAAAAATATCCTCAATCTAAAGATTCGCCAGGACTGTTATTTCATGCAGCTATTCTTAAAATTGGGGGTAGCAATCCTGCTGATGGTATTGCTTTATTGCAACAATTTCCCCGGTGTTATCCGGATTCGTCATTGGCAGTAGAGGCATTGTGGCGCATAGGCAAGTATAATGAGGATGCTGGTGCTGTGGTAGCAGCTGGTAGATTTTATGACCAGGCAGCAGTTCATCACTATAATTTAGTGGAACGCCAGTTAACGGGCGATGAATATCATGCTGCAGATGCTCTGTTCCGGGCCAGTAGTTTCAGGCAACAAGAGTATATGGATATTACATTCAGGCAGCCCGAATCTGTTCTGGAGCAGGATGTACGGAAAGCCCTTGCGTTGAAAAAAATATTATTGGATGATTATTCAAAAATTGCTGCATTTGGAACATCTCATTTTCCGGAGACAGCTTATCGTCTTGGAGAAGTTGTTGAGCGATTTGGCAGAGCATGGGAATCACAGGCCCTGCCGCTATTAAGTGCTGCCGAGAGAGCCGTAAAGAGAAAATCCATAGGTGACAGAGCTGCAGAATTTTATGGTGAAGCAACATTGGTTTATAGAGGAGCAATAACTGCCCTGCGTAAAATTGAGACGGAACTTGCCTCATCCGATACAGCAACTACTGCCGATTCCTTAAGATCTCTGGCAACACTTTGGCGTGGACGTTCTGAAGCTAAAGTCTCTGAGATGTTATTTTGTCAGGCTGAGGTTCAGACAGATCCTATTCAGGGTATAATTGATGCACCATTACCCGCTGATTTAAATGTGATTTCCCGTTTGGAATATCGCAATCAATTATTGTTTCGCGCTGTTAAACCACAGATAGATGCGGCTGTATTGGCACATCAAAATAATATTTCGACTGCAGATACACTTGGATTGAATAATGTCTGGTCGGATTCATCCGGGACACAGATTGCAAAATTGGCAGGCATCTTGAGCCGGGGGTATTTTGCATTGAGTAATGATGTCCTGTCGGCCTTCAATGAGCATGCCAGGAAGTACAGTCAGACAACATTGGAAGAGGCCGGATATGCCGATGAATCTATTATGACATCAATGATTTCATTGAATGAACTTTTTAAAACATATAGTAAAGCTTCCCTGTTGTTCGGGCAACAGGGATTGGAACTCATAGACAGAAGTAAGATTAATGGCCAGGCAAACATTATAGTGTGCAGTATGCTGGCGCGTGAAACCAATGCTCTGGCCGATCGTCTTGATGAAGCTGTTAAAGTTTCTTCTATGCGACAGACAGTGGCGGATTCATTATTTAAAATCGAATATAGTCCTTATTATGAAGAGGTATTGACTGTTGTTGAAGATAATGCCTATTATCTTAAGCAAAATATTAATGTACTTCTTGAGACGGCTTTCAATGTTTTAAATCAATCTCAAAAGGCCAGGGCTGATGCTGCCTGGATGGGCATAAGGCTTTTAAAACATGATAAAACTGCTTTGGAGCGTATTGATATACCTATTGACTCGATGTCTGTTGCAACTGATACTACATGGCAGCTCAGGATTGATAAGATTAATAATTGGACGACGGATATCTCAGCCGCAGGTTGGGCAAATCCAGGCATCGGCATGGGTAATCATATAATATGGTACAGGCAATCTCTAGATGCTGCATCCAGTGTGCCGAAGAGACTCTATATCAGACAGCAGTTTGATGTGCCAGGTTATGTACTCTCCGCTGCGTTGAATATAAAAACAGGAATTGCGGAACATTGCTATATCAATGGCGTATCAATTTCGGTAAATAACGCTGACAGCACCAGTACTGTCAAATTGAAATTAAAAACAGGTATAAATATGTTGGCATTTGAAGGTGCCGTAGAGGATATGAAAAATTTCTCTGCTGAAATAACTATCAAGTCAATTCCGTTGGTATCCGCTTCCAGGGGAGGTAAAACAATTGAATAGATACGGTCAGATAATGGTCGTGACCGTCACTTTGTGTTGTGTATCATCACTTTGGGGACAGAATATAAAAAAGCGTCAGACCGAGAACGGTACATCAGGCATCAAAGCTAATAATACCATCGAAGGTGATTCAACGGGGATTTCCGATGAGCTTGATCTGGGAGATATAAGTATTCAGGGGAAAGTGGAAAAACCAGGTGTTATTATTATCCCAACGCGATTGGAATCCAATATAAAAGAAAAAGTTCCGGAGCGTAGTTTTAAAAAAGAATTACGTAATGGTGACAGTGAATTGTTGAAGCCCAGTAATGCACTGCGCAGAGTCGACCAAGTAAGAAGTATTAAAGAAGCTGTTAAGCGTAAACGAAAGTAGATCAATTTATTTAATGTTATATATTTAATGGAGGTGATGAATGGCTGAATTTTGGCATAGTTTTGTTCCCGGTTCCGGAAGTGGCTGGCTTTTTATGTGGGTGCTGCTTGTAATAGCCGGTTTCATGATTGCCGTGGCCATAGAGCGGTGGCACTATATATATATCCGCTCTAACATTGATGCAAATCGTTTTATGGCACAGATACGCAAGCTTGTAGCTGCAGGAGAACTGGCAAAAGCGATCAATCTTTGTAAGTCTGTAAAAAATAAAGCACTGCCCAGAATTGTCATGTTTGGATTGATAAAAGCGGGTAAGACATCGACACGGAGTTTTCGTACAATTCAGAATGCTGTTGACGAAGGGACATTGGAAGTGATTCCCCGTTTACAATCAAAAACCAATTATCTGGCCATGATTGGTAATATTGCTACTTTGGTTGGTTTAATGGGGACTATCTACGGTTTGATTCTTTCTTTTCGCTCGGTTTCTGCACCTGGAATTGATGTTGCGGAGAAGTCAAGGCTACTGGCTCAAGGTATATCGACAGCCATGAATACAACCCTGGCAGGATTGGCAGTGGCAATTCCTGCTATTATGTTGTATACCATACTTCATAACAAGACAACGCAGATCATCGATGAAATTGATGAGCATACGGTTAAATTGATCAATCTTATCACCAACGAGGAATAGTAATTATGGCTTATCGGCCATCGAAAAGACAAAGACATGGTATGAATGAAGCAGATGCTAATATAACTCCTATGATGAACCTCATGGTTGTATTAATTCCATTGCTTTTGACATCAGCTGAATTTGTAAAACTTGGCGTTATTGAGTTGAATCTGCCGCCTGCAGCATCGGGTGAAGAAGCCGGGAGATTAGATCAAATCCCTCAGGAATCGATAAAACGTCTGGATCTGAGCGTAACTATCACAGACCAGGGTTTTTTTATCTCCAGTGCAATGGCTGTTTTAGGCGGCCCTCAGGCGGGTGATCCTACTATTGCAATGATTTTTGATGATAAGGGCGTGTCAGTATATGATTTTTCGGCGTTATCCCGAAAACTATATGAAATAAAAGAAGCGTCCGGTACAAAATTTCCAGATAGCGAACAGATTATACTGCTTGCCGAGGACAATATTAACTATCAGACAGTGATTTCAACAATGGATGCTGCACGTACTTTTCAGGTGGACGGGCGTTCGATTGAATTGTTTCCTGAAGTTTCATTAAGTGCTGGTGTTTTTTAAACTGAAGGTATATAATGGCATTTATTCCATCGCATCGAAAAAAACATAGACATGAAAAACGTGAAGTTCGGCTTCAATTAACTTCCATGATGGATATGTTTACTATTATATTAGTTTTTTTACTAAAGACTTATTCCACTCAAGGGCAGTTGGTTAATCCGTCCAATGATTTAACCCTGCCTTCATCACGGATTCAGACAATTCCGGAAATGGGATTGGATGTAACAGTCTCAAATGATTGGATACTTGTAAATAATAAACCTGTAGTCCGTACTGCTGCCGTATTGGCATCAGAAGACTATCTTATTGGATCTGTTCAACAGGAGATGTTGAAATACGCCAATGAAGCAGAGAAAATGGAGAGCCAGTATGGTGCTGTGTTTTCAGGTAAAGTTACTATTCAAGGTGATAAAAACATACCCTACCGACTACTCATGCGTGTGATGTATACCTGTGGTCAGGCTAAACACCCCAACATGCGTTTAGTCGTATATAAATTAGAGGCATAATGCAAAGATCATCTACAGCCATAGCGGCCAATTTTCAGAAACCGTTGTTTAAGGATTTTGATCTCAGATTCTTTGTGATACTGGTGTGTGCTTTGCTGCTGGAGACAGCGGTTGTGCTGATAATGTCACAGCAGCCAGTTGAGGAGTATAGCCAGAAAGAGATAGAAAGAATACAGCAAAGATTTGCCAATTTTATTCTGGGCGAAACTGCTGGCCGGAACGAAGAATCGGAAAGTGTATCCGGATCTACCGGAGGAAGTGAAGCATCTGTTGAGGATGATTCCGGTGCAAATGTTGAGGATAGTAATGCCGGTGAGGAAATCACTAATGAGCGTGAGGGCACTGGTGCAAGCCGTCAGGCTGCTCGAACTGCCGCAGCAACCGCTCAACGTGAAGCAGTCACCCGTAATGTAAGTAATAAAGGATTGCTACGGATGTTAACCGGTACCGGAAGTGCTGCCAGAGGTGGCGCTGTATCTGATCTGCTTGCCGCAGGCAGCGGTACCAGAACAACGGCCAACCTTGATGAAGTACTTTCATCTGCCGGAGGTTTAAAAACCGGAGGTACATCAGGTTTAGGCAATGCTAACGGCAACGGTAATTCAGGATCTGCCAGGGGCGGACGTTCCGGGAGTGTGGCAACAATCGACGACCTGGTTTCAGATCTTGGTGGCGCACGCTCACAATCTTTAGAGCGTAAAGGGCAGTTGGCGGTTGAATCGCCTGCTGATGTTGTTGGTCGTGGCCAGCGAGCAATTAATAGAAGTGCCCAGGAAATCCATCGTGTCATTCAGGGGCATGTCCGTGCAATTCAATACTGCTATGAGAGAGAGCTTAAACGAAATCCTGAACTTAAGGGCAAGGTTACTGTGCGCATAACGGTTAATCCTGATGGACATGTGTCGGAAGTTGCAATTGTTAATTCTACATTAAACAATGAACGCGTAGAACGTTGTATATTATCCCGTATTCGCCAATGGAAAGACTTTAAACCAATTGACCCCAGTGACGGAGACGTCTCTTTCAGACAGAGTTTTACATTTGGATATTAATGAATTTTTGAAAACCGGCCTTTAAGGCCGGTTTTTTAGTAACAGTTTGATTGAGTATGCGGAACATCTTGCTTTTAGATATCTAAAGTGTTATCTTATATTTCTTCGATACAAATGTAAATTTAATAGTTTTTTATCTGCCTTTGCTACATTTTTTCAGAATTGATTATGTAAAAAATGTAAAGTCAGGCGTTTATTTTTTGTTTTGTTTAAGGGAGTGTTACACTGAGTTATTCAACTTCTTTATCGCGTAGTCATACCTGCGGAGAATTACGTAAAGTCGATGTTGGTAGTGCCGCTACACTAATGGGCTGGGTAGGCAGATGCCGTGACCTTGGTGGTTTAATTTTTGTTGATCTGCGTGATCGCTATGGTGTAACTCAGATTATTTTTAATCCGGCTTCAGATGCAAGTATGGCTGAGATTGCATCGCGATTGAAAGTTGAGACAGTAATTGCCGTTGAAGGCCGTGTAGATGCACGTCCCGATGATATGGTAAATACTGATATGCATACAGGTGAACTTGAAGTTAATGCAATAAAGCTTCATGTTCTGAATGAATCCAAAACGCTTCCGTTTTTAATCCGTGATGATATTGATGCCTCTGATGAACTGCGTTTAAAGTATCGCTATCTGGATTTACGTCGTCCTGAAATGCAGAAGAATATGATGATCCGGCACAGAACCGCTCAGACAGTGCGATGTTTTTTTGATTCCGAGGCATTTATCGAAATTGAAACACCTGCTTTGATGAAATCAACACCTGAAGGTGCCCGTGATTATCTTGTGCCCAGCCGTATTCATAAAGGCCGTTTCTATGCGTTGCCACAATCGCCACAGACATACAAGCAACTTCTGATGGTTGCCGGTTATGACCGTTATTTTCAGATTGTCAAATGTTTCCGTGATGAAGATCTACGTGCCGACCGTCAGCCTGAATTTACACAGATAGATATTGAAATGTCTTTCATTTCAGAGACAGACATAATGGATACTGTTGAGCGTTTGATGTTGCGCATTTTTGACGATGTATTGGGTGTGGCTTTGAAAGCTCCCTTTAGAAAAATATCATATGATGAATCTATGGCAAGATACGGTGTTGACAGGCCTGATCTGCGTTTTGGTATGGAGATACAGGATGTCAATGATCTGGTGGCAGGATCAGGTTTTAAGGTTTTTGACAGTACAGTTGAGAATGGCGGACGGGTACGTGGATTGAAACTTGAAGGTGCTGCACCGCTTTCGCGCAAAAAAGTAGATATTCTGACAGACGCAGTTAAACCCAATGGGGCAAAAGGACTTGTAGTCATTCAGGTTAAGGAAGAGGGCATAGTATCACCTATTGCCAAATTTATTTCTCCTGAATTATTAGAGTCAATCTGTAAACGTTTTAATGCTGTAGAGGGTGATGTTGTCTTTTTAGTTGCCGATGAGGAAGCTATCTGTTGTGCATCACTGGGCTTTCTACGTAATTATCTTGCAAATGAATATAGTTTGCTGGATGATAAAGCTTATTCTCTATGTTGGGTAACAGATTTCCCCCTGCTTGATTACGATGAAAATGAAAAACGTTATGTAGCAATGCATCATCCGTTTACTCAGCCCAGGGCAGAGGATATTGAAAAATTAACAACTGATCCCGGTGCAGTAAGGGCGCGTGCATATGATCTGGTACTAAACGGGTGTGAAATAGCAGGTGGTTCCATAAGAAATTTCCAACGTGATGTACAATCCCGGATGTTTGATGTGCTGGGTATAGATAGAGAGACTGCGGAGAAAAAGTTCGGGTTTCTCCTTGAAGCATTGGAATGTGGTGCTCCACCACATGGAGGTATTGCCTTTGGATTAGATCGTCTGGTAATGTTTCTTACCGGTGAAAAATCTATCCGTGAAGTCATTGCTTTTCCTAAAACTACCAGTGCATTGTCCTTAATGGATATGGCACCATCAGAAGTGGATACCCGGCAATTGATTGAATTGGGACTAAAATTGAATGATAATAAGGTAAAATCAATTGAATAATGAGGTTTAACCCGTTTATTCAGAAGTTTATACTTGACAATAATGCTAAATTTTGCTATACTTTTTTAAAGTTATAGCCATATCAAGATCATCTAAAAAGGAGGTGTAGGGAATGAGAAGAGGTGTTCGGAACTTCGTTCTGGCGCTGCTCTCTTTCGTCCTGCTCGTGGCATTTACAACGGGATGTTCTCGTTATGCCAACGAGGAAATGTTAACTGCAATGGACGAAACCCAAGGTGCCGCGGTTGCTGCTGAAGAGCGCGTGGTAGAGTTGGAAAAAGAGAAAGCCGAGCTGGAAGCCAAACTGGCAGAGAAAATGGCTGAGCTGAAAAAAGTTCAAGACGAGAAAAGCAAGGTTCTGGCCAAGCTCTAAGGCTTGTGCTGAATACTAAGGAGGAAACGATGAAAGTGACTGGTAAAGCTTTGATCCTTCTGCTTGCTCTCTCCGTGCTGATGCTCGCCGTTACAGGCTACGCTCAGGAAGAGCGCAAGATTAAGAAGGCTGATTACAAGCTACAATTAGCTGACTGGCAGGGTCGTGATGCTGCCGCAAATGAAAAAGTTGTTACACTCGAAACCGAAATTGCCACTCTGAAAAAAGATTTGGATACTACTCAGGGAAGCGTTGACGCTACATGGAGTCAGATCTACACGGCTTTGGGTGCCACTGCTTCCGACGTGGATGCTTATCGTCAGAATCTGAACACCGTTGATGGTAATATCGATGGTCTGGCTGTACTTTCTCCGGAAGATCTTTTCCGTCGCAGTGAAGAAGTAGATGCACTGTGTGCTGAGATTGCCAAGTTGAAAGAATCAAAGATTTCTAACTTAACTGAGATGGAAAACAAATTAGCCGAGTTGGATGGCAAACTGGCTGCATTGAAAGCTAAAGTGCCAGCCAATATCTTTGATCAATACACAGTTGTTGAGGGTGACTATCTTTGGAAAATTTCAAAGAATGAAGACATCTACGGCGATCCGTTCCAGTGGATCCGTATATACAATGTGAATAAAGATCAGATCAAAGATCCTGATTTGATTTACAAAGAACAAGTATTCAATATTGCCCGTGGCGTTGCCCGTAACGAGCATCTGGTTGCAAAAGGTGAGTTCCTTTATTCTATAGCCGGTATGGCCAAAGTTCTTGGTGATCCCACAAAATGGACTACACTCTTTGAAGCCAACAAAGACATCATTACCGATCCTAACTTGATTTATCCATATCAGGTTCTCACTGTTCCCAAACAGTAAGACTACCAGGAAAGACCGTCAACAAAATGACGGCGGATCATTATGATGATTTGATTCAATGTGTATTTAGCTCTCAGCGCTATGGGATCAACCCATAGCGCGAGAGCTTTTTTTTTGGGGCATTATGCAAAGAAAAATTTCCATTAAAGGAATGAACCAAATGGCCCTCCTGGGAACGCAGGATAATCATCTGCGTTTAATGGAGTCGGCATTTGATATACGAATCACACTCCGTGATGATAGTATTATTCTTTCCGGTGATGCTGATTCACTTGACGGTGCTGAGAAGTTACTTACTGAACTGATCTTTATATTAAATAGAAACGGGCGCCTTGATGAGTCCGATATTGAGCAGTGTGTTAATCTGGTCAAAAATGGTGAAGGAGCTGTCAGCCATGATCCTGAGCCTTCATCAAATATAGTGTTTTATGGTAAGAAGGGTTTGATAAAACCAAAAACTCCAGGGCAGGAAAAATATTTCAAAGCAGTCTCCAAAAATGACGTTGTCTTTGCCGTTGGCCCTGCCGGAACAGGTAAAACATATCTTGCCGTTGCAATGGCACTGGCAAAATTGCGTGAGCAGGAAGTATCAAAGATTATTCTCTCAAGGCCGGCAATTGAAGCCGGTGAGAGTTTGGGCTTTCTTCCCGGAGACCTTATGGACAAGGTTGATCCCTACCTGCGTCCTTTAACCGATGCTATATTTACTATGATACCTTCGGACCAGTTGCAAAAATATGTTGAACGAAAAATAATTGAAATTGTACCTTTAGCCTACATGCGTGGGCGTACATTAAATGATGCTTTTGTAATTCTTGATGAAGCACAGAATACAACCACAACTCAGATGAAAATGTTTCTCACACGCCTGGGGATCAACTCACGGGCTGTAATTACCGGTGATGTTACACAGATTGATCTACCTTCAACAGCCAGGTCGGGCCTGGTGCAGATACGTGATATCCTGAATGGAATTGAAGGTATAGAATTTGTAGACCTGGAACAGCGTGATGTGGTCAGGCATAGACTTGTCAAAGAGATTATTCAGGCATATGAAGAATATAATTCAACACCATCAACCGAGGGGGATTAAATGATGAAATGGTTCAGGATTAATCCTTCAAAACATACTCGCAATTTGCGAGCATTACCGGAAAAGTACGGACAATGGATTCGTTTGATTATTACTTTTGGTCTTATAGTGCTTTTGGTATTGATGTTTCCCCGAGGCAATACGCCACAGTTTGCTGCTATGAAAGAGGGGGCCATAAGTGCCAGGCGCATTGTTGCACCATTTAGTTTTGAGATACTAAAAACCGAAGATGAGTATAATCGGGACAGGCAGCAGGCAGCGGCTAAAGTAGTGCCGGTATACAGGCGTATGGCTGATACTTTTGATGAGGTATCAGGTGATGTTGATAGTTTTTTCAGGAAAATCTATGAGGCACGTTTTAATGTACAGCAGGAAAGTGTTGATATTGAAAGTATTGTAGATTCACTTTTTAGCAGTTACTCTATTTCAGTTCTTAGTGAAGCAGATAGAAAAGTTCTCATTTACTCTTCCGGTCAAATTGTCCATGATCAAATTACACGGACTCAGGCCGTTATCTCAAATATTATTCAGGATTTCACAGCAATAGGAATACTTGATACAGACCGCCCTGAACCTGCAGAACTATCACGTATCTATATTCCTGGTGATCCGGAACCAAATATACGTCCGGCAGAAGATTATTTTATTCTTACCGAGGCAAAATTGGCTGCGGGTGATAGATTAAGGAGTAATGAGGCGGAACATTATATTTTAACACAACTTGGATTCCGTGTTATTGATTTGTTTTTACGCCCGACTATATTTTTTGATGAAGTAGAAACACAACGCCGCATAGATGCAGAGATGGCCCGTGTTCCTATGAGCAGTGGCTTTGTTTATGAGAATGAAAAAATTGTTGGCGAAAATGAACGTATTACTCCTGAGATCAGAAAAGAGCTTGGATCTTTGGCCGCGAAAATGGCGGAAATGGGCATGGAAACCAGCGGATTAAGGCGACTATTGCCTTTGTTCGGGCGCATTTTATTTGTGGCAATAGTATTATTTATGCTTGGTGTATTTATTTATCTTGATAAGCCGTCAATTTTGTATGAGACAAAATCTTTTCTATTAATTGCACTTATTTTGCTGCTCATCAGTATGATTGCATTTTTCCTACACAAAACAGAGAGCTCTGAATATTTAATTCCCATAGCTATGGGCGGAATGCTTTTTGCCTTGTTATTTGATGCAAAACTCGGTTTTGCCGGTACAGCTGTAATGAGTCTTTTGGTTGGCGGACTCTGGGGGAATAATTATAATGTTGTACTGATCTCATTTGTTGCCGGTGTTGTCGGAGTACTCACTACATTGCGTGTACGCAACCGCAGCCGCTTGATTCATTCAATTTTGATTATGATAGCCACATATTTCATTCTTATAGGTGTGATGGCAATGTTGCATCTTGATCCCATTAATGTGGTAGCCAAGGAGTGGTCTTTTGGTGCATTAAACGGCTTATTGGTATCGATTATAACATTTGGACTCCTACCTCTTATTGAATCGGCATTCGGTATAACAACTGATTACTCACTTCTGGAACTTTCGAATTTCAACCATCCGTTACTTAAGAAGCTTTCAATGAAAGCATCGGGGACATATCACCACTCAATTATTGTAGGTAATTTGTCAGAAGCTGCAGCCCATGCAGTTGGTGCCAATTCTCTCCTGGCAAGAACAGGATCTTATTACCATGATATCGGTAAGACTGAAAAATCGGAATACTTTGTAGAAAATCAAAATCCCGGTGAAAATCCCCACGTCAAACTAACTCCGCGCATGAGTGCACTAATACTTATGAATCATGTGAAAAAAGGTATGGAAATGGCGGTACAATACAGATTGCCCAGGGATATAAAAGATATTATTCAACAGCATCAGGGCACTACAATAATGAATTTTTTCTATAATAAAGCATTGGAGAAAGATAATTCAGGTGGTGTAAGCATGGAGGATTATCGTTATCCCGGCCCCATCCCTCAATCCAAAGAATCGGCCATTGTTATGCTGGCTGATGTTGTGGAAGCAGCCAGCCGGACGCTGAAGACACCTACACACTCCCGTCTTAAAGGCCTTATCGGTGAATTGGTAGATGGCAGGTTTAAAGAGGGTCAGTTGGATCAGTCTCCTCTGACATTACGTGATCTGGATAAAATTAAAGAGAGTTTTCTTACAATATTAGCCGGTACTTTCCATACACGTATAGAATATCCGGATAAGACTGAACCTGTAAAGTTAAAAGTGGCCGGAAGGGAGAACGGGAATGATTAGTGTCTTTATGGAGAGTGATGCCTTTGAAGTTGATATCTCTCTTATCCGTGATATTGCCGCATTGGTAGTGAATGGTGAAATTGATTCAGAGCCGGGAGATTTAAATATTGTACTTGTAAATGATCTACGTATTAAAGAGTTGAATAGGGATTTTTTAAATAAAGATCGTATTACGGATGTTATAGCCTTTCCTCTGGATGATAAAGAAGATTCTGTGTGGGGAGAGATCTATATCAGTGTGCAACGTGCACATGTGCAGGCTTTGGATTATGAAGTTCAATCTGTTATTGAGCTGGCAAGATTGATAATTCATGGCGTTTTACACCTGGCAGGTTTTGATGATATTATGATTGAAGATAAAATTGTAATGACTACCCGTGAAGATTATTATCTGGAACAGTGCCTCGAGCAGGAACTGTTACCTCCAAAAAAATCTAATTAATATAGAGGAGGTTGTCCCGTTTTGGACATCGACATTTGGATTCAATTGCTGCTTTTTCTGGTTCTCATTTTAATGTCCGCTTTTTTTTCCGGATCGGAATCGGCTTATTTCTCACTGAGTGAAGCAGATCTGTTTAAGCTGCGTGGGTCTGATAATGGGCCCAGGGCACATCAGCGTGTTGTGCAGTTGATGAGCTCTCCGCGTCGTTTGCTTTTAGGTATATTAATTGGTAATACCGTAGTCAATGTTGCTGCGGCTACATTGGCAACATTGATCATTCATAAATACTGGCCCCATGGGCCTCTGGCATTTACTGCAGAAATTGTAGGAGTTACACTGATACTCTTGATAGCTAGTGAAGTAACTCCAAAGATTCTGGCATTAAAGCAAACCACCAGATTTGCTTTGGCTGTCTCCTTGCCTTTACTTGTAGTTATAAAAGTATTAACACCGATGACGTTTCTGTTTGATCAAATAACCAGAATGCTGGCCAGAATATTTCGCGTAAGGGGTGAACTACCATTTGCCGATGCCGAGGAATTGAAGACTCTTCTGGAAGTAGGTGAAGAAAATGGTGCTCTGGATGAGAATGAGAGAGAGATGATACAGTCTGTCTTTGATTTTCATGATACTATTGTCCGGGAAGTCATGGTGCCGAGAACAGATATTGTTCAAGTAGAGAAAGATACATCTATTGATGAAGTCCTGTTGCTGGTAAAAGAGTTGGGGCATTCTCGTATTCCTGTATATGAAGAACAGGTAGATCAGATAATCGGCATACTGCATGTAAAAGATTTATTGCCATTTATGCGGGGGGCAAAGGCTATGCCGGCACTTTCTGCATTGGTGAGAAAAGCATATTTTATCCCGGAAAGCAAGATGATTGACGAACTGTTGAAAGACTTTCAGCAGGAGCGTATTCATATGGCAATTGTAGTAGATGAATATGGTGGTACGGCCGGTTTGGTTACTCTGGAAGATATAATTGAAGAAATTGTCGGTGAGATCCGTGATGAATACGATAAAGAATTGCCTTTGATTGTACAGTTGGGCAAAGATAGTTGGCGCGTTGACGGAAAAATTGGAATCAATGAACTTAATGAGGCTCTGGAACTTGCCATTCCCGAGGATGAAGAATATGACAGTCTGGGAGGTTTTATCCTGAGTTTTCTCGGACATATTCCCGAAGCCGATGAAAAAGCAAGCTATGCCAATGTACTTATGATTGTTGAATCTGTGGAGTCTCAGCGTATTCAGACTGTCAAGATTGTTCGAAAAGTTACAACTACAGCTTCAGAAAAAATTTAGAAGCAGATCATAAAATCCTACAATAATAATTTATTTGTTATTTTTGGCTCTTCCGCTGATTCCCCGGGGGCAATGTATCTCCCACTGGACTGATGAATCTTTTAACGGCTCATATAAATGATGAATATCCAATAGCGAATATCGAATGCCGAAGTAAGAACTCCCTGAGTATTCTCCATCCGATGTTCTGCTGGTCTATATTTGGTCTGGTAAATTTTAATCCATTAATCACGCAACCATAAGAAGATTGATTTTAGCGGATGAGAGAGTTCTTTTGTTGCCGGATTGGTATCTACCCATTTGATTTGATATCGACTTTTTTTGCATCACTGATGTTGACTTTCAGATAAAAATTTTGTATCTTTGAGGCCAGTTCTTGAGTACTTGAACTGGATTAAATAGGCGGGAGTGGCGAAATTGGCAGACGCGCTAGATTTAGGATCTAGTGTCCTTCGGACGTGTGGGTTCAAGTCCCTCCTCTCGCACATATTATTTTGAAGAATTTTAAAACCACAAGGGAGCCATGGGAACGCTGTGTGAAAGTCAGCGGAAGTCTTTTTTGTGGTTTTCATGTACAACTAGAACATGAAGGAGAAGTGATTGAAAGTCACGGTAACGGATTTAGGCGATTGCAAGCGTCAGCTTGATGTTGAAATGCCGTTTGAGGATGTAAAACCTCATATAGATAGAGCCTTTAAAAAATATCAGAAACGTGTAAATATTGATGGTTTCCGCAAGGGCAAGGTGCCAATGTCCATGTTAAAGAAAGTCTATGGTGATGCCATTCAGGCCGAAGTAGTTGACGATCTGATTCAGGAGTGTTTCAGAATAGCAGTTGTTCAGGAGAATTTGGCCATTGTTGCACCCGGTGCTATCAAAGATATGAAATTTGAAGATGGTAAACCCTTTACCTTTACATCTGAAATTGAAGTTGAGCCTGAAGTTGAAGTGAAGGACTACAAGGGCTTGAAGTTGGAAAAAGTTACAGTTAAAGTTGCCAAAAAAGAGGTTGACCAGACTCTTAAGATGATCCAGGAACAGAAAGCCGATCAAGTAGAGATTAAAACTGCAGCTAAAAAGGGGGATCTGGTTGAGGGTGATGTGCAGTCTTTGGATGAATCCGGTGTAGCAATTGAGGGCGAACGCTGGGAAGGCCGTGTATTTCAACTTGGCGAGCCACCCATTGGGCATCTGATAGGCGATCAGCTTGATGGTGCTAAAGCTGGTGATGTACGCCGTTTTTCCATAACAGTTCCCAAGGAAGAGAGCGGTGTAGATATTGAGCGCACTGATAATTATGAAATTACAGTGACATCTATTAAGAAGAAAGTGCTGCCCAAGCTTGATGATGCTTTTGCTGCGGAGATGGGTGAGTTTAAAACTCTGGATGAATTGAAGCAGAATGTTCATGAACGTATTACTGCTCAACGTGAAGAAGAGTCCGCACGTTATTTTAAACAACAGTTAATTGATGAAACAATAAAACGCAATGAATTTGTTTTGCCTGATGCCATGATTGAAAATGTGCTTGATCACATGTGGGAAGACTTTCAGAAGCAACCACAGGCTGAGATGACAGCAGATCAGTTCAGGACTGCAAGACGGCCCGAAGTTGTCTGGAATTTGAAATGGAGCAAGTTGTGGAGTGCAATTGCAATTGCCGAGTCTTTAACAGTATCGGAGGATGAAATTCAGTCTGAGATCGACAAGGTAGTCAATGCATCGGGTAATGAAGATAAAAAGATGAAATCATGGTTCAAGGATGAGCAACACAGGCAGCACCTGGGAGATAGCTTGCTTGAAGATAAGGTGTTTGCATTGATTAGAGAAGAGGCAAAGATCAAGCAGGTAACACCAAAGGCACCAACACCGCCCAAATCAGAATAATGCGGTTGTACTATTTTATAATTTAAGGACTAATCATGAGTTTGGTTCCAATTGTTGTTGAGCAAACAGGTCGAGGAGAGCGGTCTTATGACATTTTTTCTCGTCTATTACGTGAACGTATTATCTTCATTGGCACTGCCATTGATGATATAGTAGCCAGCCTGGTAATTGCACAGTTACTCTTTCTGGAAGCTGAAGACCCTGAAAAAGATATTTTTATATATATAAATTCTCCGGGTGGTTATGTGGCCTCCGGATTGGGGATATATGACACTATGCAATATGTTCGCCCGGATGTTGCTACCATATGTATGGGACAGGCATCCAGTATGGGGGCATTACTACTTGCTGCCGGCGCAAAAGGTAAACGTTCCGCACTGCCTCATGCCCGCGTAATGATTCATCAGCCATTAGGTGGTGCCCAGGGTCAGGCCTCTGATATTGAAATTGCCACAAAGGAAATTTTGACCCTTCGTGAAAGGTTGAATGCAATCCTGGTCAATCATACAGAGCAGCCACTTAAGAAAATTGAACAGGATACTGACAGGAACTTCTACATGTCTGCAGAAGAAGCAAAGAACTATGGCCTTATTGATGAAGTTATGATACGTACATCCGATTCAAAATCAAAAAAAGTATCTAAAAAGGACTCCAAGTGAGTGAGAAACGTCAATATGTCTGCTCGTTTTGTGGGCGATCTTCAGAAGAAATAGATGCTATCGTTACAGGACCTGGTGTTAATATCTGTAATGAATGTGTACGTTATGCCGAAGAGATAATAAAGAGTGACATGGCGCATCGTTCTCTGAAAATGCTTCATCCCATTCCGACTCCACAGGATATCAAAAAAGAACTTGATCACTATGTTATTGGACAAGATGAAGCCAAGAAAACAATTGCTGTGGCTGTCTATAATCATTATAAACGTGTTAATGACAGAAGTATGGAGGGTGGTGTTGAACTCTCCAAAAGCAATATTCTTTTGATAGGACCAACCGGCACTGGCAAGACTCTATTGGCACAGACATTGGCTAAATCGCTACAAGTGCCTTTTGCTATTGCCGATGCAACCACTCTGACAGAAGCCGGTTATGTCGGTGAAGACGTGGAAAATGTTCTTGTAAGACTTTTACAGGCAGCAGATTATCGTCTGGAACAAGCTGAACGTGGTATTATTTATATCGATGAAATTGACAAGGTTGCCCGTAAGACAGAGAGTTCATCAATTACAAGAGATGTTTCCGGTGAAGGTGTGCAGCAGGGGCTCTTGAAGCTGCTGGAAGGTGCCATTGTCTCTGTGCCGCCCAAAGGCGGGCGCAAGCATCCTGAGCAAGCTCTGGTAAATATCAATACAAAAGATATTCTGTTTATTTGCGGTGGTTCTTTTGAAGGCATAGATAAAATTATTTCCGCCAGAATCGGGAAAAAAGTAATGGGTTTTGGTGCACAGGTAACAGCTCAAAATGAGATTTCCCTGGGCGATCTTCTCAAAGAGGCAGAACCTGATGATTTACTTCGTTTCGGATTTATCCCGGAATTAATCGGAAGGCTGCCTGTTATCAACACACTGGATACATTGGGCGAAGAGGCTTTACTTAGAATTTTGAAAGAGCCGAGAAATGCATTGCTGAAACAATACAAACGATTGTTTGATCTTGATAACGTCATCCTTGAATTTAAAGAGGCTGCGCTTAAAGCTGTTGTAAAAAAGGCCGTGACAAAACGTACCGGAGCCCGTGCTCTGAGATCTATTATGGAAGAGATTATGTTGGACATTATGTATGAAATTCCATCATTAACAGATTTGGAACAGTGCATCATTAGTGAGAATGTTATAAATAAAGGAAAGAAGCCGGTATATAAATACAAGAAAGAAGTGATAAAGCGGAAAGCTATTGCATAAATTTTTCCATAAATCAGAGAAAATATATTGATTTTATATGGTTTACATGCAATTTATGGAAAATGTATGAAAATGAATATAAATAATGTTTTTTTTAGGTTCAAAGAGGGTAACAGGGAATAAAAAGTCTTGACAATGTCAGGACTTTTTCCTATTATATACCTTAATTGTTGGAAGAAGTACATACCTATATGTTAAGAATAAAAGAAAGTTACAATCTCAAAGTACAGTCTTTAAAATAATAATTATATAGACTGGTCCCGGGCTGCTGACGGCAATAAGGGCATTGCCGATTGTTTTGCGTCCCGTTCTGGTTTCACTGATCTTCCTGATTTGGAGGGGAAATGAATCACAGCCATCTCAAAAGTCGAATCACGTCGTCATAAGACGACTACGTCTTGAGGTGGCTTTTGTCATTTCCAAGCCAGTAAATATATGGAAGAAAATAGAAATGAAAGGAGGTGATGGCGGGAGATATTATTGATATTAGGAGGAAGGGTTATGTGAGGAGATTGGTCAAGATAACTTGACATCTATCTATGTGCCAAATTTTTAGAAGGAGGCATCTTTATGAATTCCGGAAAATTAACAAAAACCATTCTCTGTCTTATTGTGGTTGCCTTATTGGCTCCGGGCCTGATCATGGCGGCCACCGGTAAGATTCGTGGAACGGTAGTGGACGCTGAGACCAAGGCCCCTCTATTCGGTGCCAATGTGATTGTTGGTGGATCACAGATGGGCGCGGCCACAGATGTAAATGGCAACTTTATCATTCTTAACGTACCTGCAGGCGTTTATGCAGTCCAGGTTATGTATATGGGCTACGCCAAAATGACGGTTGAGAATATCATCGTTGCTGAAGGTGTTACTACATTCCGTGATTTCGAGCTGTCAAAAGCAGTACTCGAAGGTCAGGAAGTTGTAATTATTGCTGAACGTCCGCTTATTGTAAAAGGCGAGACCAATGATATTCAGCGCCTCAGTGCCGACCAATTGCAGAACATGCCTGTTCGTGGTGTAAACGATGCCGTTGCCAGTATGGCGGGTGTTGTGGAATCCGCCGCCGGCGATCTACATGTTAGAGGCGGCCGTGACGGTGAGATGGCCTATTATGTTGATGGCGTAAATGTTACACGTCCCCGCGCCGGTGATAATGATAATAGACTCATCATCCAGAATGCCGTTTCACTGGTTCAGACACAAACGGGTGGTTTTAATGCGTCTTACGGTGGCAGAATGTCCGGTATTACACAGACAACCATGAAATCAGGTGGTCCCAAATATAAAATAACCGGTGAACTTGTAAGTGATGATTTCTGGGCAGTCCAGGATGATCGCGGTGCCTATGAGATTCTCGGCATTGACAAACTCTACTCATTCGGTTATAATGATTATACATTAACCTTGAGTGGCCCTGTTGTTCCCGGTTGGGATAAGATTTCATTTTTTGCTGCAGGAAATATCTATAATAATGCATCTAATGCATCATGGTTTGAGGGCTTTCAACAAGATTCTATGTCTGTACCTTATTCCTGGCGGAATCGCAGCAGTGAGACAATCCATGATACACTTGATCTTTATATGGATTATGCTCCCGGCCGTATTCCCGGAAACACAAACTATGGCTGGTCAATAAATTCCAACTTAGTCTTTAATTTTAAACCATTCCGCGTGCGTTACGGATTGAACTATGCCAAAGCTAAATTTCAGCGCTCCGAGGCTGCTCCTACACGCTTTTTGCAGAATGAACTTGCACCATGGATCAATGACAGAACAACGATAAACACATATCTCAATATGACTCATTCTCTTGATCCTAACACATTTTATACTTTATCTCTAAGTTATTATGACCGTTTCAGCGAGAACTATGACAAGCGTTTTGGCACAGATCTGGACGCCTGGGGCAATCCCGAGACTAATCCTGCACTGCTGGACAAGTCTATGGGCCGTGCATTTCCATTGCCATTTGAAGATGCTTTTAGAATTCAGTATCCCGGTTCCTCCCGGTTTAATGCTTATTCTAAAGACAGAGAGACGCGTTATTCATTTAAGTTTGATATTACCAGGCAGATCGGTCAGAGTCATCAGGCCATGTTTGGTATTGAGCTCCAGCAAGAGAACATCCGCCGCTTCAGCATTGCTGCACGGAGTTATCATAATCGCATGACTACAGCGACTTACCAGGATGAAACCAAATATACCGAGTATGACAGATATGCCGGTCTCGCACTACGTCTCATCGGTTATGACTGGATGGGTGAAGAGGTTAATGATAATACTGTAACTCAAACTCTGTCCGGTGTACCTACAGATGCTGATGGTAATCTTATCAAGACAGACATCAATCTTCATAACAAGCCCATGACTCCTGTGATGGCTTCTGTATATCTTAAGGATGAGATTGAGCTTAAAGATATGATCTTGAACCTTGGTGTACGTGTTGACCATTTCCGTAATGGCTTTGAGTCAATTAATGATTGGACCAACCTGACCCAAGCACCCGGTACGGTAATGTCTGATGAAGATTTCGGTAAAGAGAAACAATATACATACATTACTCCACGTCTTGGTTTTTCTTTTCCTGTAACTGACAGAGCAGTTTTTCATGCTCAATACGGAAAGTATGTACAGCCGGTTAATACGGATTTTCTGTGGGGACGCTCAGGTTTTACAGGTCTGTCTTCTCAGATCTTTAATACACCTTTCTTCTCACCACAGCCCAATCCAAACCTGGAACCTGAAAAACAGACAACATATGAATTTGGTTTCCAGATGCAATTTGGTGACAATGCATCTTTAGATGTAACTGCATATTATAAAGACGTGCGTGATCTTATTACTATCCGCCGCATGATTGTACCTCTTGAATCCGGATATACTTCACCGGATCTCTTTACAAATGGTGATTTCTCTACCGTTAGAGGTTTTACAACAACTTTCAACATGCGTCGTACATCGCGCGTTCAGACTCAGATCATGTACACATACACAGTTGCACATGGTACAGGTTCTGATGCTCAATCTCATAGAGATATTGCGTGGCAAGAAACTACACCTTTCTTCCCCAAAGTGGTTCAGACTCTTGATTTTGACATTCGTCATGCAGCCACTGCTGTTATTGATGTCCGCACCAAGGCAGACGACGGTCCTGAATTTATGGGTATGTATCCCTTGGGTAATATAGGCGCAAACTTCAAGTTTGATGTTTCATCAGGCGCACCATATACGGCAATCGGTATTGCCGGTGCATATTCATCAATCTACGGTTTCAATGCTCCAACACCTCTGGGTGCACCAAATAGCTCCAGGCTGCCATGGTTCATGCAACTTGATGCTAAAATCACCAAGAGTTTTACTGTCGGTCCGCTCAAGATGCAGGCATATTTATGGGCACTTAACCTGCTGAACAGCAAGTCTATTACTAATTTCTATCAACAGACAGGCCGTCCGGATACAGATGGTTGGCTTTTAACAGACGAAGGACAGACAAAACTGGCTGAGAAGACTGCAGCATATGGTGATGATTGGCTTAATTGGTATGAAGCAGTCCAAACTAATTGTGGCAGCTTTGGATGGCAGGCTCCTCGTCAGGTCAGATTTGGTGTACGCTTCGCGATCTAGTTATTCAGGATTATTTAAAGCGTAATGAATCCATAATACTGATTATTTATGTTTAAGGAGAACGGATTATGAGTAAAAAATCCATCTTTATTTCTCTTCTTGCTTTATTGCTGTTAACGGCTTTCTCCGTTGGCGCAGTGGCAAAAGAAGGGGATACTAATGATTTGAAAAGCCGTAAGCTTGCCAAATCATCTGCAGGATCTGATTGGATAAGCATCAATGAGATTGACTGTGTAGTCACTTGTGATGGTAAAATCGGTAACGATCCGGCTACCGGATCTGCAGGTATGTTTTATCCCGCAGGACAGAAAAATTTATATGTACTCTATTCAGGTGGTTTATACCTGTTTGGTAAACACGGCAATGAAATTCGTTCTGCCGCTGTACAGCATGTTACGGAATTTCAACCCGGTGAAATTTTGCCAAATGGCGCACCAGGCGATGAATTAGATGATAAGTATTTAATGTACAAGTACAACAAGGGTGATGTCGTTGACCAGGTAGCCATTGATATGGGATGCCCCGCAGAAGTAATGGGTGACCAGATGCTGTGGTGTGTCTATAATGATCTTGGTGATGAGCATAATTCACTTTTTGAACTTCCACCGATTGGTGTTGAAGTTCAGCAGACTGTATGGGCATATAATCGTATTGGTGCCCTGGGAAAGACAATCTTCCTGAAATATCGTTTAATTAACAAGAACCCCGACGGCCTTGATCTTGACAGTGCCTATATTGGTATCTGGTTTGATCCTGATCTCGGTGACTGTAATGACGATGCCGCAGGTTGTGATGTAGATCTTGGTATCGGTTATGTGTATAATGGTGATAATAATGATGCTTCATACTACGGAGCAGGAGCACCTGCATTTGGTAGTGATTTCTTCCAGGGTCCCATTATTCCCGATCCGGGCGGTGGAACCGTTGTCTTGAATAACGGCCGTGAGTACCCCGAGAGCCGTAAACTTGATATGACAGCGTTCTTTCTTTATATGAATGGTTCAACCATTACCGGTATGAACGATCCTACAAAAGATAATGAAGGTGCCATTGAGGCATATTTCTTTGTCAAGGGTTACCGTAGTAACGGTGCAGCCTGGGTAGATCCTACTACAGGTCAAACAACTAAATTCCCTGTTTCCGGTGATCCAACAACTGGTACAGGCTGGTTATTCCGTCATATCGGTGCGCCAAACGATGTTCGTACCGGTAATGCTTCCGGTCCCTTCACACTGGCTGTAGGTGATACGCAGGATGTGGTTCTGGGTCTTGTTCTTGGTGATGGCGGTGCGGTTGGTGGTAACAACCTGGCGTCAGTCGCTCTTATGAAATATAATGATGCCCAGGCACAGATGGCCTATGATCTTAACTTTGATCTGCCTACCGTTCCCGAGCCACCTGTTGTTGAAGTTACATCTCTTGATGAAGAGATTGTCCTGACATGGGATGATGCTGCAACTTTATACTCAACACAAGGTTATGAGTTTGAAGGCTACAACATATGGATGAAAGACGGCCCCAGTGGTATATGGGAACTTGTACATACATATGATGTTGCTAATGGAATCACTAAAGTATGGGACATGGTTTTTGATGTAAGTCTCTCAGATATGATTCAAGTCCCTGTCCAATTCGGTAGTGATAATGGCGTTCAGTTCTCTTATACAGTTATTGCCGATCCGAGAACAAATGCCGCTCTGATTAATGGTAAACCATACTATTTTGCAGTAACCGCTTATGGTGTTAATGAAGAAGGTACACCTAAAGTTCTTGAAAATGCTCCACAAGAACTTGTAGCTATTCCTCAACGTCCAGTTCTTGATGAGCAGCTTAATACTGAAACAGGTGCAATAATTGATGTTACCCATGCTACTGGTCCAAGTCAAGGTGTTGTAACTGTACAAGTAGTGGATCCACGTAAAGTAACAGGACACGATTATAGTGTAGATTTCTTCAATGTCGAAGTTTATGAACAAGATGGTGAAGAAATTGATACACTAATGGAACTGCGCTGGAGACTGGTTGATGTTACTTCCGGTGTTACTATTATGGACAATATGACCCGTCAAGATCAAGACTCTGACTGGCTGCCAGTTGATGGACTACTGATAAGAGTTTCAGGTCCTCCGGCTGGTGTAAGGGATATTGTTGAGTTGGATGATGCGGGTGAAATTATTGACACCAATTTGCATCATAGCCTTAATGCTGGTGTTAGCCGTTTAGATAAAGCTGTATTCTATATCCATTTGCAGGGAGAAGATCCCGCCCCATGGAAAGACCGTTTAAACTGGCGTAATAGGATGACTACAGAAGACTATGAGATTCGTTTTGTAGATATCTCTGAAGGTCAGATCATTATTGATATGTGGGGTAATTATTTACTCAATGGATATCAGAGCGGTCCGGTTGGTGCAACAGTTGCTGATGTAGGCGATTATACTCCTGTGTATACCGATACTGATAATGGTCGTTTACCGTTCCAGGTCTGGAAGATAGATATGGATGGAACCAGAACCCAGGTGCACTGTGGTATGCATGATACCAATGGAAATGGTTATTGGGATGGAGGCTACTCATGTAATAGCCCTTGGAGTGATGTAAACTATGAACGTATTTATGCCACTAACCAGCCTTATGACGAAGCAGCTATTCTGGCTGATGGTGGCGTCTCTGTAACTGATGATTACATGTGGGGCGAGTGGTGGGATAGTGGCCATTCATTTGGTCGTATAATTTTTAGTATGTATACAGATAGTTGGAGTGCAGAAGCAACTGGAAATTATTTTACTGAACCACCGTCAACCGGTACAATTGTAAATATTCGTACCAATAAGCCCAATTCCAGTTTGGACAAGTATACTTTTTCAACTGCTAATATGGAACTTTCTAAGAATGCAGAAATTGCCAAGGAACGGTTGGAAGACATCAATGTATTCCCCAATCCTTATTTCGCACATAACAAAGCCGAGAGTAACTTCTTTACGCAGTTCGTAACACTTAACAACCTGCCTGAAGAATGTACAATTCGTGTATTCTCTCTCTCAGGCTCATTGGTCAATACCATTGTTCATAACGACGGAACACCTTTTGAAAGATGGTATCTGATAAACGATGAACAGCTGCCTGTGGCAAGTGGTATGTATCTCATCCACGTAGAGACCGAGTTTGGTAACAAGATCTTGAAGCTTGGCGTTGTCAACCGTGAAGCAAGATATCAACATATTTAGATTCAATGTTGATATTAACAAGTAAAAGATATTTGTTAAACTTACTCAGTGTTTTAAAGCATAGGAGTTATGATATGAATGGTAAGAAGCTATTTCTAGTCGCCGTAACGCTTTTGATGGTGATTGGAGTCAGCCTTACCGCATTGGCCGGTAATCCTGAGAAAAAGGGAACGGCAAGCGCGGAAGAATTACTGATTCCTGTTGGCGCGCGGGGCATTGCCCTGGGTGGCGCAACTGCAGCTTACGTCAGCGGTATTGACGCAATTTATTGGAATCCTGCAGGTGTTGCACGTACAGATCAAAATCTTGAAGCTAACTTTTCCTACATGAAGTATATTGCTGACATTAATGTTACCAATGCAGCACTTATAACAAAAACAGGTTTCGGACATATTGGTTTCTCTTTTCAGTCATTGTCATTTGGTGACATTGCAGAAACAACCGAAGACCAGCCTAATGGTACAGGTAGATTTTACTCACCGGCATTTATGACAATTGGCCTTACATATGCACGCGCCATGAGTGATCGTATATTTGTTGGTGTAAATGCAAAATTTATCAGTGAAACCATTATGGAAGCCTCTGCCTCAACATTTGCTGTTGATATGGGTGTGCAGTACAAGACTTCTTATGGTGTACAGCTTGGTGTGCTTATGAAAAACTTTGGTGCACCTGCCCGTTTTTCCGGTCGTGCATTAGAGCGTACAGTTGATGTACCCGATGTACCCCCCGGATCACCGACACGTAATCTTGCTTTTAAGGGCGAGAAATTTGAGCTGCCCTCATCATTTGAGATGGCACTGGCTTATGAAATGGCCCCAATGGAACAAGCACTTGTAACGTTCTGTGGTACATATCGCCATAATAACTTCCTCAATGACCAGTTATGTGCCGGTATTGAAGCAAGTTATGACAATATGTTCTTCTTACGCGCAGGTTATGATTATGCGCTGAATGAAGGCGAAGATGTTGCTGGTGGCCAGAGCTATACATATGGGCCCAACTTTGGTTTTGGTTTACTATATCCATTAACCACAACTATGAAAATGGCCTTTGATTTTGCCTATCGCACTACAACAGATTATTTTGATAATAACCTGGTTTTCAGTGCAACTATGTTATTCTAGGCTGATGGGCTAATATCTTTTTTGAGGTTGGCTTCTTATTGAAGCCAACCTCTCTTATTTTAGATCTATATGGAGATTAAGGTGATGAACCGGTATAAAAATGTTATCTTGATGATATGGCTGGGGATGTTCTGTTTTTATAATATTACTAATACTTATGCTCAGGAAAAAGCGTTGAAATTGCAAGTTGATAATGCAGCCTTTCGTTATAATTCTGACCGGTTAAATTGGGAGTTTTATTATTCAATCGTTCATAGTAATGCTCAATATTCAAAAATAAGCGAGAATCAGTATCAATGGCTTGGAGAAGTGGAATTTAAAATTCTTCAAGATCAAAAAACAGTTGTTTCGGAGAAATGGAAAGTACAGGGTACAGCTGTAGATCTCTCCGAAGGTATTCCAATGGTGTCAATCCTTGATAAAATATCCTACATTGTTTCATCCGGAGAATACACTGTTAAGCTGAAAGTACGTGACCTTTCTAACTATTTATATGCAGATTCTATAGAATTTAAAACTAATATCACTGCTCCCCGGGGAGATAATCCCTATATCAGTGATATTCAATTAGCATCACAAATTCAACGTGGTGTTCAAGACAGATCAAATTTGTTTTATAAAAATACACTGCTTGTTATTCCTAATCCTGGTAAATTATATGGTTCTTCTGTAAGATTTTTATATTTTTATGCTGAAACATATCAACTTACTTCAATTAAAGATAGTTCAAATTATTTATTTGAATACGTAATTACCGATGGGGATAATCTAAGAATACCGAACATTGAAGCTAAGAGTATATTGAGACAGCAATCGGTAGAAGCCAGTGTTGAAACAGGACTTTTTCGTGTTGATTCCATTGCATCAGGGACCTATAACCTGAAACTGACAATTAAAACAGAAAATGGTAATTTGCTTTCTGAAAAATCTACATCTTTCTATATTTATAATCCTGATATTTCCAGAGATGCACTTATTGAAAATATGGACTGGAATAAGTTATTTGAAATTAGTGAATTTGCAGAGATGGATGAAGAGCGTGTTGATGATGAGATGGAATATATAAAATATGTTGCCACAGATAAGGAAAGAAATGAATGTGAGCATATCACTGAATTAGATCTTAAACGACGCTGGTTATTCAAATTTTGGAAAAAGAGAGACTCAAATATTGCTACACCTATAAATGAATTTAGACTTGAGTATATGACGAGAGTCAATTATTCAAATAATAAATTTTCCGGATTCAAGAGGGCTGGTTGGTTATCCGATAGAGGTCGAGTTTATATTATATATGGGCCACCATCTTATATAGATCCACATCCATATGAAACAAACCGAAGACCTTACACTATCTGGAGTTATTCTGAACTTCAAGACGGTGTAGAATTTGTCTTTATTGATTTTCACTCAAATAGAGAATTTAGGCTTGTTCACTCTGACCTTCTGGGAGAAATTCAAAACTATTCCTGGGACCAGCAGGCTAAAAAAGGTGTTTATTAATAGGTTCTTTTCAGACGGCTCCCATATGGGGGCCGTTTTTTTATGTATGTTATAATTTCTTTTTGAATTTATAGAGTTTAATGGATAAGTTTTTATTTAATAATAAATAAACAGGTGCTTCTAAGACCTCATCATGTGAAACTCATAAAGAAAGCTTTAAGAGGCATATAAGGTATATGGTGTAGCTCCATTTTATAATAACTGATCAGGTGGTATCAACAACAGATCCTTATATTTTTTGAAAAATAATTACTTAATCCGCATTTTTTGCTTGCTATTGCCAAAATACTTTATTATACTTTCATAGTCTCTTAAAAATTAATATTCCATGTTTACATCCTCAAAAATATCCCGGATAACGGAGGTACTATGTTTATCAAAAATAAACTTACTGCTTTATGTCTTCTGGCTGCATTTGGCTTTGCTATGTCTTTTAATCTATATGCAGATGAGAAAAAAAACTCAAGAAAAAAAGGCTTAACTCAAAAAATGACAGCAGTCTCTTGCGAATATATTGACATAAACCAGATAGAGGCTGCTATTTTAAATAATGGAATGTTCGGTGCATATTTTGATGGAGAAATGGGAGGCTTGTTCTATCCAAAGGGTCAACGTGAAAATTCCATTCTTTATTGTGCGGGATTACATTTGCTGGGCTTGCATGATGGTGAAGTTCGTACTGCCGCTGTTCAGCATGCTACTGAATTTCAACCTGGTGTAATTCTTCCGGGTGGTAATCCTGCAGATGAAAATAATCTGGAATTCAAGGTATATAAATATAATAAAGGTGACGTTGTTGATCAGGTAGCCATTGATCAGGGCTGCCCTTCCCAGGTAATTGGAGATCAGATGTTATGGTCTGTTTACAATGATCTTGGTAATGAACATATGAACCTTTTTGAACGACCACCCATTGGCGTTGAAGTGCAACAGACAACGTGGGCATATGATCGCCCTGGTGCTCTGGGCAAGACAATTTTTATTCGCTACCGCATTATAAATAAAAATCCTGATGGTAATGATCTTGACAGTGCCTATGTAGGTATGTGGTATGATGCTGATATTGGCAATTGCAATGATGATTATACAGGTTGTGATCCCGCTCTTGGTATTGCTTATGTATATAATGGCGATAATAATGATGATGACCATTATGGGGCAGGTGCACCAGCGATTGGCAGTGATTTCTTTCAGGGGCCAATTGTAGCTGATCCGGGAGGATCAGACCTTGTGTTGAATAATGGCCGTGTGTATTTTGAGAGCAAGATGCTAAATATGACATCATACTTTGTATATCTGGGTGGCTCCCCAATCACCGGAATGAATGATCCTTCAAAAAATAATGAAGGTGCTCTTATGTTATATGATAATGTAAGAGGTTTACGAAGTAATGGTTCGCCCTGGATTGATCCAACAACAGGTCAGATAACGACATTTCCATTTTCAGGCGATCCAGTAACCGGAACAGGTTGGCTTTTGCGACATATTACTCATCCAAGTGATAATAGAATGGGGCATGCATCTGGTCCGTTCACATTTGCAGTAGGAGATACGCAGAATATAGTAATAGGCGTTGTTATTGGAGATGGCGGCGCAGTTGGTGGCGATAACATAGCCTCAGTTGCCTTGATGAAGTACAACGATGCTCAAGTACAGCAGATCTATGATTTTAATTTTGTAATGCCTGACTTAATACCCACTCCTTTATTAAAAGTATCTTCTTTAGATGAAGAATTGATTTTAACCTGGGATGATGCTGCTGTTTCATTTATGAGTGAGGGCTATGAGTTTGAAGGATTCAACGTGTGGATGTCATATCTGGATACAAGTTGGACACGTATAGCGACATATGATATTAAAAATGGTATTACTACAGTCTGGGGCTCTAAATTTGATTTAGATATTTCCAGTCACATAGAAAGTCCTGTGCAATATGGAACAGATTCCGGGCTTCGGTACTATTTGAATGTCAATTCAAATTTAGTTTCATCCAAGCCATTGGTTAATGGGAAGATATATAATTTTGCAGTAACAGCTTATGCTGTTAATGAATTCGGCACTCCACGATCTATGGAGACTCTTCCAGCTGCGGTATGCGGCGTGCCACAGTGCCCAGTTCTTGATGAACAGATCAATGTAGAGACAAGTACAACAATTGAGGTCACACATGCTTCCGGTCCAAGTCAAGGTGTTGTAACAGTGGAAGTTGTTGACCCACGTAAAGTTACTGGACACGATTATAGTGTAGATTTCTTTAATGTCGAAGTCTATGAGCAGAATGGTGAAGAAATTGATACAACTATGGAACTGCGCTGGAGACTGGTTGATGTTACCTCAGGTGTTACTGTTCTGGACAATATGACCCGTCAAAATCAAGGATCCGACTGGTTGCCAGTTGATGGATTGCTCATCAACTTTTCCGCCCCTCCGATTGGCATAAGGGATATTGTTGAGTTGAATGATACCGGTGCAATTATTGATAGCAATTTGCATCATAACCTTAATGCCCCTGTTAACCGTGTAGATAATGCTGTATTCTATATTCATATTCAGGGAGAAGAAGACGCCCCATGGCAAGATCGTCTCAACTGGCGTGGTAATATGACTTCAGAAGACTATGAGATTCGTTTTGTAGATATCTCTGAGGGTCAGATCATTCTTGATATTTGGGGTAATTATTTACTCAATGGATATCAGAGCGGTCCCGTTGGTGCAACAGTAGCGGATGTATCAAATTATATTCCTGTATATACCGATACTGATAATGGACGTCTGCCCTTCCAGGTCTGGAAGATAGATATGGATGGAACGAGAACTCAGGTACATTGTGGTATGCATGATACCAATGAAAATGGTTATTGGGATGGAGGCTACTCATGTGATAGCCCTTGGAGTGATGTAAACTATGAACGTCTTTATGCCACTGATAAGCCTTATGACGAAGCCGCAATCCTGGCTGATGGTGGTGTATCAGTTACTGATGATTTCATGTGGGGCGAGTGGTGGGATAGTGGCCATACATTCGGTCGAGTAATTTTTAGTATGTATCTTGATGAATGGAGTGCAAACGCAACTGGAAATTATTTCACTGAACCACCGTCAACCGGTACAATTATAAATATTCGTACAAATAAACCAAATTCAGTATTAGATGTATTTACATTTTCAACTGCAGATTTGAATCCAACAAAGAGTGCAGAAATTGCCAAAGAACGCCTTGAAGACATCAATGTATTTCCTAATCCATACAAGGGTTCGGTGAGCGTTAACGGTACTGTATATACAAACCAAATTACTTTTAACCGTCTGCCTGCAGATAATTGTACTATCCGTATTTTCTCTCTGTCTGGCAATCTTGTAAGGACGCTTGTGCATGAGAATGGTACACCTTTTGAAAAGTGGGATATCACTAATGATGGTGCCTGGGATGTAGCCAGTGGAATGTATATTGTCCATATTGAGACTGAGTTTGGAAATCGTATTTTAAAGTTGGCAATTATCAGACAAAATATTTCTGTTGATTATTAATAAGAATGGTTCTTCCGGCAATTGTGTGGAACTATCAGTCAAAAAAAATCGAATATCGATTAACGAATAATGATTTAACTACAAAACCCGGAAGAGAAAAAGATATAGGGATTGGCAACGAACAA